>JBBRWV010000012.1:0-44102 GCA_038248985.1 Phycisphaerae bacterium
GGGGGAACAGGGGGGGGAACAGGGGGGTGAGAAGGCAGATGGTGCAGGAGGCAAGGGGGGCGAAAAGGGAGGCGAGGGTCAAGGGCAAGGGGCGGGGTCGGGGGTGGCGCAGGCGGAGGAGGGGGCGGCCGGTTCGACGAATTTGCGAAATCCGGGGGGGTTTGGTCCGAGCAATGACAATCCGGACCAGATCGGGAAAGAAGGGAAGTTTGTGAAGATTTATGAGTCGGTCGATGTGAAGTCGGTGGGGAGAATGGAAAAGGCGCTGAGCACGATCAACACGCACAAACCGTCGAAGGGGTCGATGGACATCAAGTCGCTGGCGGATAAAAAGGATCCGTCGATCGTGACGTATGAGAGTCAGATTCGGGATGCGAAGGCGAAGGCGATGGATGATTTGCAGAAGCAGGATCTGCCGCCGGAGTATCGGGATTTGGTGCGGGACTTTTTTGAGAAGTGAGGGGTGGTGGAACCATGAAGACGCGAAGGTCACGAGGGAAGCGCCGAGATCCCTCTTGAAATGTCGGCGAGGGGGTGGGGTTTACTTCGGGCGGAGTTCGTGATGGGGTGGTCAGGGGCGGGTGTAGTGGTGCATGGAGGCGTCGTAGTGTTTTAGGACGGCGGTGGTGACGGGGATTTGGCGGGTTTCCATTTCACGGAAGGCCCATTGCCAGGTGTAGAATTCTTCGAGGGCGCGGGAGGCGTAGCGGTGGAAGCCGATGGCGTGGTGGCCGACTTCGTGGAGGAAGATGGCGGCGGAGACTGGGCCGCGGGGACGGGGGGCGGCGATGAGGCGTTGGATGCGGCCGTCGGCGTATTTTAGTTCCCAGGCCATACCGGTCATGGATTTGCGCCATGGACGAAGGGCAAATTTGTAGTTGAGTTTCAGTTCGCGTACGAGGCGGGCGTAGACGCGGGGGGGAACGCGGGGCACGGGCGGTTTGGCCGCAGCGGGCGGGGTGGGGAATTGATTTGAGGGGACGAGAAGTGTAAGCATACCGACCTTTATCGACACGTTGAAAAGTGTCTTTGATAAATTTTGGGACAAAATGTGAGGAGAATATCTGGATGCGGGCGAGGCGTTTCAGGGCGCGGCGATGATGAGGGTGAAATCGACGCCGACGACTTGGGGGGGCAGGCAAGAGGAAGATGTGCAGGCCTGTGCTTCAATAATAGCGCGCAGGGTGTGCGAACCTAATGGAATATCGGTGGGAATTTGAAGGGTGGCGAGGAATTGCGTGGGCCCGGCGTACCCTGGAAAAGAGAGGCCATTTTCGTGCAGGGAAAGGGGCTCGGGGTAGGTGATGTGGGCGGCGCGGGCGAGCGGGCCGGTGCCATGGATGCGGACGACGGTGGCGATGGCTTCCTTTTCGGACGGAGCGGGCGAACGCAAGTGAAAGCCTGCGGCGATGGTGACGAGAATTGGAAGGGTGATTTTTTCGCCGACGATGGCAGATTGAGGCGCGATGGGAGCGAGGGAGAGGATGTGCGACGGGAGGGGCGAAACAGCGTTTTGATTTGCGGGCAGAGGAAGGGGATGTTCGACGAGGCCGGTGAGGATGGTGGGGAAGTAGGAGGGATTTCGCTGGATGTGCGGAGCGAATGCGGCGACGGCGCGGAGGGCGGCGGTGCGATAAGCAGAATTGCCGGTGAGTTCGGAGAGGCGCAGGAGGGCGCGGATGGTGACACCGTTGGCGGAGGGAGTGGCGTTGTCGCCGGCGTTTTTCATGCGGACGAAGAGTTTTTCATGTTGTTCGCTGATGAAGAAAAAGCCGCCGCGGAATTGGTCCTGGAATTCGCGGAGGAGGGTGTCGGCGCGAGTGGTGGCGGATTGCAGGAGGTGGGGATCGCGGGTGGCGTCGTGGAGATCGAGGAGGCCGAGGAGGAGGAAGGCGTGATCTTCGAGAAAGGCGAGGGTGTGGGCGTGGCCATTGCGGCTGGTACGAAGGAGGCGGCCGGTGGCGTCGGTGTGTTGGGTGTGGAGGAAGGTGACGGCGCGGCGTGCGGCGTCGAGGTAACGGGGTTCATGGAGGGCGGCGCCGGAAGAGGCGAGGGCGGAAATCATGAGGCCGCACCAACCGGTGAGAATTTTGTCATCGCGTGCGGGAGGGATGCGGAGGGCGCGATAGGCGCGGAGAGTCAAGAGGAGTTGATCGAGGTGGGTGCGGATGCGGGCGGCATCCATGGGGATGCGGGAGGCGAGTTCTTCAGGTGTTTCGCTTTCACAGGGCACGCAGCCACCGGGGACGGGGGATTCGTGCCAGTTTCCGGCGGTGGTGATGCCGAGGTGCTCGCAGAGGAGTTCGGCGTCTGGGGTATGGCCGATGGCGGCGTAGATGTCGTCGACGGTCCAGACGTAGAATTTTCCTTCTGCGCCTTCGGAGTCGGCATCGAGGGTGGAGAAGAAGGCACCGTCGGGAGAGGTCATTTCGCGGAGCCAGAAATCGAGGGTGTGGCGGGCGTAGTCATCGCGTTGGAGCAACTGGGAGGCGCGAGCATACACGGGGGCGAGTTGGGCGTTGTCATAGAGCATTTTTTCGAAGTGGGGGACGAGCCAGCGTTCGTCGGTGGAGTAGCGGGAGAAGGCACCGCCGATGTGGTCGTAGATACCGCCACGGGCCATGCCGTCGAGAGTGGTGGTGAGCATTTGCTGGATGCGTTCGCGCGTGGCGGAAGGCCGTTGAGGATGGGGATGCGCGAGGAGTTGGGTGAAAAGCAGGAGCGTAGCGTGCGGCGGGAATTTGGGGGCGTGGCCGAAGCCGCCATGTTCATCATCGAAGCGATCGGCGTTTTGCTCGACGGCGGATTGGAGCCAGGCGGGAAGAGGGATGGGGGTTGGTGCGGGGGCGTTGGTGGACTCGTCGGCGTGGATTTTGATGGCTTCGACTACGCGTTGGGCCTGGGAGCGAAGGTCGGCCTCGCGGGATTTCCAGGCGCTGGCGAGGGCGAGTTCGAGTTTGGGGAAGCCGGGGCGGCCGTGGCCATCGGCGGGGGGAAAGTAGGTGCCGGCGTAGAAGGGTTCGAGGTCGGGGGTGAGCCAGACGTACATGGGCCAGCCGCCGGCACCGGACATGACCTGGGTGGCGAGCATGTAGAGGTCGTCGAGATCGGGTCGTTCTTCGCGATCGACTTTGATGTTGATGAAGTGTTCGTTCATGAGGGCGGCGATGTCGGGGTTTTCGAAGACTTCGCGTTCCATGACGTGGCACCAGTGACAGGCGGAGTAGCCGATGGAGAGGAAGATGGGTTTGTTTTCAGAGCGGGAGCGGGCGAGGGCTTCGGCGGACCAGGGGTACCATTGGACGGGATTGTGGGCGTGTTGAAGCAGGTAGGGGCTGGTGGAATCGATGAGTTTGTTGGTGAAGGGATGCGACATGGAGTGCTCCGATAAAAGCCGATCCGATGAATGGATAGTAGGCTTGGAGGAGCGGCAACGCAAAGAGGGGATTTGAAAAGGGGAGTGACGTTGGGCAGGAAATTCGCCGATAAAACTGAAGGACGGCATGGTTCGTCTGAGGTGGCCCACACGACCTTTACGTTTCGAGATTTTTCCACATGACTGTTGCTGTTTCTCAATCGCTGCTTTTGCGGACGGTGCAGAAGGGGGAGGCGCGCAAGACGATTCCGTGGCGGTATCGCGGGATGGTGACGAATGTGCGCGAGATGGAAGAGCATTTGTCGGTGATGACGGACAAGCAACTGCGGCAATGCGTGGATAAAATTCGGATTGCGGTGCGAGATGGGGATGCGATTGACCGGCATTTGCCGAGCATTTTCGCGGCGGTGTGCGTGGTGGCGCGGCGAGAGTTGAAGATGCGGCCTTACGCGGTGCAGATGATCGGGGGATATGAGTTGCATCGGGGGCGGATCGCGGAGATGGCGACGGGCGAGGGGAAGACGCTGGTGGCGACGCTGCCGGCGACGTTGAATGCAATCACGGGACGGGGTGTGCATGTGGTGACGGTGAACGATTATCTGGCGAAACGGGATGCGGAGAGCATGTCGCCGGTGTATCGGGCGCTGGGGCTGACGGTTGGGGTGATTGTTTCGGGGATGGACGATGATGCGCGGCGAGCGGCGTACCGGTGCGATGTGGTTTATGCGACGAACAAGGAATTGGGGTTTGATTTTTTGCGGGATCAAATCAAGATTCATGAGCAGTCGCATCAAAAGAAGCTGGACACGGCGGCGCTGTTGAATCGGCGGGATGCAGTGCAACCGGTGCAGCGGCAGCTGTATTTTGCGATTGTGGACGAGGCGGATTCGATATTGATCGATGAGAGCCGGACGCCGCTGGTGATCGCGGGGCCGAGCGGGCCGAGCCCGCTGGCGTGGGCGTATGAGTGGGCGAATCAGTTGGCCCAGCGTTTTCGACCGCGACATGATTTTGATTTGAAGATGGATAGGCGCACGCTGGAGTGGAAGGAGGCGGGGCTGGGGCGTCTGCAGAAGGTGCTGGTGGAGACGAGCACGCCGTCGATTACGGGGGAGAGTTGGCAGACGCTGATAGTGAATGCGTTGCGCGCGCGGTGGCTGTTTAACAAGGATCAGCATTATGTGATTGCGGGGGAGGAAGTGGTGATCGTGGACGAATTTACGGGTCGGCGGATGCCGGGGCGGACGTGGAGCGACGGGTTGCATCAAGCGGTGCAGGCGAAGGAGAAGATGCCGGTGAACACGCCGTCGGCGACGCTGGCACGGACGACGTATCAGCATTTTTTCAGGTTGTATGAGAAGTTGTCGGGGATGACGGGGACGGGGGCGACGGAGAAGGGGGAGTTCAAACGGGTGTACAAGATGGGGGTTACGCGGATACCGACGCATCGGCCGGTGCGGCGGATACGGCTGGCGGACCGGATATTTCGGACGACGCGGGAGAAGTGGAACGGGGTGGCGGAGGAGGCGCATCGGCAATGGAAATCGGGGCGGCCGGTGTTGATCGGGACGACGTCGATTGATGATTCAGAGGCGTTGTCGCGGGTGTTGACGGCGCGGGGGATCAAGCACGAGGTGCTTAACGCGCGGCCGGAGAATGCGGGTCGGGAGGCGGAGATTGTGGCGCGGGCGGGGGAGATGGGTTCGGTGACGATTGCGACGAACATGGCGGGACGGGGTACGGATATTAAGCTGGGGGCGGGCGTGCAGACGCTGGGGGGATTGAGTGTGATCGGCACGCAGCGGCATGAATCGCGGCGGGTGGACAATCAATTGGTGGGGCGATGCGGGCGGCAGGGAGATGTGGGAGCGGCGGTGTTTATGTTGTCGCTGCAGGATCCGCTGTTGCAGCATTTGCTGAGCAGAAGGCGTATTGCGTGGTTGCGGCGGAAATTTCGGGCGAACTGGGGAAGTGAGATTACGGGGATGTGGACGCGGTTGTTTTTCGCGCGGGCGCAACGGAAGGTGGAGGCGATGCATTATCGGCAGCGGCAGCAGTTGATGGAATATGAGGATTGGCTGAACAAGGTTTATCACCAGATGGGCGGGTGAGGGGAGTGGTAAGGGGCGGTGGGTTTGATTTTGAAATGCGACGCGGCGCTTCAGGCAAGTGGCAGGCGACGTACACGAATTCTATTGGCATCTACGGTGATGGCGGCACCGCGGGACAGGTCGTTCAGACATTTTTGGATTACTTCCAAAACGATTTTTGCGACATCCTGTCCCTGAAGGTGTTGAAGCCGGAGACGGATGACAGAGGGGGATTTCGCGGCGGCTTGTGCGAGATGGCGGTGAAAATCGGTATCAAAGGTCACGATGCATGAATCAAGTTCCACGGCTTTGGCCAAGATCTGCGTATCGGCAGATCTTGACATGGCCAATTCCGAGACATGTATCGCAGGGTGGCCCGCAGCCGACAGGAGTTGTGCAGTCGATCCTGCCACGCCCTGATCAAGCAGGAACTTCATGATGCTTTCGCCAGGTTGACGACCTTATCGTCGAGTTGACTTCCGGCGTATTCGAGAGCTTGGCGAATATCTTCGTCTTCGAGTTCGGGATATTCGCGGCGAATTACGGCACGGTCTTGAAAAGTGGCAAGAATTTCCAGCACGCGGCGCACCGTGAGGCGCATCCCCCGGATGCACGGCTGGCCGTTCATGACTTGGGGATCAAATGTAATTCTATCGATCATCAGTAACCTCCTACGTGTTGATATTGTATCGAGTCGGCTACATGGAAAACAGGGAGGCCTGGGGTTGGTGGGATTCGGTAAGTTGGAGGCGGCGTTGGACTTTTTCGTACATGGCGAGGAGGACGTCGGCGGTGTCGGCGAGGTGCAGGGAATCGCGGCGACCGAAAGCGAAGAGGCCGAAGGCAAAGGGGGAGGGGGTGGGGAGGTCGAGGAGGCGAAGGGTTTGGCTGCTGAGGGTGTGGAGGTAGGCGAGGGCGTCGGAGGCGTGAAGGATGTCGTCCATGACGGTGCGGCGGGTTTCGCGCAGGAGGAGGTGATCGGGATGGTGATCGCGGAGGGCGTCGTGGAGTTTGGTGGCGTAGGATTGGAGTTGGCCGATGAAGCGGCGGCGGCCGAATTTTCTTTGGAGGATGGCGTGGGAGCGGATGGCGGTGAAGCGGAATTCGCGGCGGTAGAGTTCGCTGGATTCAACGGCGGCGGCGAGATCGGCGGCGAAATTTTCGGGGGAGAGGAGGCTGCGAATGAGAGTGCGATCGGCGCGGCGGGCGGGTGAGGATTGGTTGACCCAGATACCGAAGGCGTAGTCATCGACGACGACAGTGGCGTTGCCGGAGAAGCGTTTGTGCATCCGATAGGCGACGAGACGGGCGAGGGCGTCGTTGGCGGCGCGGCCGATCATGGTGTGAAAGACGAGGACGATGGCGTCGTCATCGGGGACGCGTTCGACGAGGAGTTGGCCGTCGACGGGGATGTCGGCGTAGCGGAACTGGGCGTGGAGGAAGGCGGCGGCGACGGCGGCGGCATCGCTGGCGACTTGATAGTGGCGGGAGATGAGGCGGGCGATGGCTGCGGGGCCGGCGGGGGCGACGTGGCGGACGCTTTGGCGGAAGTCGCGCATCATGGAGGCGAGGCCGGGTTCCATGGACATCATGCCGCCGAACCAGCGGGGGACGGTGGGTTGCTGACCGTTGGATTCGGTAACGAAGATGGTCATGGCTTCGGAGCGTTGGAAGCAGACGCAGCGGCCGGCCAGAATGAAGCGGTCTTGGGGTTTGAGGGTTTGGGCGAAGCCTTCATCGACGGAACCGACTTTGGCGCCATCGACGATGCGGACGGAGACCTGGCCTTCGGAGGTGATGGTGCCGACGTTTTGGGCGTACATGCCGAGGGTGCCGCGGGAGCAGGGGAGGAGTAGGCCGTGGAGTTGCGGCGGGGCGGCGGGTTGGGGGGAGGTGTCGAGGGATTCGGTGGAGCCGGCGGTGTCGGTGGGTTCGATCCATAATTTTGCGGAGACACGGGCGGAGTCGCGGAGGGATTGAGTGGCGATGAAATGGATGACGTCGTCGAAGGCGGCGCGGGGGAGGTCGGCGAAGGAGAGGGTTTGGCGGACGAGGGCGAAGGCGTCGTCGGTGTGAATGCCGTGGGGGGAGGCGGTGAGGGCCATGCCGATGAGATGCTGGGCGAGGACGTCGAGGCAGTTGCGGGGGACGCGGATTTGGTCGATGCGGTGTTGGCGCATGGCGGAGGCGGTGACCATGGATTCGATGAGATCGCCGGGAACGGTGGGGAGAAATGTGCCGCGGGCGGTGCCGCCGTGGTGGTGTCCGCTGCGTCCGACGCGTTGCATGCCGCGGGCGACGCCTTTGGGAGAATTGAGGAGGACGACGCGGTCGATGGAGCCGATGTCGATACCGAGTTCGAGGCTGGTGGAACAGACGACGCAGCGTAGTTGGCCACGTTTGAGGCGGTCTTCGATATCGAGGCGGGCTTCGCGATCGACGCTGGAGTGATGGGCTTCGATGTGTTCGGGAAGGACGGGAGAGAGGTCGAGGTCGCCTTTGAGGGAGAGGTCTTTGAAGCGTTTGCGGAGTTGGAAGGTGACGCGTTCGGTGGCGGAGCGGAGGTTGGTGAAGACGAGTGTGGTGCGGTGGGAGCGGATGATTTTTTCAAGCGTGTCAAAGATGTGGCGGTGGATAACGGCGGATTTCTGGAAGGGGGTTTGGCCGAAGACGGAGGCGATTTCGAGATCGAGGGGGCGATCGAAGGAGGCGTCGGCGATGGCGCAGGCGCGAGCGGCGGAGGCAGGGCCGACGAGAAATTCGGCCATGGTTTCGAGGGGGGCGATGGTGGCGGAGAGGCCGATGCGTTGGGGGTCGGGGTGGCCGTGTTGCATGACGAGGGCGCTGAGGCGTTCGATACCGAGGGAGAGATCGACGCCGCGTTTGTTGCCGGCGACGGAGTGGAGTTCATCGACGATGATGGTGCGGACGGAGCGGAGATGATCGCGCAGGGTGCTGTTGGCGAGACAGATGGCGAGGCTTTCGGGCGTGGTGACGAGGATGTGAGGAGGGTGGCGCGACATGCGGTTGCGGTCACGGGGAGAGGTGTCGCCGGTGCGCTGGGCGACGCGGATGGGATCTGGAGGCGCCTCGGCCCCCCCACCGCTTACGTGGGTGGCGGCGTAGGCGGCGTGGATTTCGTCGAGGGGGATGAGGAGGTTGCGGGCGACATCGTTGCCGAGGGCTTTGAGGGGGGAGATGTAAACGCACTGGATGCCGGGATTGAGTTGATGGAGGGCGCGGCGGGCGAAGAGATCGGAGAGGGCGGAGATGAAGGCGCAGAGGGTTTTGCCGCTGCCGGTGGGGGCACAGATGAGGACGTTTCGGCCGTTCTGAATGGCGGGGATGGCGAGAGATTGGGGGGCGGTGAGTTCGGTGAAGTGGGAGCGCCACCAGGCGGCGACGGGGGCGCAGAGGTTCGCCAGAACACCTTCCATGGATGACGAATCTGTCAACGATTCAAAACGCACGGTACTTCTATTTGGGGGCATCGAGTTTGGGAGGCCAAGTGAGCGCGAAATTACGGAGCCAGGCTTCGTACTCGCGTTGGAGTTGGGGGAGATCGGCAGAGATGTAGCGGCGCATGTAGGCGGGGCCGGCGACGGCGTTCCAGCGTTCAGTGAAGTTGTCGATGTCGCGTCGGCTGACGGAGTTGCCGAGGGTGCGGGCGAGGGTGCCCTGGGTGGCGTCGGCGAGGAGGCGGTCGAGGCCGGCTTGGTATTTGGGGGTGTGCTGAAGGAAGAGGGTGAAGCTCCAGAGCTGGGCGTAGTAGGCATCGACCTGGTGGGTGCCTTGAGCGAGTGCGAGGCCGGCGTGGGTGCTGATGAGATCTTCAATTTTCCAGATGCGTTGTTCGCGGCGAGCGGTTTTGAGGGCCATCCAGCGTTCGTGATTGAGTTGGGGTTTGAAGATGGGGGTGGCACCGTCCCAGTCGAGGCCTTCGTTCTGGGTGGCGAGGCCCTCTTCGAGCCAACTGGGGAGGCGGTCTTTGAAGGAGAACCAACTGTACTGGTGCCAGGATTCGTGGGCGATGACGCTGAGGGTGCGGGAGCGGCCGATGTCGAAGCCGGCGAAGATGCCGTCCTGGCAGTAGCCGCCGGCGGTGATGAGGAGGTAGGTGGGGGCGTTGCTGCCGGCGCGTTCGCGGGTGTAGTGTTCCCACTGGGCGCGGGAGGCGAAGATGTAGCAGACGAGGGGAGGCGTTCGATTGCCGCCGGGGTTGTTGGCGAGGGAGCGGGCGTAGGCACCTTCGAGGGTTTTGATGAGGAGGCGCTGGTAGAGGGGATCCTGAATGGTGGTGTAGATGTGGAAGTGATCCGTGGTGATGAGGAGGCCGGGGGCCTGGGTGTAGACCCAGGGGACGGCGTTGATGGGTTCCTGGGTGAGTTGGGCGAGGGCTTTAGAGCGGGCGACGTAGGAGGAAGAGTTGGAGGAATCGAGCTGGCAGGCGACGAAGAGGGGAAGGAGGGCGGCGAGGAGGGCGAAGAGGGAAGTTGTTCGCGAACGGATGAAGGGGTGGCGCACGGGGGAGACTCCGGGAAAGATTTTGCGAAGCGGCGGGGTGAACGGAAGTGCCGCCAGAACATTTAGTATATCGACTGGGGCGAGGAAACGTTGCAACTTTGGGGAGGAGGGTGCGTGATAGGAGGAAGAACATGGCAGAGCTGAAACGTTTTCGGCGGCCGGCGGTTTTTATTTTGGAGTAGAAACATGATTCGCAGTTGGACCAAGTTTTCGATGTTGAGTTTGGCATTGGCGTTGGCCTTGGGCACGGCGTCGGCGACGTTGAGCCGAGCGGAAGAAGCGCCGGCGGCGAAGGTGGGAACGATTTCGGGGAAGGTTGTGGATGCGGACGGGAAGGCAATCAAGGGGGCGACGGTGATGGCGATTCTTCCGCCGAAGGAAGGCAAGCCCGAAGGCAGGCCGAAGGCGAAGGGTGATCGGCCGGTGCCGAAGGCAGCGGAAGGTGATGCCCCGAAGGACGGACCGAAAGATGGGCCTAAAGACGGGCCGGGCGTCAAGCCGCGTCCCAAGCCGTTGGCGGAAACGACGACGGGTGAGGATGGGACGTTCAAGCTGGAAGGCGTACCGGCGGGCAAGGTCACCGTAGTCGCCCGAGCGAAGGGTGTGGGAATGTCGGGCAGGATTGCGGTGGAGGTGGTCGCCGATCAGGACACGAAGATGGAAGACATCAAGTTGGAGAAGCGTCCTGACAGGGCGCCGAAGTAATTCACGGGCGCTCAGCTTTTTGTCTTTGCGAATGTAAACATAGAGAGGGCCGCTTGGAGATAGCTCCGGCGGCCCTTTTTCTGTTGGTGAAGTGGCGTTTTTGCGTGGGAAACGACAGAGTGCCAAAGAGAGGGGGAAAAAGAGATGAAGGTTGGCAATCTCCTCCCAATCCCGCTAGGAAATATAGGGAATGGGGTGAGGGGATTCAGGGGCGGCGGACGCGGAGGTAGGAGGTGGTGAGGACGGTGGCGGTGCAAACGACGATGACGAGGATGAGGAAGGCGGAGACGGCGTTGTTGAGGACGTGGGTATTGGCGGAGATTTCGCGGAAGTATCTGATGAGCATGATGACGGCGGCGCTGGTGGTGGTGGTGGCGACGACGAACATGGGGAGGAGCGTGACCCAGGCGTATTTGGCGCGGCCGGATTTGACGATGACGACGGTGGCGACGCTGAGGGCGATGACGGCGAGCATTTGATTGGCGATGCCGAACATGGGCCAGATGGCATCCATGGAACGGGAGGAGATGAAGTAGGACCACCCCCCCACCATCAAGGCGGTGGTGAGGATGGCACCGGGCCACCAGTTGGTTTGAGCGAGTTTGGGATGGACCCATTTGCCGAGGGTTTCCTGGAGGAGGAAGCGGCCAACGCGGGTGCCGGTGTCGATGGTGGTGAGGATGAAGATGGCTTCAAACATGATGGCGAAGTGGTACCAGTAGGGGATCAGGGATTCGATTTTTTTGAGGGTTTCACCGCCGGAGCCGAGGATGCGTTTGGCGGCGTCATCGAAGATTTGGGCCATGCCGACGGCGAGGGTGACGGCCCCGCCGGTGCGTCCCTGGAGGGTTTCGCCGATCTGGGCTTCGCGTTGGGCGAGGGTGACCTGGACTTCGCCGGGGCGCGGGGTATCGTGATCGTGGGCGATCTGGGCTATTTGCTGCTGGTATTGGGGAAGGGCTTTCCAGGAGGTATTCATTTGGTAGTAGTGGGAGGTGGGGAGACTGCAGGCGGCGATGAGGGCGACGATGGCGACGAGGCCTTCGATGAGCATGGCACCGTAGCCGATGGTGCGGGCGTCTTTTTCCTTGTTGATCATTTTAGGAGTGGTGCCGGAGGAAACGAGGGAGTGGAAGCCGGAGATGGCACCGCACATGATGGTGATGAAGACGAAGGGGAAGATGTTGCCGGGGACGGTGGGGCCGCCGGTGATGAAGGTCCAGTTGAGGGCGGGGGTGTGGAGGATGGGCTGGGCGAGGATGACGCCGATGACAAGGAGGATGACGGTGCCGATTTTGAGGAAGCTGGAGAGATAATCGCGGGGGCAGAGGAGTATCCAGACGGGGAGGATGCTGGCGAGGAAGCCGTAGATTGCCATGGCGATGGTGATTTGTCCTTCGCGGAGGTCGAAGAGATCTTTGTAGGTGTTGAGCCAGTGTTCGGGGGTGTCGATGAAGCCGCCGAGGTAGACGGCACCGAGGGTGAGGAGTCCGCCGATGATGGAGGCTTCGAGGACTTTGCCTTTGCGGATGCGGTACATGTAGAGGCCGGTGAAGAGAGCGATGGGGATGGTGAGGGCGATGGTGAAGGTGCCCCAGGAGGAGCCGGCGATTTTGCGTTCGACACGGACGTTGGGGAAGACTTCGATTTTTTCACCGGCGCGGACGGTGCGGTCCGGGGTTTCGAGGGAGATGGCGGTGCGGCTGTTGACGGCTTTGGCGGTGAGGGTGAATTTTTGACTGGTGAGGACTTCGGCGCCGTTGGTGTACTGGATGCGGGTGCCTTCAGGGATGACGTAGACGTAGACGTTGTCGTACTGGTTCTGGGCGCGGATGCCGGCGTCGGACGGGGCGAGGAACTTGGTGCCGGTTTCATAGGTTACGGTATCGCCGCCGAGGGCTTTGACGACGACTTTGCCGAGGCCGGCGAGGGCGATGACGAGAACGAAGAGGATGCCGATGGTGGCGGCGGTGGCGGCGGTGCCGCCGATTTCGTCATAGGCGATGCGGGCGAGGGATTTTCCTTCGCGGCGGATGGAGAAGACGAGGATGACGAAATCCTGGACGGCGCCGCCGAGGCAGACGCCGAGGAGAATCCAGAGGAGGCTGGGGAGGTAGCCGAACTGAGCGGCGAGGACGGGGCCGATGAGGGGGCCGGCGCCGGAGATGGCGGCGAAGTGGTGTCCGAAGAGGACCCACTTGTTGGTGGGGTGATAGTTTTGGCCGTCGTTGAGGAGATGGGCGGGGGTGATGCGGGAGTCATCGAGGGCGAGGACTTTGGCGGCGATGAAGGCGCTGTAGTAGCGATAGGCGATGGCGAGGATGAGGAGGACGACGACGATCAGGTACATGGCATTCATGCGGGGGTATCCGAAAAGGAGTGAGGAGATTGGAGGGGTGTAGAGTAAACGAAGAGGCGGGGAGAGTCTTGCGGGAGGCAAAACGAAAGCCGCCGCGAGAGGGTCTCGCGGCGGCGTGAGGTCTGAGGGAGGGACGGGTTTTAGTGTTTGACGATGGTGGTGTTGTAGTAGCCGATCATGCCGAGGAAACGATTGGCGTTGAGTACGGGGACGCTGGAGGCTTTGGCTTCGATGACGAGTTTGTCATAGGTGAGCTGAGAGGTGAGGCGGGTGGCGTAGACGCTGCCGGATTCGGCGGCATCGTCGCCTTTGTTGGCGGGGAGAGCGGGGCGAGCGCCAATGACGAGGAAGTCGGTCTGGGTGGAGAGGGAGTCATCGACAACGCCGCCCCAGGATTGAATCATGCGGACGACGCGTTCGCGTTCGCTGGAGGAAGTTTGTGCGTCGCCGTCGAGGTCGAAATCACCAAAGACGACGAAGTGGAATTTGCGATTTTTGTCTTGATTGTAGACGGGGTTGGCGATGAGATCGCCGACCTGGAAGCGTTGTCCTTTTTCGAGGCCGGTGATGCGGGCGAGGGATTCGTTTTCGCCGACTTCGAGGACTTCGAGGCCCCCTTTGCCGCGGGCTTCGGCGTCGTCTTTGTTCCACCGGATGCCGAGTTTGGGGTCATAGACGGCGAAGGTTTGTCCGGGGATGACGCGGTCGCGTTTGCCGAGGTTGATGTAGATTTCATTGGTGCCGGAGGCGGCGCGGACGATGGAGCCATCGGGTTCACGACCGACATTGTTGGGGCCCTGGGGGCGGAGGTTGGCGATCTGGGTGGTCAACTGATCGATGCGGTTTTTGGCTTTGACGATGTCGTTTTTGAGCTGTTCGATCTGGAGGGACAGCTCACGTTTTTCGACTTCACTTTTGTCTTTGAGAGCGGTTATGTCCCGTTCATACCTGGTGGTGAGGGCGGTTTTCTCCTGGTTGGCGGCACTGAGTTCGCCCTGGAGCTTGTTGACGTCGTTGGCACTCTGGCCGATGGAATCGCTTTTGGAGGCGAGCGCCTTCACATGGTCAGCATAGGCGGCACTGTACTTGGCCTGTTCGTCCTTGGCGAGCTGCTGAGTTTGCGCGAGTTCGGAGGTTCTGGCTTTGAGCTGGGTGTCGAGCTCGTTGACGACGGAGAGGAGGGGTTTATCTTTTTGGTTGATGGAGGCGAGGTATTTCGCGACGACGCCTTCGGTGGGGTTGATCAAGTCGCTGGTGGGCACCTTGCCGGCATCGATGAGGAGGCGGAGGGAATCAATCTGTCGACTGGCGGCGGCAATAGCGGATTCGGTGGTTTTGCCTTCGAGGATGGTATCGACAACTCTGCTTTCATTGGCGCGGGCGAGGCGGGTTTTGGCCTTGTCGCTGTCTTCGAGGAGCTTGCCGGTCTTTTCATTTTGCATGTAAAAGACGACAGCGAGGGCGGTCGAGACCACCCAGAGGAAGACAAAAATGATGAGAGCATACGGAGGGGAGCTTCGAGCACGCACCACAGCCATGAGGTAACCTCCAGATTATTTGAACTTCGGTGGCCATCACCGCCTGATAGGATCGCGAGAGAACACTCGCGATGACTTCGGTAGAATATCACCGCGAGAGGAGATAAGGTCAAGTGAAAATGAGGGGTGGGGCGTTATAAAATGCAAGATTCAGAGAACAGAAGAAGGATGGACGGCATGACAGAGCAGAGGAAAGAGGAGATCGGCGAGATGGTGGCGGCAGGGGTGAGACCCCCGGTAGCGGGTGGCGCGGGGTCGATGGTGCGGAGACGGGGGGGATTTGTGGGGGATTTTTGGGAGGGAGTGGTGACGCCGTGGCGGGGGTTTGTATATATGCTTGGCAAGCCGGGGTTGTGGACGTTTGGGTGGGCACCGGTGCTGATTAATCTGGCGGTGACGACGCTGACGCTGATGGGTTTGGCGGTGGGGTTGTATTACGGGATTGGAGCGATTCACGGGAGTGTGTATTTTGCGTCGGGGTGGTGGGGGCGGACGCAGGAGGTGTTGGTGGTGATGGGGCTGGTGGTGGCGGCGCTGGGGATGACGCTGGCGGTTTATTTTTTATTGGCGTCGGCGTTGTGCGGATATTTTTATGGATTGCTGGCGAAAGAGGTGGAGAAGCAACTGGGGATGCGGGAGGAGGATATGAAGGAGTTGCCGCTGCATTACCAGGTATTTGATGCGTTGCGGGATTTTCTGGTGATTGGGGGGACGTCGGTGGGATGTTTGCTGCTGGGGTGCGTGCCGGTGGTGGGATCGGTGGTGGGGACGGGGATAGCGTTGTACGTGGATTGTTTTGTGTTTGGTTATGACTACCTGGATTTTCCACTGGAGTTGCGGGCAATGAAGCGGAAGGAGAAGTGGGCTTTTGCGCGGCGTCATCGGGCGCATACGGTGGGGCTGGGGTTGACGGTGCTGGTATTCAATTTTGTGCCGATACTGGGGAGCGTGATGCTGACGACGGCGGCGACGGGGGCGGTGTTGTTGCATCGGAAGCTGGTGGAGAGGGAGGAAGCTGAAAGAAAGAGGGGATGAGGGATATTTTGGGGTGGGACGGCAATCAGCGGCGTTGGGTGGAGCGTTGGAGAGTGAGGTCCATGAGGCGCTGGTGGGTGGAGCGTTCGGGTTCACCGGGGGCGGGGCGGCGTTGGATCCAGGTGCCGTCGGAGTGGAGGTCCCAGGCCTGGCGGTTGTCAGAGAGCATGATGTCGAGGATTTCGCGGAGGCGGGATTGGAGGGCGGGATCGAGGATGGGGGTGGCGGCTTCGACGCGGTGGGAGAGGTTGCGGGACATCCAATCGGCCGAGCCCATGTAGTATTCCTGTTGGCCATCGTTGTGGAAGTTGAAGATGCGGGAGTGTTCAAGGAAGCGGCCGATGATGGAGATGACGCGGATGTTTTCAGAGAGGCCTTTGACGCCGGGGCGGAGACAGCAGAAGCCGCGGACGAAGAGGTCGGTGGGGACGCCGGCGGTGCTGGCGCGGTAGAGGGCATCGATGACTTCGCGATCTTCGAGTTGGTTCATTTTGGCGGTGATGCGGGCGGGGCGGCCGGCGGCGGCGTGATCGATTTCGCGTTGGATCATGTCGATGAAGCGGCGGCGCATTTCGAGGGGTGCGACGAGGAGTTGGCGATAGTTGCGTTTGAGGGAGCGACCGGTGAGGAAGGCGAAGAGGTCGATGACGTCATCGCAGAGATCTTCGCGGCAGGTGAAGAGGCCGATGTCGGTATAGAGTTGGGCAGTTTTGGCGTTGTAGTTTCCGGTGGCGATGTGGGCGTAGCAGCGGAGGCGGTCGTCTTCGCGGCGGACGACGAGGGCGGTTTTGGTGTGGGTTTTCAGGCCGAGGATGCCGTAGACGACGTGGGCGCCGGCGGTTTCGAGGGTTTGGGCCCACTGGATGTTGCGTTCTTCATCGAAGCGGGCTTTGAGTTCGACGAGGACGGCGACTTGCTTGCCGGCTTCGGAGGCGCGGGCGAGTGCGGAGACGAAGGGGGAATCGCGACTGGTGCGGTAGAGGGTCATTTTGAGGGCGACGACCTTGGGGTCTTTGGCGGCGGTGAGGATGAAGCGTTCGACGGAGGAGTCGAAGCTTTCATAGGGGTGGTGCACGAGGACGTCATTCTGGCGGATGATGGCGAAGAAGTCGGCATCGGGATCGGCAAAGGCGGGGGGGACCTCGGGAGTCCAGACGGGGGCTTTGAGGTCGGGACGATCGATGCCGTTGGCGAGGGACATGAGATCGCTTTTGCCGAGTGGTTCGGGGAGTTCGTAGAGGGTTTCTTCGGAGGATTCGAGTCCATCGAGGAGGAATTGGCGCATCTCGGCGGACATGGTGCGGGCGATCTGGATGCGGACGGTTTCGCCGAAGCGGCGTTGGCGGAGTTCTTCCTGGACGGTTTCGAGAAGATCTTCGGGATATTCATCGAATTCGGCTTCGACTTCGGCGTTGCGGGTGACGCGGAAGTGCTGGTGCTCGAGGATTTCCATGCCGGGGAAGAGTAGAGCGAGGCGGGCTTCGATGAGGCTTTCGAGGGGGACGAAGACGTACTGGCGGCCTTCCTGAAAGGTGAGCCAGCGGCTGAGGGTTTGAGGGACCTTGATGCGGGCGAAGAGATGTTCAGGGGAGCCGGGTTGTTTGAGGAGGATGCCGATGGAGAGGCTGAGGTTGCTGATGAAAGGGAAGGGGTGGCCGGGATCGACGGCGAGGGGGGTGAGGATGGGGTAGATTTGGGCGCGGAAGTAGTCATCGGCCTTGGCTTGTTGTTGAGGTGAGAGTTCGACGTAGTCGCGCATGAAGATGGATTCGGCTTCGAGGGCGGGGCGGAGCTGGTGGATCCAGAGGTCTTCAACTTCGTGGGTGTATTGCATGATTTTGGCGCGGACGGCGGCGAGGTGCTGGGTGGGGCTGAGGCCGTCGAGAGAGCGTTCGGTGGAGCCCTGGGCGACTTTTTGATGGAGGAGACCGATGCGTTTCATGAAGAATTCGTCGGAGTTGCTGGAGTAGATGGCGAGGAATTTGACGCGTTCGAGGAGGGGCGTGCGGGGGTCGAAGGCTTCGTGGAGGACGCGGTGGTTGAAGTCGAGCCAGGAGAGGTCGCGGTTGAAGAAGCGGGAATCGCCGACGGGGGGTTCGTCGATGCGGGAGAGGGTGGCGGCTTTTTCGGGAGGGGGCATGGGAGAAATCCTTGCGGGGTGACGAGGGGGTGCGGGGAGGGAGTGGAACGAACGGGTACACTGGTAACATAGGGAGTGTACGGAGGCAATGGGATGAGGCGGAACAAAATGGAGGATGGGAAGAATTAATACAATGCTAACGAAAGTGATTTTGGAGATTATCGGAAGGGGCTTGGCGCGAGAGGGGGAGGAGGTGGATATTAGCGGGGGCCACGGGGAAAACGGCATTGTTGCAGCGCTTTCCATGTCGGCAGAGATGCGCTACCATCGTTGGGCTATGGAAAATGATTTGCAGTCGCTGATTCCTGACCAGTATGTGCGCCGGCCGTGGTGTGTGCGGTTGGCGATTGCGCTGTTGGTTTTGGGGGCGGTGCTGAATCTTTTTTTTCTGTATCACAATTGCCCGTTCGATCTGTCGGATGATGAGTGTCATTACTGGGAGTGGTCGCGGCATTTGGATTATGGGTATTACTCGAAGCCGCCGGGGATTGCGTGGGTGATTGGGGCGGCGGCGTATGTGGGGAAGGTGTTGGGGGTTGCGCAGACGGCGGAGGCGATGATGCCGGTGATACGGACGCCGGCGGTGGTATTTGGATTTTTATCGGGGTTGCTTTCGTGGGGATTGACGCGACGGATATTTCGGGATGATCGGGCGGGGCTGATGGTGTTGCTACTGTCGGCGGCAGTGCCGATGTTTAGCGTGGGGTCGCTGCTGATTACGATCGATTCGCCGATGTATTTGTGTTGGGGAGCGGCGGTGTATGCGTTGTGGCGGTTTGTGGAGGGGTCAGGGGTGAGGGGCGAGGGGTCAGTGAGGTGGTTGTATCTGGGGGCGTGGGCGACATCGATGGGAATGTTGTTTAAGCCGGTGTTGATTGCGGTGCCGTTGTGTGCGGGGGTGGCGGCGTGGTGGGATCCGGGGATTCGCGCGAAGTTCAAGACGTGGCATGTGGCGGGGGCGATGGTGGTGGTGCTGCTGTCGCAAGTGCCGGTGGTGATGTGGAATGCGCAGCATGATTGGGTAACGTTTCGGCATATTGGTACGCAGGGGGGATTTGCGGGCGGGAAGATCACGCACTGGTATACGCCGCTGGCGCGGTTGGGGGAGTATGTGGGCGGGCAGGCGGGCGGGATGGCGGGGATGATTTTTGTATTGCTGGTGATCGCAATGGTGGGGGCGGTGCGGACGGTGCGGGCGGGGCGCAAGGATATTCGATTGAGCGGGCAGACATCGGGGCTGGTGTTTCTGCTGGCGTTTGCGCTGCCGCTGTGGCTGTTTTATTTGGTGATGAACGTGTGGACGAGCACGGAGTTGAATTGGCCGGCGGCGAGTTATTTTGCGGCGATGGCGTTGTTGGGAGGGGTGTGCAGTGGGGCGTGGAACAAGCGGCCGGTGGATCGCGGGGCGCGGGCGTGGATCGCGGCGACGATTGTGTGGGGGGTGGCGATTGGGGCGCTGGCGCAGAATTTTGACATTTTGTATCCCATGGCGGCGGAGAAACTGGCGAAGACGGAGAGCAAGGAAGCGTATTTTCGAAGCGCGTGGCATCCGCGGAAGTGGGATTTGTCGCTGCGTCTGAAGGCGGCGCAGGAGCGGGCGGACGTGGTGCAGAAGTTGCGGGAGGAGTTTTTTGCAGAGACGGGCCAGGAACCGCTGCTGGCGGCGCATCATTATGGGGTGGCCTCGTCGCTGGCATTTCATCTGCCGGATCAGCCGATGGTGTTTTGCATTCAGTCGAACAAGGGGGGTCGGCACAGTCAGTATGACTTGTGGGAGGGGTTGAACGAGGTGAATGTGCGGGGGAGGCCGGGAGAGCTGGTGTATGCGGGGGCGAATGTGTTGGTTGTGGGGGTGGACGATCCGAAGGAGATCGACGCGGTGATAAGGCCGGCGTTTGAGCGGATGGAGGGGCCTTTTCAGGCGCGGGTGGATCATTTGGGGATCAACACGCGGAATTTGCCGTATATTCGAGGGTACGGATTTAAGGGGCTACCCGAACACGCGGGCGGGCCGTACTAAGGGAGAGGGTGAAATATTCTGTGGTTGTTTTTTGATTTGATGTGAAGACGATATGCTGGAATTACTTGCTCAATCGGCCCCCAGCGAGAAAGCCAAGTTTGACGTTATATTGTGGGCGGGGATATTGATGGGGATTGTGATCATTGGGGGTCTGGCGATCATGATGTTACGGAACAAGCTGCGGACGTATGAAGATCCGGGAGCGTCAGCGAATGCGGGTTTTTCGCTATCGGATTTACGTGAGATGCGGGATCGGGAGGAGATCACGTCTGAAGAATATGAGATCACGAAGGCGAAGATTGTGTCAAAGGTGAGAGCTTCGGCAGATAAGGCGGCGGGAAAAATGAAAGGAGATGGGGAGTAGCGTGAGGGCATGGGAAATAGATTGGGATGCCCTTGGGTACCCCCCCACCGCTGCCGGGACAATTTTTGCTCGCTTCTGATTTGGCAAGGTATGATGCAGGAGTCTGGTGTGGACCGTGGGCCGTCGTGCGTGATTGAATTAGGATATATGTGCCTGAAAGCATGAAACAGGTTGGAGTTATTCCGCCGCAGTTGATGCGGCGGTGTTTGTTGTTGGTGGTGGCGGTGGGGATAGGTTGGAGGCTGCTGCGTTTTTTTTTGGGGATGCCGATATGGGGGGATGAAGCATCGGTGGGTTTGAATTTAATGGACCGGGGATTTGGGGATCTATTGAAGCCGCTGGAGTATGACCAGGTGGCACCGGCGTTTTTTATCGCAGGGGAATGGGGGATGCAGCAGATGATGGGGGCGTCGGAATATTCGCTGCGGATTTTGCCGACGGTGGCGGGGATAGCGGCGCTCGTGGTTTTTTCTTTTTGGGCAAGGAAAGTGGTGCCACCCCTGGCGGCGTTGTTTGCGACGGGGATTATGGCGGTAGCATTTTATCCGGTACGGCATAGTGTGGAGGTGAAGCCCTACGCTTTTGATTTACTGGCTTCATGCGTGTTGTTATGGGTGGCGACGACATGGCAGCAGAAACCGGAGCGGACACGATGGTTGTGGGCCCTGGGGTTGGTGATGGTATTGGCGATATTTTCTTCGTATCCAGCGGTATTTGTGGCGGGAGCGATCGTGGTGGTGCTGATACCGACGGTGGTGCGGGGGAAGAGTGGAGAAATGTGGGCGGGGTATGGGATTATGGTGGGGATGCTGCTGGCAGCGGTGGCAGTGTCGTATTTATTTTTGGTTGTGCCGCAGCAGAGAGCGACGGCGACAATGATGAATTCCTACTGGGAGAAAGGCTTTTTGCCGCTGTCTTTTTTGGCGGCGGTAAAATGGCTAATGGTGGAACACGTCGGGAATTTGATGGCGTATCCGGTGGGCGGGAAGAATGGGGCGAGCGCGCTGACATTGGTATTTTTTCTGGCGGGGGCGTGGACGATGTATCAATCGAAACAGCGGCGGATGCTGGGGCTGCTGATGCTGCCGTTTTTGCTGACGTTAATTGCATCGGCGATGCGGAAGTATCCGTATGGGGACAGCGCGCGGATCACGCAGCATTTGGCTCCGATGATATGTTTGTTGAGCGGGTTGGGGGTGGCGGGGATTATAGAGATGCTGTCGTCGACGCATAGAAAATGGGCGACCCTGGCGGTGGTGAGTTGCTACGGGGTTATCGGGGCAGCGGGGGCGGTGATCGATGTAATGTCACCGTACAAACGGCTGGCAGATCAGCAGACGCGGGAGGTGGTGGAGAGGGCGTTGGGAAGTGATGAGCAGGCATTGGTGGTGCAGAATATGAAGAAGGTGCCAGTGAATTTTCAATGGTATCTGCGGAAGGAGCGGCCGGGACTGGCGTTTGGGGGTGAGTGGGAGAGGATGAAGCCTGACCAGGGGATGCTGGTCTTTAATTTCAACCGGAGTAAGCCGTTGGATGTGGGTTGGGGGAACGGCCGAGAATTACTGGGGCGTGAGACGCATTTGCTAAAGACGGGAGCGGAGGAGAATCCGCCGGTTTTTTGCGAAATTACGCGATGGGGGTGCGAGTTGCGCGGTGAATAATGGAGCGAGGATGGGAAGACCTTTGAAGGTTGCGATATCCGCTTATTCTTGTTGGACCTGTGAACCGACATTCTCTATGATTGGAAAGCTTTGGTGATA
Source organism: Phycisphaerae bacterium (assembly GCA_038248985.1). Lineage (GTDB taxonomy): Bacteria > Planctomycetota > Phycisphaerae > WQYP01 > WQYP01 > JBBRWV01. The sequence goes on from JBBRWV010000012.1 coordinate 21,912, forward strand.
CCGCGTCGAAACCTAACGGCAGCGCGTGCAGCGTGCATACCGGGTGGATTCGATGCTTTTAATAAACCGGAAGGGCGATATGGCCAGTCAATCAGGCGGAAATTTTGGTAATGGCGGTCCGACGAATCCTGGGCCCAGCACGACAGGCGGCGCGACGACGGGAGGACCCCCGACCGGGGGAGCGGGAGGTGGCGGCGCGGGTGGAGGCGGAGGGGGATTTAAGGGTAGAAAGGTGACGAACTGTTCGTTCTGCGGGAAATCTTCACGGGAAGTGGGGCCGATGGTGGAGGGGCCGAACGATATTTATATTTGTTCGAACTGCACGGAGCTGTGCCAGAACATTTTCCGGCAGGAGAAGCGGAAGGTGTCAGGCAGCCGGCCGATGTTCGGACAGATACCGTCACCGCGGCAGCTCAAAGAATTTATGGATCAATATGTGATTGGGCAGGACCGGGCGAAGCGTTCGCTGTCGGTAGCGGTACACAATCATTACAAGCGTTTGACGCATGCGGACACGACGACGACGGGCGACGACATTGAGATTGATAAGTCGAACGTGCTGTTCATTGGGCCGACGGGTTCGGGGAAGACGTTGCTGGCAAAGACGTTGGCGCGTTGTTTGAATGTGCCGTTTGCGATTGGGGATGCGACGACGCTGACGGAGGCGGGGTATGTGGGCGAGGACGTGGAGAATCTGCTGCTGAAGTTGCTACAAAACGCGGACTTTGATCTGGAAGCGGCGCAGCGCGGGATTATTTACATTGACGAGATCGACAAGATCGGCAAGACGAACATGAACGTGTCGATCACGCGGGACGTTTCGGGGGAGGGCGTGCAGCAGGCGTTGCTGAAGATGCTGGAAGGGACCGTGGCGAATGTGCCACCTCAGGGCGGGCGAAAGCATCCGGAGCAGCAGTACATTCAGTTGGATACGACGCACATTTTGTTTATCTGCGGCGGGACGTTTGTGGGATTGGAAGACATCATTGGGAAGCGTTTGGGCAAGCGGATGATCGGGTTCCACACGGAGGCCGAGGGGGAGATTGCGGCGGAGAGGAAGAAGGGGGAGTTGCTGAAGAAAGTGACGCCGGACGATTTGATCGAATACGGGATGATCCCGGAGTTCATTGGTCGATTGCCGGTGGTGGCTTCATTGGAGCCGCTGACGGAGGAGGCGATGATCCAGATTTTGACGGCGCCGAAGAATGCGTTGATCAAGCAGTACCAGAAGCTGTTCTCGATTGAGGGCTGCGAACTGGAGTTTACGGAAGATGCGTTGAAGCTGATCGCCCAACGGGCATTGAAGCGCGACACGGGGGCGCGGGCGCTGCGAAGCGTGATGGAAGAAGTGATGGGCGATTTGATGTATCAGTTGCCGGACGTGCAGGAACGCGGCAAGTACATTATCTCGGAGGAGGTCGTGAATGGCGAGGTGGGGCTGTTTGACCGCAAGCCGATACCGATCAAGGAAAGCGCGTAACGACCTGACGGTTCAGGCAGTTTGGCAAAAAGAACGCAGGGGCACCACTTCAACGAGTGGTGCCTTTTTTTTCGCCAGCTAATTCTCAGACGTGGCGGCAGATGGGTCGATAATGTTAACGGGCGCAGCCGGTTGGCCGGAGGTGCGTCGTTTTAGGACTGTTCCCCGGAGATTCCATGCCGGAAAGCCTCGGCACTGCTCAGTCTGGCCCGGAGCCGACGGTTTCGCCTGCGGAACGGTCAAGGATGCTGTCGGACCTGGCGAAGGCGCATCCTATCGACAGCGGGGGGACGGTGGGGCATGAGCGGCGTATCACGCGGCGCGATCAGTCGCCGGCGTTGACGAAGCGGGCACTGATTATTGCGATGGTGCTGGTGGGGTTCATCGCCGCGTTTACGCCCTTCAATGATTACATCTTGGGGAATTCGCCATTTATCGGGAATCATTTTCCGATTGGGATTATTTTCTTGATGGCGATGCTGGTTCTGGTGCTGAATCCGGCGTTGACGCTTTTGAAGAAGCGGCCGCTGCAGACGGGGGAGTTGGTGGTGATCACAACGATGATGCTGGTGTCGGCGGCGGTGCCGTCGTCGGGATTGATGCGTTACCTGGAGCCGATGCTGGTGTCGCCATTCCGATTGATCCAGGAATCGCCGTGGCTGAAGCCGATTGCGGAATTGGTGCCTTCGTGGCTGGTGCCGACGCAGGATCCGGATTCACCGTTGATCAGCAATTATTGGTTGGGGATAGAGAGGGCGCATGGGGAGTCGATCCCGATTTTGCCATTTTTGATCCCGCAGATTTTGTGGGGGATATTGATCGCGGCGATTTTGGCGATGGCGATGTTTCTGGCGGCATTGTTTCGGCGGCAATGGGTACACAATGAGCGGCTCGCATATCCGCTGGCGACGTTGCCTCTGGAGTTGCTGGCGGCGCCGGAACAAGGGCGGTATTTGAATAAGTTGTGGCGCAATCCGATTTTGTGGGCGGGAGCGGCGATACCGTTTTTTGTATACATTCTGGCGGGATTGCATGAGCAGTTTCCCGGGGTTCCGTATATCCGACTGCAGTACGATTTTCGGAATGCGTTTACGGAGGCACCGTGGAATGCGATGCCGGGGCATATTGTTTCGGGGCGGCTATTTTTGGCGGTGGTGGGTATTACGTTTTTCATACCGTCGGAAATTGCTTTTTCATTGTGGCTGTTTCTGTTGGTCAACGGGGCGGTGCGGGTACTTTTTGCGAGGTCGTCGATCGATCCGGGGTTGCATGAACCTACGCGGGCGATGGGGATTTATGTGGGCTATTTCGCGGGGATTCTTTGGCTGGCGCGGGGACACCTGAAATATGTTGTGCTCGCCGCGTGGAGAAAAACGCCGCGGGAGGAGGGGGAGATTGCGAGCTATCGCACGATTCTGGTGGGTTTCGTGGGAGCGTATGTGGTCGCACTGGTGTGGCTGGTGTGCGTGGGAATGAATCCCGTGATTGCGGCGTTGCTGTTGGGACTGGGGGTGATGCTGATGACGTTGATGTCGCGGGTGGTGGCAGAGACGGGGCTGTTTTTTGTGGGGCCGATGTGGTGGCCGCAGCAGTTTATTTTGACGTTGCTGGGTCCGAAGATCACGACGATGGCATCGCTGTATTGGAGCCAGATTGTATCGCGGATTTTCTTTGCGGATTTGCGGGAGAACATCATGCCGTTCGCGACCAATGCGCTGCGCATGGGTCAAGAGGTTCGAGACGGCGACCGTGGGCGGTGGTTCAAGTGGCTATTTATTGCGCTGGCACTGGCGATTCTGGTCAGTGGATCGATGCATCATTACTTGAGCTATGCGAAGGGGCGGGAAGCGATTGGTGATCGGTGGGCCACGCGTGTCATGCCGTACTATGCCATGCAAGATACGTTTCGGGCGACATCGGGTGAAGAGAGTGTTCCGGTGGGGCGATCGTGGCTGCAGGTGACGTTTGGGTTGTTGCTGGTGGGGACGGCGATGGTGGGGCGAGTGCTGTTTGTGGCGTGGCCGTTTCATCCGATTGGGCTGGTGCTGATGGGGTCATGGCCGTTGCAGGTTTTCTGGTTTTCGATTTTTATCGGGTGGGGGACGAAGATGCTGCTGTTGCACTATGGCGGAGCGGCGGCATTTAAGCGGGCACGGCCGTTTTTCATTGGGCTGTTGATTGGCGAGATACTTTCTGCCGGGGGCTGGATGTTTGTGGGATTGATCACGAATGGGCACATTCGGTACACGTTTTTGCCGGGGTGACATGCCCCCCCACTCCCCCACCGCTCTTTATGATTCACACTACTTTTTGTTCGCGCAGGAGGCCGAGGGATTTGTAAATTTCGCGTGTGGCGTAGGAGTTGTTGAGGGTGTAGAAGTGGATGCCGCGGACCTGGTTGTCGAGGAGGTCGCGAGATTGTTCGGTGGCCCAGTGAAGGCCTACGCGTTTTACGGATTCGACATGGTCACCGGCGCGCTGGATAGCGCGGATGAGTTTGGCGGGGTAGCGAGCACCGAGGGCGAGTTCGGGGATACGTTTGAAGGTGGGGATACTGGTGACGGGCATAACGCCGGCGATGATGGGGACAGTGATGCCGGCGAGTTCGCAGCGTTCGCGGAAGTCGTAAAAGTCACGATTTTCGAAGAAGAGCTGGGTGACGATGTAATCGGCGCCGGCATCGACCTTGGCTTTGAGGTAGTCCATTTCGAGGGCGCGGTTGGGGGTGGAGGGGTGGCCCTCGGGAAAGCCGGCGACGCCTATGCCGAAGCCACGTTTGTCCGGATGCCCCCCTACCGCCCCGGCGGATTGTTCGTTGAATTTTTTGATGAAGCTGACGAGGCCGGCGGCGTGGGCGAAAGCGTCTTTGGAGCGATCGTAGCCGAGAAGATCGCGCGGAGGATCGCCACCGAGGGCTAGGATGTTCGAGGCACCGTGGGCGGCGTAGCGCTCGAGGATGGTGCGGATTTCCTCTTCGCCGTGACAGACGCAAGTGAGATGGGGGACGGGATCGAGGGTGGTGGAGTCTTTGATGCGAACGACGAGGTTGTGGGTGCGTTCGCGGGTGGTGCCGCCGGCGCCGTAGGTGACGCTGACGAAGCTGGGTTTAAGTTCTTCGAGTTCGCGGATGTGGGCGAAGAGCGTTTCGGCGGCCTGGTCGTCCTTGGGCGGGAAGAACTCGAACGAGAATGTGGTGCGGTGGGCCGCGAAGACATCAGCAATGTGCATTTACAAACTCCATCCATGTATCCGGATAGACGGATGATATACGTAGATCGGGCGAAGTCAAACGCGCATGAGAACCTTGAACGCACGCGAGCCCAAGGTCCTATCGACCGAATGAGGGGAGGGGCTCAAGCCGGTGTGGGGGGAGGCGGTGTGAGGAGCACTTTTTCGATGGCGGAGAGGAGTCGATCCATGCGGAAGGGTTTGTTGATGTAGTCATCGACGCCGAGGGTTTCGGCGTAGGTTTTGTGACGGGAGCCGAGATTGCCGGTGATCATGATGACGCGGGGCTTGCTGCCCTTGGGCTTGCGGGCCTTGATTTTTTCCATCACGAGGAAGCCGGAGCGTTTAGGGAGCATCATGTCGAGGACGACGAGGTCGGGCTGTTCTTTTTCGCAGACTTCGACGGCCTGGGCACCGTCAATGGCCTGAAAGACCTTGGCACCCTGATCTTCGAGGGCCATTTTGATGGCGGTGACAACATCGGGATCATCATCCACAATCAGGATCACTTTATTTTTTAAATCAGCCATGGATGCAGAGCACCTCAGCAAGAGAACCGCAGTCAAAATACACTTATAGCAACGTCACCAAGGGGTAGCAATCTCAGCCTAGATTCTTGATTATCTCCGAGCCAAATTCGCTGCACTTGATCTGGGTGGCACCTTCCATCTGCCGGGCGAAATCGTACGTGACAGTTTTGTGGGCGATGGACTTCTCGAGGCCCTTGATGATGGCGGTGGCGGCGTCATGCCAGCCGAGGTGTTCGAGCATCATGACGCCGGAGAGGATGACGGAGCCGGGGTTGACCTGATCTTTGTTGGCGTACTTGGGGGCGGTGCCGTGGGTGGCTTCGAAGATGGCGTGGCCGGTGTGGTAGTTGATGTTGCCGCCGGGAGCGATGCCGATACCGCCGACCTGGGCGGCGAGGGCGTCACTGAGGTAGTCACCGTTGAGATTGAGGGTGGCGATGACGTCGAATTCATCGGGGCGGGTGAGGACCTGCTGGAGGGTGATGTCGGCGATGGAGTCTTTGATGATGATGCCGGCACCGGGTTTGCCGTCGGGGATTTTGCACCAGGGGCCACCGTCGATTTCGACGGCACCGTATTTTTGCTTGGCGAGGCCGTAGCTCCAGTCGCGGAAGCCACCCTCGGTGAACTTCATGATGTTGCCTTTGTGGACGATGTTGACGGACTTACGTTTGTGGGTGATGGCGTAGGTGATGGCGGCGTCCATGAGGCGTTCGGTGCCTTCGCGGGAGACTGGTTTGAGGCCGATGCCCACGGTGTCGGGGAAGCGGATTTTGCCATAGGCCTTGGGGAATTCCGTCTTGAGGAAGGCGAGGATTTTTTTTGCTTCGGGGGTGCCGGCGGCCCATTCGATGCCGGCGTAAATGTCTTCGGTGTTTTCGCGGAAGATGACCATGTTGACTTTTTCGGGATGCTTCACCGGGCTGGGGACGCCGGTGAAATACTGGACGGGGCGGAGACAGACGTATAAATCCAGCAACTGACGGAGGGCGACGTTCAGGGAGGTGATTCCGCCGCCGACGGGGGTGGTCAGCGGGCCCTTGATGCCCACGAGGAAGTGGCGAAAGGCTTCGACGGTGTCGCTGGGAAGCCAGGCCTTGGCGTCACCCTCGGGAGTACCGGTTTTGAATTTATTGAAGGCCTTTTCGCCGGCATAGACTTCCATCCAGGCGATTTTCTTTTTGCCACCGTAGCATTTGGCGACGGCGGCATCGAAGACTCGAACGCTGGAGCGCCAGATATCGGCACCGGTGCCATCGCCTTCAATGAAGGGGATGATGGGCTGGTCAGGGACCTGCAATTTATTACCCGCGCTCATGGTGATGCGCTGGCCCTGGGTGGGAACAGTAACCGTTGTGAAGGCGGGCGTGCTCATGTTCAGTGGTCTCCGGCTATGGAATAGGACACTTGCTTCAAAATACTGACGAGCCGGACACCCTAATCCAAACGAGCCCTTCATTCAATGCCGCAAGGTGGCGGCGTTAGGGAGCGCGTTGAGTTTTGCGGGGGGAGGGCCAGAAACTACAGGCCGGCGAAATTTTTGCGCGGCATGGCCGCGTCAATGAGGCGGAGGGAGGTAGAGCCGCTGCCCTGATTGTTGAGGAGTTTTCCGGCGTCGTCGCGGTTGGCAAGCTGGAGGGTGACGACGGCACGCAGCAGGATATCGAACGAGGTATCGCCGGCGGCAATGTTGGCGGCGGAGCGGGTTGGTTCCATGCGTACCAGGAAACTCTGCACGTAACTGGCGGCGACCATTGAGGTGGGCGTCTGCACACCAATCTGCCGGGTTTTCGTGATCTCCTTGGTGGTGGAGTTGTAGGTGTAGGTGAGAGTCACCCATGTGGAAGGGTTTGCGGGAATTATCTGGGGATCGTCAATATCAGGCATGCGTTTGAGCATTTGCATGCCGGAGCACTCGATGGTTTGCCCGCTGGCGAAGAGGGTGGTGGCGTTGGGGAGGGAAACATCATTGACGGGGCCATGCGCGTCGGAGGTGCGGATTTCCTGAATGATTTGGCGAAGGGCGGTCCGCCCGGAGGTGACCATCATGTTGCGTTCGGTATTGTCATGATAGCTTTGAATGCCGGAGCGAAATGCCAGGGCGGTGGCGGTGAGCATCATGGCGGCGATGCTGGAGCAGATGAGGATTTCAACGAGGGCGAGTCCGCGGGGATGTTTGGGAGGGGGGTTGCTCATGGAGGAATCCTGTCAGTGGGCGGACGAAAATAGGTGTCTAATGGGCCAACTCACCAGGGCCAGCTTACGTTGCTGGCGGGACGAAAGCTGGTTTGGTTGGGACTAAGAGTGATGGGAATGCTGATACCGTTGGGCATGGAGCGTGAGGGGTTGTAGCGCAGGTACAAGCGGCCAAATCCTCCTTCGGGCATGGCGTTGGGATCGGAAGCGGAGTCTGAGGAGCCAAAATATGCGAGCGTGGTGTTGCCGGCGCCGTTGCCGCAGACAATGATAGAGCCATCCACGACGGAGCGGCCACGGATATCGATATTGCCAGCGACGACGACGCCGATAAGCGTGGAAGGCGCGCTGTTGGGATCGCTGAAGGAGCCCATTTCGATATTGGTGTTGGGGGCGAGGATGGTGGCGGTGGGATCCACCTGGTTGTCGAAATAGGTGGAGCCGGTGAACTCCCAAGAGTTGGTGAAATGGGTATAGGCGGTGGGATTTGCGGCGGCGATGGGACCGTTGAATACGCAGTTATCAAAACGCAGGTTGTTCCCATTTTTGAAGCCTTGCGAATTGGTGGCGGTAAGTGCAGTGGTGCTGCTGAAAGAGCCTTGACCGGACACCATTTTTTTTGACCATGTCATGCCATCGTTGGGATCGGTGGTGGTGGACCCGCTACTATTGGTGATATTGGTTTCCATATCGACGAACGTGACGCCCTTAAATGTGCAGTTTTTGAAGAGGGCATTTAGTCCCTTGGGAATCTTGCAGTTTTCGAAGGTGACGTTCTGGAAAACGGGGCGGCTGTAGGTGGCTTGGATACTTGTTGAGCCGTAGGGGGTTGATTCTGTGGCAGAAGAAGCGTTGGCCATGGCGGAGGTTATCGAGGCATTCTTCAGATAGCCGCTGGCGACAGTGCCGGATTGCGTGCCGGCGGCGGAGCCTGATTTTCCGGCGTAGCTGGTGGTGTCAAAATTGCTGGGAAGAATGATGGGAACATCCGTGTTGTCGATGGCGAATTGCACGGGCGGGACTGTGGGATCGGGAGACATCACTGGGCCTTGAAACTGTTCACGGAAGCCGACGCCATACTTCCCGCCGCCACTGCTGCTGGTGTCTTTGGCCCAGGTATCCCAGGAGGATTGTGTGACCCCGACCTTCACGGAGCCTTTTACTTTGGCGTATGCATCACGTGCGTCCAGTTGTCCATCCTGGCAGCCGCTGCGCACGGTTCCGCCTGATTCGTACGGCGGGCTGAGCGCGTCAATCATCGCAAAGAGTTCCGCATCGTAGGAGTTGCCGGTCAGGGGGTTTGTGAACTCACCGGAGGTGACGCGTTTGTCGCTGTTACTGTCGATGCGATTGAGGAAAAGATCCCAATCGTCGATATAACCGTCGGCATTGCGATCGTAGAAGCCCTGAGCTTGAGCGGCGTTATTGGCGGTAGTTGGCCGGACGTCGAGACGATTTGCATAGGCCGCGTCTTTATTCTTGATGTAATTTCTAAAATTTGAAAGGTCCGTATCCAATTGGGATTGATTGGCCAGGCGACGGAAGTCGGAAAGCATCCAGACCGGCGGCCCTTTGGAGAAGCCCGTCAGGGTGCTAACAATGTCGCCCTCCACCACGGCGTTCTTGCCGATTTGAATGGCCACATTGCTATAAATAGCGTAGCGCAAGCGTTTCTCGATCGTCACATCCAGTGAAATCCCCTTCACCACTTTGCCGCATTTTCCAATGCTGTTGAGATGAAGCATCCGGGGGTCTGTCTGGTCTTGGTCGATTCGCAGGGAAAACTCGGCGGTATCGATAGCGGATGCGAGTTGGATGGGCGGGATGGCGATGCTGGTTGCGTTGACGGTGCAGACGCGTGAACGAAGGTTGCTTGTGCCATTGAGTTGCTGAGCCAGTTTTTCAGCAAGGCCGCCGCTGCCAGAGAACAGCGTTCGGGCAAGAGTCTGGTCGATGGTTCCGGCGGCGGTGACAGGTTTGGGGATTTGCTTCAATTGCATGAGGAGAAAGGACATTCCGGCTTCGGATGCGGCATAGGCGCGGACGCTCTGATCGTGCCCGTGCGCGACTTGAACGGTGCTGGCAGTGAAGAGAGTCATGGATGCGGCCAATCCCCCGAACAGTGTGACGTACATCAGCGCCATGAGCAGTGACGAGCCTCGCCGACGGTGATTACCCGCTTTACGTTTCCCGGATAGATTTTTTTGCTTCCGTAGCATGACTATTCTCCAAGGCCTTCCTTACCGCGTTTTGAGCCAGCGCAGGGTGACTACCGGCTCCCAGTCGGGGTCTCCGGGGGGGCGATAACTGATGGCAACCGTGACGCGAATGATGGTGCGTGAGGTGTTGGGCTTCGGATATGCCACGCTTAGGTTATTGGGGTCCACAGGGTCGACCGTTACTTCCTGACGCCAGTTGCGCCATTCTGCCGGGACCTCGGTGATGCCGTCGGGATTGATCCAGGTGATCACGCGTCGCGCCGCATCAACGGGGCCGACGGGCTGCCCAACGGGGATATCGTTGCGAACGGTGGAATTAAAACCGTCGAAATCGTCGACATCATTGAACGCGGCCAGGCTGGATTCACCGGTTTCGGGCCCGAAGGTGAGCGTGCCGTTGCTGGGATCAGAGAAGGGAAGACCGGCGAGCATTTCACGGACATTATTGGCGAGCATTGTTCCGGTAGTCATGCGTTGAGAGGCAACGTTCTGTATGGTCATGGTCAGGACCAGTTTCACCAAGGCGGTGATGGCGACGCCGACAATGATGGTGGTCAGCATCGTTTCCAATAATGTAAAGCCGCGAGCCGTGCTTGCGCGACGCCGGCGCAGTACGTTTGAAAATGGGACAGCGAGTAACATGCTTCCTTCCTCACAAACATCGTGAGTGAAACCTCTACTCATGTGTACGATATGTGGGCAATACAGGGGAAATAATTTGTCCTGCGGAGATTATCAACCCCACCAAGGTGTGGACATAATGTGAACGGTCCGCAAAAAACATTGGCCAGGCCACATTGAGGCGGCCTGGCCAATGAGAGTGTTATTTGCATAAATTGGAAAAATGGGATTATTTGACGAGTTGGCTCATTTTGAAAATGGGCAGAATTATCGACATAGCGATAAACCCGACGACGCCGCCCATCGCGACAATCATTATCGGTTCGATCATGCTGGTAACAGCCTTGATCGTGACTTTCAGTTCCTTGTTGTAGAATTTGGAGACGCTGTCGAGCGTTTCGCCCAGCTTTCCGGACTCCTCCCCCGCGGAAATCATCTGCACAACGGACCTGGGAAGCAAAGGGCTCTTTTGCAGCGGCTGACTGATCTTTTTGCCCTGCTTGACGCTGGCGTATACCGCGCGCCACATGCGGCGGTAGAGCATGTTGCCACTGATGTCGGCGGTGATCGCCAAGGTGTCGAGCATGGGCACGCCGGCATTGATCAACTCGCCCATCGTGTGCAAAGAGCGGCTGATGTAGAGCGCACGGAACATTTTTTTGAAGAGAGGAACGGTCAGTTTGACCTTGTCCCACCAGAGTCGTCCCCACTGGGTCTGGATCATGGTCCAGAAGCTCCAGGCGGCGGCGCCAGCACCCATGAGCAGAAGGTACCAGTAGTTTCGCATGATGCCTGAAAGAATGAGAAGGACCTTGGTGGGAACGGGCAGGATGTTTTCTTTGCCTTTGAAGATGCTGACGAATTCCGGAACGACGAACAACAACAGGAACACGGTGGTGCCGATTGCCATGATGAAGATGATTGCCGGATAGACCATGGCGCCGGCGACCATTTGGCGTGTTTCCATCTGCTGATTCAGATATTCGGTAATCCGTTCGAGCATGTGTCCGAACGAGCCGGAGAGCTCCGACGCTTTCACCATGTTGATATAAAGCGGGCTGAACACCTTGGGGTGTTTGGCGAGAGCTTCGGAGAAGGCTTTACCGGATTCCACGTCTTTTTTAATTTGATTGAGGATATCTTTAAACTTGGGGTTTTCAGCTTGATCGGAAATGGCATCGATCGCGGCGCGTATGGAAATGCCCGCCTTGATCATCACCGAAAGCTGATTGGTGAAGCTCGCCACGTCCTTGAGACCGGGACCGGCGGAAAGCGAAAAATTGAGCAGATTGCCCAATGACGCCTTGGCTTTGCTGGCATCAATAGGCGCAAGCGCTAGAATATAGCCTTGTTGAGCGCGCAGCATTTCGGACGCGGAACTCATGGACGAGGCGCTTAGCACCCCAGCCTGCACCTGGCCCGCCTGGGTCTTAATTTCATAACGATAGCTGGCCATACTCAATTCACTTCGGCTAATTTGATCGGTAGGTTAAGTCCGAAAAACATTGGCGCTTCACGCCACCAGTTGCCGTTCCAGTTTGTCTGGATGATGGGCCATGGCAATGGCGTCTTCCTTGCTGATTTTGCCGTTGAAATAGAGTTGCTTGATCGCCGTATCCATGGTCTGCATCCCCAGCGCACGACTGGTCTCAATGACGTTGTGAATCTCATAAATGCGGTTCTCGCGGATAAGGTTTCGAACCGCGGGCGTGCAGATCAGAATTTCCACGCCGGGGATCATCCCGGGTTGATCGATGCGTTTAAAGAGCACCTGGCAGATTACGGCTTGCAGAGTGTTGGCGAGCATGGAGCGTATCTGGTTCTGCTGTTCACCGGGATAAATATCGATAATACGTTCGATGGTTTGCGCAGCGTTGTTGGTATGAAGGGTGCTGAGAACGAAGTGGCCGGTTTCCGCGGCGGTGATGGCGGCGGAGGTGGTTTCGAGGTCGCGCATTTCGCCGACGAGAATGATGTCCGGATCTTGACGGAGTACATGTTTGAGGCCGCTGCTGAAACTGGGTACGTCGCTGCCCACTTCACGCTGTTCGATCGCGCATTTGTTACTGTGCAGGATGTATTCGATCGGATCTTCCAGGGTGATGATATGCTTGTGATAGCGTTTATTCATGGCATCGATCATCGCGGCCAGCGTCGTCGATTTGCCGGAGCCGGTGTCACCCGTAACAAGTACGAGGCCGCGAGGGAGGTAGGTGAGACGCGTAATGGTTTCAGGCAATTGCAGCGCATCCAGGGCACGCACCTTGTCGGTAATCAAACGGAAAGCCATGGCCACCGTATTGCGCTGAAAGTGCGCATTTACGCGAAATCGTGCCATTCCGGGCATTTCATAGGAGAAGTCGGAATCGCGTTTTTCCATAAATGCTTCGATTCGGACTTCGCTGATCATTTCCCGGAGCATCGCCATGGCGACTTCGGCGGTGATGATCGGAAACTCGGTGGGAGTCATTTGCGTGTGGAGGCGGATAAGCGGCGGGTGGCCGACGATGATGTGGATGTCTGACGCCTTGTTGTCTATGGCGGTCTTCAATATATCCTGCAGGATTGACATGTCATTTCCCTTGTTAGGCGTCTCTTGAGGGTTATCGGCCATCTTGCGGCCTACATTGTGTTTTCCGTTGCAGAGAGGACCTCTTCGACAGTTGTGAGGCCAGAGGCGACTTTCTGGAGGCCGTCCTCACGGAGGCCCATCATTCCACGTTCTTTGCAGATACGGCGAAGCTCCGTCACGTTGGGGCTGCGAACAATCAGATCGCGCGCGACATCATCAAGCACGAGCAACTCATAGACGCCGATGCGGCCTTTATAGCCCGTGTTGCGGCAGCGATCACAGCCACGACCGCGGCAAATTTTGTCCGGATCGAAGCCGCGGCCTCGTAGAAAATCCCGCATGTCGCCATCGACGGCGGGAGTGACTTCCTTGCAGTCTGGACATATCTTGCGAACCAGGCGCTGCGCCAGGACGGCATTAACGGCGGCACTAATCAAATAGGGCTCCACGCCGATATTGATGAGACGGGTCACACTGCTGGGTGCGTCATTGGTGTGCAACGTGCTCAAGACAAGGTGGCCGGTCAACGATGCCTGCACCGCGATGTGCGCTGTTTCCTGGTCGCGGATTTCGCCCAACATGATGACGTCGGGATCCTGACGCAAGAGCGCCCGCAGAGCCGCGGCGAATGTCATGCCAATTTTTTCCTGGACTTGTATCTGGTTTGCGAAGCCGAGGTGGTATTCGACCGGATCCTCAACGGTGCTGACATTGAGCCGGTTGCCATCCATGCAGCGAAGGCATGAATAAAGGGTTGTCGTTTTGCCGCTGCCGGTCGGGCCGGTAACGAGAATAATGCCGTTGGGGCGATCTATCTGTTTGTGCAAAATTGTGAGCATGTCATCGCTGAAGCCGAGTTGTTCAAGGCCGAGCATGATCGATCGATTGTCCAAGATACGGATGACCGTCTTTTCGCCGTATTGCGTGGGTACGGTGCTTACGCGCAGGTCGACGTGGCGCCCGTGAACCATCGTTCGGATACGACCGTCTTGGGGTAAGCGACGTTCGGAGATATCCATGTTGGCCATGATTTTCAGGCGGCTGACCACGGCGGCCTGCATGGAAAAGGGCGGATTCATAGCCTCGAAGAGCACGCCATCAATACGAAATCGAATGACCAGACGCTTCTCATGGGGCTCAATATGAATATCGCTCGCGCCCTGCTTGATGGCATCGAATATAAGGAAATTGACCAGGCGAATTACCGGGCTCTCACCCGATGCCTTGGCGAGGTCGGTTACCTCTTCTTTTTCTTCCTCAACAATCTCAAGTTCTTCCTGTCCCATGTCCTTAATGATTTCGTCGAACTTTTCACCTTCCGCGTTAGCCGAATTGCCGGCCTCAATGGCCGCGGTTATGTGGCTGGCGCAGACGACCACAACTTTGAGGTGCTTGCCATTGAGTTTGCGCCGCAGCTCATCCAGCAGAAACACGTCCGCCGGATCGGCCAAACCGATGGTCAGTTTGTTTTCAGCACTGTGCAGGCAGCAGCAACTGCGCGACTTCATAAATTCGGGCGTGAGCAGATCAAAGGCGTGTCGGTCCACTTTGCGGGGATCAATCGGCTCATAGGGCAGCCCCATCAATTCGGCGGAACCACGCTGGATGTCCTCTTCTTTGGCGGCCCCCATTTCCAATAGAATCTGCCCCATGCGTTTTCCACGGCTGGTCGCCTGAACGCTCCGCGCCTGGATGATCTTTTCCGGCTCCACGAGGCCGCGTGAGACGAGTATGTCTTCCATGGTCTTGCGGTGGGCAGGTGCTTTTTGAGGGGTCCAGAGTGGCGGAAAGGAACCTGCGACAGTATTTGAGGGTGGGGAGGCGGCGGCGCTATCGCGAGAGATAGTGTGCGGTTCCAGCGTCGGGGCGACGACGCCATCATCCATTTGCTCCAGCAGTTTATCAACTTGGCTTTTGGCCATTATCGTGTTCCATCCAGGCTGGGACGCGTCAATTTGAGCTCGAACTTCTGGTTTTCATAGGTCAGGAGGACTCGGCTTGATTCAATCTCTGCGATTGTCAGGCTGCCGATTTTCGTACCGACGCCCACCAGTCGATTATTGATCATGGCCATGGAGCCAGTCTTACTGCGCATGATGCTTTGCAACTTCAGGCCGTTGAATGTTTCCGCGACTTTGCGCATTTTCTCGATATCCGCCTGGTTAGCGGGTGCGGCAATGGGTTGATTGTCGATCATCGCCATCGTGGGGCGGGATTCTTCCACGGCAAAGGGATCGTGCGGCAATTCCGGCGGGCTGCCCGCCTGCGAACCGAGGTAGCTGTAGAACATCCGAACCAGGGATCGGGTATCAGAGAACAGATTTTTGATTTGATCGGTCTTGCCATCACGTTCGAGCAGTTCAGTAATTGCGGTGGAAACCTTGAGTTCCTTGGCGACCTGTTCGGCATTGGCGGAGCGCGGCTTGTTTTGCAGACCCAGCAGGTAAATCACGACGAGCGCAGAGGCGAAACTGGCAATCAGGGCCAACGTCGCAGTATTGAACTTCGGCTTTGCCGTTTCCCCAAATCCGGCATCCGACGTAGCTTCGCCGCCCACGCCCAGGGGCATCTGTACGTCGTCGCCGCTGGTGTTCCATTGCTGACTCATTGTGCCACCGCCAGTTTCTGGCCATTGGAGGGTTCGAAGTAAATGGTGAGAATGAAATCCGCGGTTACACGACCGGTTTTTTCATCCAGGTCAATTTTCATTTCGCTGATCTTGGTAAGGCGTGGCAAGTGTTCCACCTCCCAGAGATAAGGAAAGAAACCTTCTTTCAGTTTTCCATTGATCACCATACGGATCGGCTGTTCAGAATAGCTCGGGCCCTGGCTGGCTTTCATGCTGCGCACGCTCTTTGTCTGGAGACCATGTTTTTCCGCTAATTGCCAGACTTCCTTCAGCACCTTGTCCATTTCTTTTTCTTCGGGCAGACGGCTCTCCAGAAAGGAGATGGCCTTATGCAGCTCATCGATCTCGCCCTGCATGCTGTTTTTTCCGGCAAGAGCCTTGCGCAGCGATTGCAACTGCTGACGTTTGTCATTCATCTCCACCACCGCCTGGTCCTTGCGCATCTGCAGAGGCTTGAACATGAGCAGGTACGATGCGATAGGCATCATCAGCAGCAGGATGACAAAGACCAATGTTCGCGGTCCAAATTGCATGAATCACCAGTTCCTTCAGTCTCGAAAGTCTCGATCCAATCTCAGGATGTTCAGTTCGCTTGGGCCAGTCCGCGCAGATCAGCGAGCGGGTTCACCTTCATCTCGACCCGAAATCGACGAACAACCTCGCCGCTGGCGCCATCAGTGCCAGGCTTTTTGTATTCTTCGGAAAAAAGCAGATTGACATCCTTCAGAAGCGAACTCTTCCCAAGTGCGGCGATGTATTGTGCGACCTGCCCGTCAGTAGCCGCCAGTCCCATGAGTTCCAAACCAACTTCCCACTGGGGAACCCTGATATCCTCCTGCGACTTGCCTTCCTGATGGAGCTTGGATTTTTCCAGATCGCTCATGGGTGTGCCGCGCGGGGTCACCTGAATTTCCTTGCTTTTGAGTTCGAGCGTGAGAAGGCTTACGCCTTTAGGTTGCTGAGTGGTAAGTTCCTTCAGCAAGTCGCTGCGGCGCACCCGCTCCATCAAGGTGGTGGTGATTTCAGCCTTATTCATCATGCGGGCTTTTTCCTGGTGTAGCCGCTGCATCTCCGCCAGGTCGCTGTTGGCCTGTTCGTATTCCGTGCGGACTTTGTCCAGATTGTCAAAGGTTCTATTGGCTTGCCACTGGGTATAGAACCATGCGCCACATATGCCCCCAATCACCACGATCAGCAATCCGATGAAGACGGCGGCAGCGCGCGTGGCTTGGCGCTTTTCGACGTAGTCTTCGGGCAGGAAGTTCATGGAAGAATTGGTACTCATAGGACTCCTCAAGTTCGCCTGGGTCTATTCGGCCGCGATGCCCATGGCCAGCCCCACGGCGATTGCCCAGCCGGGTTGGGGTGAACGCGTGTCAACGCCGACTTTTACGCTGTCATCCTTGACTAATCTGGACAGCGGATCGCCAAGAATTGCAGGCAGATCGAGTCGTTGCGCAATGTCCTGGCACAGTGCAATGTGCCGGCTTTCTCCGCCGACAAATATCACCCGGTCAATGGCCCGGCTGGGAAAAATACTTTCGTAGTAGCGCACACACATCTGCAAGTCGACGACGAGCGTGTCGATCGAATCGACCAAGGCCGTTTTGACTTTTTCCGCCGTCGCTTCATCAATGCCTTCAGAGTGGTGCGCATTGCCGATCGCGTCGGCAGGACGAAGTGCCGTTTGCGCCCAATCCGATATTTTGATTCGGATGTTTTTTGCGGCGATGACATCGCGTTTGAGGGCTTCGCCGGCCTTGCGATTGAGCAAATCCCCGCCGATCGGAATATGTTTAGCGAAAACCATCGCGCGGCCGTGTGCAATGACCACGTGCGTACTGCCGGCGCCGATGTCGACAAAGAGCGTGCAGATGTGTTCGTCGCTCTTGCGGCGGAAGAGATTGGTGAAGCATTCGATGAGCGCTGATGGCTCGACATGAATTCCGACGATTTCCAGCTTCGCGCGACTCAACACTCCCAGGTGCCGCTCGACAGCATCGCGCGGCGCGGCCATCAGGATGATTTCCTGCCGGACTTCACCATTCTGATAGACCTCGCCGGAAACGGTGTGACGAAGCACCGCGCGATGAGAATCAAAAGGGAGTTTTCCTGCGGACTCAAACGGCAGCGCTTTGATAAGTTCTTCCGCCCCCATCTTGGCCATTCGCAGGTGCTGTACCGCCATGTAGCTGGCAGGCAAACAGGTAACGGCCTGTTTGCCTTTGAAATGTTCGGCGGTCATGCGACGTAATGCTTCCACGACGAACGAATCGCGTTCGACCGGCTTGGCGCGAATTCCATCCGGAATTACTTCACACGCGGCGGCAATCAATCGATGCTGATTGTCTCGGGGTTCAATCTGCAGCAGTTTAATGGTGTCCGTGCCGATATCCACGGCGATGGGGTTCACACGACTGCTGAAAAAGCTGAAAGCCATTTTCGTTCGCCTCTAACACCCCCGATGCCCTCGGGGTGCGGGTGCCTCCGCAGGGATACCGGCGATGCATCCCAGCACCGTGCCTATCGACTGTGCAGCCTGCGTGGTTTAGGCATCCGATCCGGAATTTGCGAACGAAATGGATTGTGTCTGATAACCTCCCGCGTCACTTAGTCAGCGCCCGATAATGACTCTCGCTACTGTGTCGGCGGTCTAGACGTTGGCATCCAGCGCAGGCTTATACGAGCCGACGATCTTGGCCTGGACATTGGGCGGGACAACGTCGTAGTGGCTGAATTCCATAACAAAGCTGCCCTGCCCGCTGGTGACAGAACGCAGTTGGTTGTTGTAGGTCATTACTTCCGCCAACGGGGCAATGGCCCGTATGAGTGCCATTCCCCCGGCCAGGGTATCGACGCCGGTAACGCGGCCGCGGCGGCCGTTCAAATCTCCGGTAATGTCCCCGACATGCGTATCAGGCGTAGTAATTTCCATGTGCACCACGGGCTCGAGGAGTGCCGGGCGGGCCTTGGTGATGGCGTCTTTGAGGGCGTACTTTCCGGCGGTGCGGAAGGCGATTTCCTTGCTGTCCACGGGATGATGCTTGCCATCCGTGATGATGACTTTCAGATCCTGCACGGGATAGCCGGCAATGGCCCCTTCTTCGAGAATGTCGCGGACGCCCTTTTCCACGCTGGGAATGAACTGCCCAGGAATCGTGCCACCGAACACTTCGTTGGCAAATTCGAAGCCCATGCCACGGTCGAGGGGTTCCACGCGGAGGAACACTTCGCCGAACTGTCCGGCGCCGCCGCTTTGCTTTTTATGGCGATAATGCCCTTCCGCCTTGGAGGTGATGGTTTCTTTGTAGGGGATTTTCGGCGCGTGGGTGAGGACATCGAGACCGAAGCGGTTTTTCATTTTTTCCAGGGTGATGCGCAGGTGTAAATCGCCCAGGCCGTGGATGACGATTTCGTGGGTCTGTGTGTCGTGGGTGCTGCGGAACGTGGGGTCTTCTTCCGTGAGCTTATGCAAGGCCCCGGAAATCTTCACTTCATCACCACGGGCTTTGGGTTCAATGGCCAGCGAGAACATGGGCGTCGGATACTTGGGGGCGATGGGGTGCCATCGATTCACTGTCGCGGGATCGTGCAGGATATTGTCCACATGGATGTCTTCTACCTTGGCGAGCGCGACAATGTCGCCGGCACAGGCCACTGCATTCAGTTCGGGATGATCGCGTCCCTCCACCTTGAGGACGTGTCCGGTCTTGTGGGGCTTCTTGTCATGACCGCTGCCTGAGCAGATGAAGAAGGTGTTGTTATCCATCTTGCCCTGCAGGATGCGCACCATGGCCAGTTTGCCGACGTAGGGATCGGTGGTCACTTTGAATACGTGCGCCAGGAGGGGTTTTTCCACATCACAAGCGACCTCGATGGTTTCGGCGGCATCACCTTCACCGCACCGCAATCTTTTCGGCTTGGCGTTCGCCGGGCTGGGAACATCCTCCACCAGGATATGCAGAAGGTCATCTACACCGACTTCATTCTTGGCACTGGTGAACAGGATCGGAACGACATGACCGGCATTCATCGCCTTGATGAAGCAGGTACGCAGTTCAGCCAGGGGAATGGACTCGCCGGAGAGATATTTTTCCATCTCCTGATCGTCAACTTCCACGGTCGCTTCAATAATTTCCTCGTGGATTTTGCGCACGTCGCCAAAATCGGTAGTGCCCCGGTCGAGGTCGAAGCAATCGACGACATCGCGGCCGTAATCTTTGGGAAGATTGATGCAGTGGAGGGTCGGGCCGAACGCGTCCTTGAGTTGTTCGACGAGTGCTTCGAGACCATCGGGGGCCTTGTCGATCTTGTTGATCACAATCATCCGCGCCAAACCCATTTCACCAGCAGCGTGATAGAGGCGACGGGTGTTGACTTCGATGCCCGCCTCCGCATTGACGACGATGACCGCGGTTTCAACGGCCGGGAGGGCGGCAAGCGCCTGGCCTATGAAATCAGGGTAACCGGGGGTGTCAATAAGGTTGATCTCTGTGCCGGCGTGAGTGGCATAGAGGAGCGTGGAACTCGTCGAATGTTTGTGCAGCTTGGCCTCGGGCTCGAAATCAGAAATGGTATTGGCATCATCCACGGACCCCATCCGCGTGATGATCCCTGATTTGTGCAGCATTGCCTCGGCCAGAGTGGTTTTTCCGGCACTGCTATGACCCAGCAGAACAATATTCCGGATTTCGGAAGGACGGTAGGTTCCTACAGCGGGCATGTTACAACTCCTGGACCTTCTAGGGTCGGTGAAAGAAGCGGAGGGCAACGCGGCGGGATGGCAATATCAACCAGCAACTGAAATGATCCGCCCCGAGCAACCGATCCATCCAACGGGACCAGGGTGCCCAGGACATGGCGCTACATGGCACCTCGCCTCGACGCCTTGAACGGTACTACGCTCCAAGGTGGAAGGCAAGGAGAAAGAGGATGAAATGGTCCATATCTGGCCCTGCGGAATATTCCAGGAAAGCCGAATTGTAAACGGGTTCGCGGGCATTTGCCCTTTCCGATGAATGCACGTTCGAGCGAATTGTGATTCCCGGCCTTCAAGCGTTGAACCAAATTGGCGAAAACCCTACGATGCGGGACTATGACACAGCCCGACCCAACCAACGGCCTCGACAGCCTCGCTTCCCACGCCTTTTCGCGCGAGGAGCACCGTATCGTCGTAAAGACGACTCCGGCCCCGACCAACCACATTCAGCCCGTCGAAGGCCCGCTGGCCATCATCTCCGATATTCATGCGAATCTCGAAGCCCTGACTGCCGTCCTGGAAGAGATCGACCGGCTGAAGATCAAGCGAATTATCTGCCTGGGGGATGTAGTGGGGTACGGACCAAATCCCCTGGAATGCATCGACATCGTCATGGAACGGTGCGAATTTTCCTTGATGGGCAATCATGACTTCGCGATTTTCTATGAACCCTACAATTTCAACCAGGCCGCGGAAAATGCCGCCTACTGGACTCGCAGCCAGTTTGAGAACGATGCCGATATTGCGCGCCGCAATCGCCGCTGGAAGTTCCTCGGCTCCATGCCCACCCGCATGTCCAACGGTCGCTTCGTGTGCTTTCACGGTTCGCCCCGCCGGCCCGTCAACGAATACGTTTTTCCCGATGATATCTACACGGCTCCGCAAAAAATGTCCGCCATCTTCGACCGCTTCGAGCGACTGTGTTTCGTCGGCCACACCCATGTCCCAGGTGTTTTCGTTCCCGATCCGGATTTCTATTCGCCCGAAGAACTGAACAACCGGTACCTCATCACCGAGGAAAAGGCGATGATCAACGTCGGCAGCGTCGGCCAGCCGCGCGATCGCAATTCCAAAGCCTCTTTTGCAGTGCTCCAGCCTGAGGCCATCGATTTCATGCGCGTGGCCTACGATGTCGAATCCACCGTCGAAAAGGTGCGTGCCGTCGACGCCCTGGACAACTTCCTCGGTGCCCGCCTGCTGGAAGGCCGCTGATCTGACACGCCGATCACCCAGCATAGGATTGGCCGCACGATTCCTTCGATTTTGGTGCTCGTTTTCCAGCCCACCGGTTTGCGTGACGCTCTCGTTACGCCTACTATTCCAAATTCGTTTTTCTTCGGCACAGTGCCCCTTTTGAGGACTTCATGGACATCAAGCGCTTCCTGACCACGATGATGTTGACCGGCGCAATCATGCTCGCCGCTTACTACCTGTTTCCGCAATTTTTCGGCAAGGCACAGCCGCCGGTCGTCACCCCCCCCACCACTACATACGCGGTCGTCGCTGCGTCACAACCCATCGCTCGAGAGCAGGGCGCAGTGGCCGAGTTGATCACCCTCGGCAGTTCGGCCAAAGCGTCGAAAGACAAAGTTGCGGTCACGGTCAACACCGTCACTGCAGCGATTGAAAAAGTCGAACTCAATATCAATGACTACGCCGAAACGGTTGCCCGCGCCAAACCACTCACGCTGCTCGAAGCACATCCGAACATGCCAAAGCCGTTCGCCACGATCGGCATCCACGTCAGCCTGATGCCTTCGGGCCGCGAAATCATGCTCAAGGAACCCGGCCCTAACCAGACGATTCGCAGTGTCAACAGCCGCATCATTCTCGACACGCAATATGTCTGGAAAAAATTGCCGCAGCCCAACCCTTACGAAGTTTCCATGCTGCTGACGATCAACAGCGGCACGACGCCCGTGGCGGCCATCACCAAGACCTTTAAAGTCGATCCCCA
>JBBRWV010000013.1:0-43591 GCA_038248985.1 Phycisphaerae bacterium
GGGTTTGTTTATGCCCTGTTTTTATTTGGCTTATTTTTTGGGTTGGTGGGAAGCGGGTTGGGGGGGGGGGGGGGGGGGGGCGGCGGGGTTGACGAGCGGGTGTGTGGTTTCGGGGTAGTCCATATCGAGATCTTCTTCGTCGATGATGGGCGTGCCGTTGTGGGAGACCGTCATATCGAGGTAGGGCTTGAAGGCCGTTCCTGCGGGAATGAGGTGGCCGAGGATGACGTTTTCCTTGAGGCCGTTGAGGAAGTCTTCGCGTCCACCGATGGCGGCTTCGGTGAGGACCTTGGTGGTTTCCTGGAAGGAGGCGGCGGAGACGAAGGACTCGGACTGGAGCGAGGCCTTGGTGATGCCGAGGAGAAGGGTTTTGGCGAGGGCCATCTTGGGGCGTTTGCCCTTGGCGACGGAGCCACCTTTTTCTTCGGCCTTGGCGTTGGCTTCCTTGAGTTCTTCGCGGGTAACGACCTGGCCGATGGAGAACTCGGTGCCGCCGGCTTCCTCGATGCGGAGGTTCTTGGCGAGGGCTTCGTTGGCGGCGCGGAACTTGAAGCGGTCAACGACTTCGCCCGGGAGGAACTTGGTGTCGCCGGGGTGATCGACCTTCACCTTGCGAAGCATCTGCGAGACGATGACTTCGATGTGCTTGTCGGAGATCTTCTGGTTCTGCGTGCGATAGACGTTCTGCACTTCGGTGAGGAGATATTCCTGCAAGGCATCTTCACCCTTGATGCGAAGGATGTCGTGCGGGACGAGCGGGCCTTCGATGAGCGGTTCGCCGGCTTCGATGGTGTCGCCGGTGTGCACCTTGAGCGTACTGGCCTGGGGAACGTGGTGATCTTTTTCGATGCCACCTTCGCCCTTGATGATGATGGTCTGCTTGCCGCGGCGTTTGTCGCCCTGGATTTCCACGACGCCGGAGATTTCCGCGAGGACGGAGGGATCTTTGGGTTTGCGGGCCTCGAAGATTTCGGTGACGCGGGGAAGACCGGAGGTGATGTCCGCCGTGCCCTTGGATTCCTTGGGCTGCCGAGCGAGCTGCTGACCGGGGACGACGAGCTGACCGGAGTCCACGTCAATACGGGCCTTGGCGGGAATGAAGTGGAAGTCAAGAATCTTGCCGTCGTTGGGGTCGACGATCTTGATCTGGGGGTGACGTTCACCCTTGTGCTCGATGACGACGTAGCGTTTGCCGCCTTCTTTGCCTTCGGATTCGATGCGAACGGTTTCGCCTTCTTCGATATCCTGGAATTCGATGCGGCCTTCTTTTTCGGCGAGGATGGGGGTACGGTGGGGATCCCAGGTAGCGAGCTGCTGCCCGGCCTTGATAACGTCTTTTTCCTTCACGAGCATGTGGGCACCGTAAGGGATGTCCTGTTTTTCAAGCTCGCGGCCCTTGGCATCGAGGATGGCAATGGCACCGTTACGTTTGAGAACCACGGTGTGGCGAACGCCTTCATGATCGGCGACATCGACACAGTTGAGACCGCGGTATTCGATGGTGCCGGCGTAGTTGGAGCGTACTTCGTTCTTGAGGAGTTCGCGGGTTGCGGAACCACCCGTGTGGAAGGTACGCATGGTGAGCTGGGTGCCGGGTTCGCCGATGGACTGGGCGGCGATGATGCCGGTGGCGAGGCCTTCTTCGACGAGTTTGCCGGTGGAGAGATCGACGCCGTAGCAGCGGGCACAAAGGCCGATGGGGGTTTCACAGGTGAGCGGCGAGCGAACGCGTACGGTTTCGAGGTTGAGGGATTCGATTTTCGCGGCGACCTGATCGTTGATGATCTGGCCTTCGCGAACGATGACTTCATCAGTGATAGGGTTGATGATGGTATCGGCAGAGCAACGGCCGATGATGCACTCGCGAAGCGGGACGTCGATCGATTCGCCCTTGTAGATGGCGGATTTCTTGATGCCTTTTTGCGTGCCGCAATCGTGGGTGGAGATGATGACGTTCTGGGCGACGTCGGCGAGTTTGCGGGTGAGGTAACCGGAGTCCGCAGTTTTGAGGGCGGTATCGGCCAAGCCTTTACGCGCACCGTGAGTCGAGGTGAAGTATTCGAGCACGGAGAGGCCTTCGCGGAAGTTGGTCTTGATGGGGGTTTCCATGATTTCGCCGGAGGGCTTGGACATGAGGCCACGCATACCGGAGAGCTGCCGGAAGTTATCGACGCTACCACGAGCCTTGGAGTCGGCCATGAGACCGACGGGGTTGAGGTAGGGGATTCCCTTGGGGTCTTTGGGGGTGAGGGGCAAACCGCCGATGGTGCGGGTGTCGTGCTTGAGTTCTTCCATCATTTCCTTGGTGACTTCTTCACGCGCGTGGGCCCAGATGTCGAGGAGGGCGTTGTAACGTTCGCGTTCGGTGATGGCACCGATGTTGAGGTTTTTCTCGACCTTGTCGGCGCGTTTCTGAGCGGACTCGATAATAACGGCTTTCTTTTCCGGAATGCGCAGATCGGTGATGGCAAACGAAAGGCCGGCGAGGGTGGAGTTTTTGAAGCCGAGTTCTTTCATGTTATCGAGAAGATCAATGGTGGCGGGACGGCCGAGGTATTTGTAGGCGTCGGCGATGACGCGGCTGCCACCCTTGGCGGAGACTGCGAAGTTATAGAACGGCATGCCGGCGGGGAGGATGTCGTTGAAGATTAGGCGGCCGATGGTGGTGGTGACGAGCTTGTTGGCGGGGACGGGCTCATTTTCCTTGGTGTCGCCCTGAACGATGTGGTCGCGGTTGATGCGGACTTTGATCAGGGTGTGCATACCGATGATTTTGCGGAAGTGCGCCATAAGGGCTTCGTTGATGTCGGTGAAGGCGAGTTCCTTGCCTTTTTCGCGATCGCCGGCTTCGCCCTTGTGGCCCACGGTAAGGTAGTAGATACCGAGCACGATGTCCTGCGAGGGGCCCATGATGGGAGAGCCGGACGCGGGAGAGAAGATGTTGTGCGTGGAGAGCATGAGGATGTGGGCTTCGGCCTGGGCCTCGACGGAGAGGGGCAAGTGGACGGCCATCTGGTCACCGTCGAAATCGGCATTGAAGCCTTTGCAGACGAGCGGGTGTATTTTGATGGCGTTGCCTTCGATGAGGACGGGCTCAAAAGCCTGGATGCCCATGCGGTGAAGCGTGGGGGCGCGATTGAGCATAACAGGGTGGCCCTTGATGACTTCTTCGAGGATGTCCCAGATTTCCTGGTCGCGACGCTCGATCATTTTCTTGGCGGACTTGATGGTGTCGGCAAAGCCGTGCTCTTTGAGCTTGCGGATGATGAACGGCTGATAGAGTTCGAGGGCGATCTTTTTGGGCAGACCGCACTGGTTAATCTTGAGTTCCGGTCCGACGACGATGACGGAACGGGCGGAGTAATCGACGCGTTTGCCGAGCAGATTTTCGCGGAAGCGGCCCTGCTTGCCCTTGATCATATCGGTGAGGGACTTGAGCGGACGGTTGGAGGAGCCGAGGACGGGACGGCGGCAGCGGCCGTTGTCGAAGAGTGAATCGACGGCTTGCTGGAGCATGCGTTTTTCATTGCGGATGATGACTTCGGGGGCGTTGAGATCGACGAGTTTCTTCAAGCGGTTATTGCGGTTGATGATGCGGCGGTAGAGGTCATTGAGATCGGAAGTTGCGAAGTTGCCGGACTCGAGGAGGACGAGGGGGCGGAGATCAGGCGGGATCACGGGGATCACGTCGTAGATCATCCACTCGGCCTTGTTGGACGAGTTACGGATGGCTTCGATGATTTTCAGGCGTTTGGTGAGGTCTTTGATTTTCTGCTTGGAGTTGGTCTTGGTGATAGCGTCACGAATTTTGCCGGATTCTTCAGCGAGATCGAAGGCGACGAGGAGGGTGCGCATGGACTCGGCACCCATGTCGGCCTTGAAGCCGTCGCCGAATTTTTCCTTGGCGTCGCGATACTCTTCTTCGGTGAGGAGTTGCTTGTATTTGAGGGTGCTGGTGCCTGGATCGGTAACGACGTAATCTTGATAGTAGATAATTTTTTCGATGTCGCTGGTCTTCATGTGGAGGAGGTTGCCGAGGCGGGACGGCATGGCTTTGAAGAACCAGATGTGGACGATGGGTGCAGCGAGGTTGATGTGACCCATGCGTTTGCGACGGACGCGCGAGTGCGTGACCTTGACGCCGCAACGGTCGCAGATGATGCCTTTGTACTTGGTGCCCTTGTACTTGCCGCAGGCGCATTCCCAGTCACGTTCGGGTCCGAAGATGCGTTCGCAGAAGAGGCCATCGCGTTCGGGGCGATAGGTGCGGTAGTTGATGGTTTCGGGTTTTTTGACTTCGCCGAAGGACCACGACCGGATGTCGTTGGGCGAGGCGAGGGTGATTTTCACCGAGCCGTAGTCATTGACGCGATCGTAAATAGTTTCAGCCATGATTGAAGATCCTCTTGGCCATGCGGGTTTCCCCGCGAAGTATCTGAATGATTTATTGAGGACTGAACCGGTATAGGTTCATTCTCACAATGCCCGGCTCAATTACTGGAGACGCTTTTTCTCGAGGGTGATGTTGAGGCCGAGGCCACGAATTTCGTTGCAGAGCACATCGAAGCTGACCGGGGTGCCGGCTTCGAGGGTGTTCGAACCTTTGACCATGCTCTCGTAGATTTTGGTGCGGCCTTCGACATCGTCGGACTTGACGGTGAGGAGTTCCTGCAGGATGTAGGCGGCGCCGTAGGCTTCGAGGGCCCAGACTTCCATCTCGCCGAAGCGTTGGCCGCCGGTGCGGGCCTTGCCGCCGAGGGGTTGCTGCGTGATGAGGGAGTAGGGACCGGTGCTGCGGGCGTGAATCTTGTCGTCGACCAAGTGGTGAAGCTTGAGCATGTAAATCTGACCGACGGTGGTCTTCTGTTCAAAGGCTTTGCCGGTGCGGCCGTCAAAGAGCTGGATCTTGAAGTTGGGCGGCATTTCGACGAAGACTTCGTCGGCGGCCGGGGCCTGCTTCTTTTCTTCCAATTCCTTGCGGCGCGAGCGGACGTGCTTGTTGGCTTCCTCGATGGCCGCGGCGATTTCTTCTTCGGTCGCCCCGTCGAACACGGGCGTAACGGCCTGGAAACCGAGGATCGATGCCGCCCAGCCGAGGTGGGTTTCGAGAATCTGACCGACGTTCATACGGGAAGGCACGCCGAGGGGGTTGAGCAGGATGTCGACGGGGGAACCGTCTTCCATGAAGGGCATGTCTTCTTCGGGAACGATACGGGCGATGACGCCCTTGTTGCCGTGGCGGCCGGCCATTTTATCACCAACGCTGAGGGGGCGTTTGGTGGCCAAGTAGATCTTGACCATTTCGAGCACGCCGGAGGGGAGTTCATCGCCGCGCTTCATGTGGTCGAGCTTGCGTTCTTTTTCTTCCATGATGGCCTGGATGCGTCCGATGTAGCGGCGGTAAAGGGTTTCGGCCTGCTTAAGCGCTTCTTCGGAACCCTTGACCCATTTCATGGTGAAGTTCTGAATCTGCTCGAGGATGACTTCGTCCAGATCGGACTTGCCGACCTTCTGACGGGTGCTGGGGTCAACCATCATCTGGCCGGTGACTTCGTTGATTTCATCGGACATCTGGCGGAAGAGGGCGACGGCGCGGTGGTCCATCTCAGCGGCGTAGGACTTCATGTCTTTTTGCAGCTGTTTCTTTTGCTCTTCCGACATGTGCATGCGACGCGAGAATTTCTGGGCGCCGATGACAACGCCTTCGGTACCGGCGGGCACTTCCAGAGAATCGTTTTTCACGTCTTCGCCAGCGCGGCCGAAGATGGCGTGAAGCAGTTTTTCTTCCGGAGAGAGTTCGGTCTTGGACTTGGGGGCGACCTTGCCGACGAGGATGTCGCCGGGGCCGACGCGGGTGCCGATGCGGACGATGCCGATATCATCGAGGTTTTTGAGAGCCTTCTCGGAGACGTTGGGAATGTCGCGGGTGAATTCTTCACGGCCGAGCTTGGTTTCGCGGATTTCGATGTCGAATTCTTCGATGTGAATGGAGGTGAAGGTGTCCTTCTTGACGAGCTTCTCGCTGATGACGATGGCATCTTCGAAGTTATAGCCGTCATAGGTCATGAAGGCGACAAGCACGTTGCGCCCGAGGGCGAGTTCGCCCTTATCGCAGGCGGGGCCGTCGGCGATGATTTGACCCTTCTTCACGCGTTGGCCCATTTCGATGAGGGGCTTTTGCGTGAGGCAGGTTTTGTCGTTGAGCTGAGCGTTTTTCCGCATCACATATTCATCGGAGTTGTCGATAACGATGCGCTTAGAGTCGACATAGGTGACGACACCGGAACGTTCGGCCTTGATGACCATGCCCGAGTTGGTCGGGACGTGTTTTTCCATGCCGGTGGCGACGATAGGGGCTTCGCTGACGAGCAGGGGCACGCCCTGGCGTTGCATGTTGGAACCCATCAAGGCGCGGTTGGCATCGTCATGTTCAAGGAAGGGGATCAGTGCAGCGGAGATGGCGACGGTCTGCTTGGGGGAGATGTCGACATACTGCACTTCGCTGCCGAGAATCTGCGAGAGTTCGCCGTTGACGCGGGCGAGCACTTTTTGATCTTGTTTGATTTTTCCAGTGGCGATATCGACGACTTCCGGCGGGGCGAGAACCGACTTCATTTCTTCATCGGCACGGAGATACTTGGATTCGCCGACCTTGCCGTTATGCACGACGCGATAGGGCGTGATGAGGAAGCCGTAATCATCGATGGTGCTGTAGATGCCCAAGGACGCGATCAGACCGATGTTGGTGCCTTCCGGCGTTTCAATCGGGCAGATGCGGCCGTAGTGGGAGATGTGCACGTCACGGACTTCGAAGCCGGCACGCTTGCGGTTCAAACCGCCAGGTCCCAGAGCCGAGAGGCGACGTTCGTGCGTAAGCTGCGAGAGGGGGTTGGTCTGATCGACGACCTGCGAAAGTTCGCTGCGGCCAAAGAAAAATTCGATGCTGCTGCTGATCGACTT
Organism: Phycisphaerae bacterium; assembly: GCA_038248985.1. GTDB lineage: Bacteria > Planctomycetota > Phycisphaerae > WQYP01 > WQYP01 > JBBRWV01. Next base: position 6,961 of record JBBRWV010000013.1, read on the forward strand.
GCTGTTGACGAGTTCGACGATCTTGGTCAGTTCGGCGGGGTCCTTGAGGGACATGCGTTCCTGGACCGTGCGGCGAAGCTTGAGGAAACCCTTGCGGAGTTCTTCCTGGGCCAGTTCATCAATGGTACGCAGGCGGCGATTGCCGAGGTGATCGATGTCATCGATGTAACCCTTGCCGGTACGCAATTCCATGATGTACTTCAAGCTGTTCATGATGTCTTCGGCGCGGAGGGTCATTACGTCTTCGGGGACGTTCTGATCGAATTTGCGGTTGATGCGGAAGCGGCCAACGCGACCGAGACGGTAGCGGTTGGCATCGAAGAATTTTTCCGCGAAGAGGGTCTTGGCTTTTTCGAAGTGTGGGGGATTGCCCGGACGGAGACGGCCATAGATTTTGAGGATGGCCTGTTCGTAGTTGACGCAGCCGTCTTCCTGGATGGTGTTGAGGATCAAGGGGTCGTTGACCTTCTTGATGACTTCGACCTTCTTGATGGAAGAGGATTGAATCTTGGCGACGGAGTCGCCGATCATCGCGCCGCTCTTGATGATTTCTTCGCCGGACTCGGTATCAATGATGCCGCCGACGGCGTAGTACTCGCCCTTGAGCTGGCCGACGGGTACGGTTTCGCACTCATAGAAGTTGCGGAGGATGGCTTCGTTGGTGGCGAATTTTTCGTCCATGGCGCGAAGGAAGGTCGTCGCGGGGATCTTGGATGATTGATCGATGCGGACGGCGAGGACGTCTTTCTTGGTGACGTTGATCTCGATCCAGCTGCCGCGTTCGGGGATGACACGGGTGGCGTGAAGGGGGCGGTCGCCTTCTTGGGAATCGATCACGAAGTCGACACCAGGGGAGCGGTGAAGCTGGCTGACGATGCAGCGTTCGGCACCGTTGATGATGAACTCGCCGCCACCAGTCATGATGGGGATTTCACCGAGGTAGATATTTTCTTCGAGGATGTCGGGCTTGTCTTTGCGGGACAGGCGGACGCGCACCCGGAAGGGCATACCGAAGGTGAGGCGGAGGGCCCGGCACTCATCCTGGGTATAACGAGGCTTGCCCAAGTCATACGTAATATATTCAAGTTTCATGTTGCCATCGTACGATTCGATGGGGAAGACTTCGCGGAGGAGGGCTTCGATACCCTCACTCTTGCGTTTGTCCGTAGGGACATCTCCCTGAAGGAAGCGTTTATAAGCCTCCGTCTGGACTTGAATTAGGTTAGGAATCGGAAGCGCGTCTCCGCGTTTCGAATAATCACGCACCTGCGTTACACGCATTGTTACACCTCAGCCAAGCAGTTGGGGGTGGGAACTTACGCCACACTCGTCGGAAATAAATTTAGTTGTATAGGAACAGACAAAAAACGGGGAAGGTAGGGCAAAAATGTTTTGGGAGAACATTTCATAGCCCCGCATTGTAAACAGGCCCCGTTTGCAAAGCAAGTGCCGCTGAAGCGAATTTTCTTGACATTTTTTGAACAGTAAAACTGGGTGGCTGGTATGGGACGGGGGTAATTATTGGGCCCGCAGTGAACGGCTTGGGAGCGGCGGGCATCGTAAGGTGGCCGCGTACTCCTTTAATAAGGATTGAGACGAGACCGGCATAAAAAGGGTATGTTATCGTCTATTTTTGCGGCAATCGGGATTTGCCGTGTTTAGATTGCGGCAGTGACTTCGCTTCATCGCGATTAAATTATGCAGCGCAACGATAATATCTGGAGTAAAAAACGTGTTAAAGGCAGTTTTGGTCATTGGGGCAGTTGTGGTGGTCGCTGGAGGAACAGGATTTTGGATGTGGCAACGCAGCAAGACGGCGGAGGCGGCGACGCTGGCGGCGCAGCAGGCCACCACTGCACCGGGAGAAATGAAGATATTTAGGGTGAAAATCGCGAGCACGGGGCGGGTGGTGTCGAATTTGGATGTGGACATCAAGTGCAAGGCCAGCGGGGAAATCATCAAATTGCCGTTTGATGTGAGTGACGAGGTCAAGCAGGGGGATCTGTTGCTGGAACTGGACCCGATCGATGAGCAACGGCAGGTGAAACTGGCGGACGCTTCGCTGGCGCAATCAAACGCCAAGCTGGCGCAAGCAAAACAGAATCTGGAGATTGCTAAGGCGAATTTGAAGACGTCGCGCATGAAAGCGGAGGCGAACCAAGCGTCGATGGAGGCGAAGGAGCGTGAGGCAAAGTCGCGCTATGAGCGTGAGGACGAGTTGCTGAAGGGCAAACTGACGAGTCCGGAGGAATATGACACCAAGAAGACGGCGTGGGTCCAGGCGAAAGCCGATGCGTTGACGGCATTGGCGGCGGTGGAGGCGCTCAAGGCTGAGGAGTTGGGGATTGAGGTTTCACGACAGGCTGTACTTTTGGCGCAGTCGCAAGTGGATTCTGATCAAGTGGCACTGGACGACAAAAAACAACGATTGGACGACACCAAGGTCATGGCGCCCATGGCGGGGCGAGTCGCGGCGCGGACGGCGCAGATCGGAACGATTATTTCTTCAGCGGTTACCAATGTGGGTGGGGGGAGCACGGTGATGACCCTCTCTGATCTCTCGCACATTTTTACGCTGGCGAGTGTGGATGAGAGCGACATCGGGCGTGTGGCACTGGGGCAGGATGTGATCATCACCGCGGATGCTTTTAAGGGGGAGCAGTTTCAGGGCAAGGTGGTGCGCATTGCCACGAAAGGCGTCAACACAGCCAATGTGGTCAAATTCGAGGTGAAGATCGAAGTCACCAGCCCCAATCGCAGCCTGTTGAAACCCGAAATGACCACGAATAATGCCGTAGTCATTGCCGAATCGAAAAATGCGCTTACGGTGCCGGTGGCGGCGGTGTTCTGGAAAGAGAAAAAGGCGATGGTGAGTGTCCGCAAGGTCGAGGGCACGACTGAGGACAGGGAGGTGGAACTGGGGGAGACGGATGGCACGGTATATGAAATCAAGAGCGGGCTGAAGGCGAATGAAATGGTGTTGGTGCAAAAGGGTGGGCAAGGGAGCAAATGGCAACGCGGCGGGCGTCCCATGATGATGTGATGTGGGGGAATACCGATTGACCGTGAGAATTTCTCCATCCGAAAAGTTGGATACATTTTGATGATGATCAATGCAAAGAATTTGGTGAAACGCTACGTACTGGGGGGGCAGACCGTCCATGCGCTGGATCATGTGGACGTGCAGATTGCCGAGCGGGAAATGGTGGCGATACGTGGACCGTCGGGGTCGGGCAAGACCACGCTGATGAATATTTTGGGGTGTTTGGACCGCACGGATGAAGGATCATATGAGTTGGCGGGTGAAGACGTGTCGCGGATGACGTCCGACCAGTTGGCGGTGATACGGAATCGACGCATCGGGTTTGTTTTTCAGACCTTTAATCTGTTGCCCCGAATGAGCGCCTTGGAGAATGTGGAGTTGCCGCTACTGTATGCGGCCAATAGCGGAGCGCATAAGCAGGCGAAAGCGGCGTTGGAACTGGTGGGATTGGGCGATCGCACGCATCACGAACCGAATCAGTTATCCGGCGGCCAGCGGCAGCGCGTGGCGATAGCGCGGGCGATTGTGACGGACCCATCCATCCTCTTGGCGGATGAGCCTACTGGGGCGCTGGATACGAAGACGGGGGAGGAAATACTGACGCTTTTTAAAGAACTCAATGCGCAGGGGCGGACGATTATCGTCGTGACGCACGATCCGAAGGTGGCAGCGCACTGCCAGCGGGAGTTTTATTTGCAGGATGGCCGCATTGCCCAGGATGATGCGGTATTCCAATCAGCCAAGGGGAGTAAATAATGCTGATCTGGATCACGCTCAAGTCGGCGTTAAAGAGTCTTATCGCCAATAAACTTAGATCGATCCTGGCGATGCTGGGGATCATCATCGGCGTTGGGGCGGTGATTGCGATGCTGGCTATTGGGAATGGGGCGCAGAAACAGGTGTTGGGGCAGATTACCGCGATGGGGACGAATTTGCTGGTGGTGCGGCCCGGTCAGCGTGGTACGGGCGGGGTGATTTCGGGCACGCAGCAGAATCTCACCGTCGAGGATGCGCAGTCACTCCGTGATATCGAGGGGATTGAGGCTGTTTCGCCCGTGGTTGGAGGCAGTGCCCAGGTGAAATATCTTGCGACCAACACGCGATCCAATGTGCAGGGAGTAGCGCCGACCTATTTCAAGATTCGCAGTTTTGAGTTGGATCGCGGGCGGTTCTTTTCGGAAAGCGAAGCGGAAAACATGGGGCGTGTGGCGGTCATTGGGCCAGTGACGGAGCAGACGCTCTTTGCAGGCGGGGACGGGGTGGGCGAAACCGTAAAACTCGAAGGGATAAATTTTCTCGTCATCGGCGTGCTCAAAAGCAAGGGCGATCAGGGATTCTTTAATCCGGACGACCAGGTGCTGATTCCCTACACCACGGCGATGAAAAATGTATTCGGGCTGACATTCTTGCGTGAAATTGACATTCAGGGAACGGACGACAAGGCGTTGGCGAAAATCGAAACCGCCGTGAGCGAAATCTTGCGAAAACGACATCGCCAGAAGCCCGACGACCAGGATGATTTTCAGATTCGCAACCAGGCCGAAATCATGGAAGCCGCCTCGACGGCGATTATGACGTTTACGATACTTCTTGGTTCGGTCGCGGGAATTTCCCTGCTGGTCGGCGGCATCGGGATCATGAACATCATGCTCGTGACGGTTACGGAGCGGACCCGCGAAATCGGCGTGCGCAAAGCGATCGGGGCGAAGAATCGCGATATCTTGCGGCAGTTTCTGATTGAATCGATCATCATGACCGGATTGGGCGGCTCCATTGGCGCGCTGGGCGGAGTGGGGGCGGCCATGCTGGTCAGGACGCTCACCAGTTTTCCGGCGATGGTGACGATGAGCAGCGTCTTTCTCGCCCTGGGTTTCTCGGCGGCCGTGGGCGTTTTCTTTGGTTTTTATCCGGCTTACCGGGCAGCCCAACTCGATCCCATCGAGGCCCTGCGCTACGAGTAATGTATTTGGACCTTTTCGATTTCAACTGATGGACACGCTGGTTTGGAGCGATCAATGGTGACAGCAATGCAACGCTTACGGATGGGAATTTTGCTGGCGGCCCTGGGCGCGGTGGGATGTGCCCAGTTGGACTTGGGACCCCTGCCATCCACGTACGTAGGCCCGGTTGGCGGCGGGGACAATACGGCATCGAGCCTTCCCAGAAAGGTCGGGGCGAGTGCCACGAATCGGCCAATGCCCTTCATGACCCCCACTACCCAGGGAGGCAAAACGCTCGCCCTTTCCGTTGGTGATGCCGTCATGCTGGCATTGCAAAATAATCCGAGTTTGCGAGTGCAGCGTTATAACCCGCAGATTTTTCGCACGGTGGAAGAACAGCGGCGGGCGGCATTTGACCCGGTCGTCAGCGGTCAAATCTCCGGCGGCAGAACCGACAACACGGGGCAGAAGAATCCCAGCGGGACCACCGGCGGCGTGAGCGACTCCATCTCGGCCACCGTGGGCTACAACCAATTCCTGCCGACGGGCACGACGATTAACGCGGGCATCGACACCAATTATTCGGCACAGTCCTTTTATAGCGATTCGCAGGTGGCGACGCGGGGCGGATTGACGGTGACTCAGGCGCTCTTGAAAGGTGCCAGCGTCGAGGCGAATCTGGCGACGGTGCGCGAGGCGGCGGTTGACATGAAGATTTCACTCTACGAACTGCGCGGTGTGGCGGAATCGCTGGTGGCGTCCATCGAGATTGGCTATTGGGACTATGTGCTGGCACAGCGGCAGATAGAGATCGTGAAGGAATCGCTGAACGTTGCCCAGCAGCAGTTGGACCAAACCAACGAGTTGATTCGGGTGGGGCGGCTGGCGGATACCGAGCGCATCGCGGCCGAGGCGGAGGTGGCATCGCGCAATGAAGATGTCATCAATGCGGAAAGTGTATTGAAGACCACGCGGCTGCGGCTGTTGCGACTGGTGCATCCGGAGACCAGGGATTTTTGGACCAGTGAAGTGGAGACCGTCACGCAGCCGTTTATTCCGGAGTTGCCGAAGGCGGATGTGGAATCGCATGTGAACGTGGCGTTGCTAAACCGCTCGGATGTGAATCAAGCGAAGTTGCTGATTGATCGCGGGGATTTGGAAGTGGTGCGGACCAAGAACGGGCTGCTACCGAAGTTGGATATGTTCGTCGCGCTGGGCAAGACCGGATATGCCGGAAGCTTTGGGGGATCGGTGACGGACCTGGACGGACCGAGCTACGATGTGATCGCGGGAGTTAAATTTGAGCAGGCATTGGAGAATCGCGATGCCCGGGCGCAGTATCGACGGAGTGTGCTGACCAAGGATCAGGCGATGGAGAGCCTGACCAATCAGACGGATATGGTGCAGGAGGATGTGCGCGGCGCCTACATAGAGGTGGTTCGGCTCATCAAGCAGATCGACGCAACAGGGGTGACGCGCAAACTGCAGGAGGAAAAGCTGCGTACGGAAAAGGCGAAGTTTGATGTGGGACGGTCGACCAATTTGCTCGTCGCACAGGCCCAGCGCGATTTGTTGTCGAGCAAGATTGAGGAGGTGCGGGCGGTGGCCAATTCGATCAAGGCGCTGGTAACGCTGTACCAGTTGGAAGGATCGCTGCTGGAACGGCGGGGAATTGAGGCACCGGGGAAGTAGCGCGGCGCGGAAGCTCGAGCGTCAGCGCAGAAAAAAGCCACGGATCAAGATCCGTGGCTTTCGAGGTTTTAAGGCGGCAGCGCGCATCTGTGGCGCGGCATCACAGTGATGACTTAATCACTGGATATGGTGACGAGACTTCCACTTGGAGTGGCGCTTCTTGGAACCGATCTTACGACGACGACGCGGCTTGGGCATTTGAGTGATCCTCTGATTGTTTCACGAACAATTTGTGAGCCGCGTAATGTACCGTTTTTCGGGTTATGAGTCAAACGCTGGACCGATGTTATACCGAAATGCGGTCAGATGACGGTCAGAGGGAAGGTGCCTTTATAGTCGGGGGCCCCTTTCAAATGCGCCAGGATTTCGATGGACCAAGTATAGCGGGGGAAGCCGGGACCGCCGACGGTTGGCCGACTGCCAGCGGAAATTTCGAAGCGTCCCTCTCCGCTGAGCATTTGGTTCGCCACCAAGGCGGTTTCGGGCAGGAGAACGATGCTGGTGCGGGAGTACTCACGGGTGGCGATGGTTTTCTTGTTGCCGCTCTGGGTCTGGTAGGTTTCCTGGCAAACAAGGGCGGCCACGAATTTCGTAAGCGTTCCGTGCGCCAGGATATCCATTTCGACCTGAATCTGAAGTGATTGGTCGCGACTGGCCGGTGCCGGGTTGACGGTCAACCGGGCGTCGGAAAGGCCGCGATGCACCCACCAGGCGCGGAGGAGCGAGATGACGAGAAAGAGGTTGAGGATCGCCAACACGGAAAGGGCGATGGCGGGGAAAATTCGAACTCTTTCGGTCACGAGCAGGTAGTGAATGGCGATAGGAGAAAAAAGCGCTAGTGACAGAATGAGGGTGATAACGGAATTCATGAATCTTTTGCGGAGAGCGATGTCGGGGAGAAGCAGTTTCCACCCGGAGGCATCCAGGGCGATTGCGGCCATGGAATCGCGGGCTCCGGCGATCACGCGGAGGAGCGTAAGCAGTCCGACGCCGATAAGTGCGGCAGGAATAAGCACGAGGGTGTAGGGAGTGAAAGAATGCTCCTTAACGAGGAAAGACTCTTTCGGATTTTGGGGATTGACAAAGGCGACGGCGTTGGCGTTGCGAAAATCGGCATTGATGCCGACGCGATGGTTCATCAGCGGACTGTAGCGGGCCACAATTTCCTGGGCCCAGCCGCGCGAACCTGTTTCTTCAAAGGGCAGGACTGAGGTGGATTCACGGGTGTTGTTGTTGAAGCGATAGCGGTACTGGATCACCGGACTGTGAACGGTGGACTTGCCGCTGCGCCGAGAGTTGACGTTGGCGGAGAGGATGAAGGCCGGAACCTTCTCCGCGGTGGCGATGAGCTGGTGCTGCCGCAGCATAATCGGGACGGAAATGCTGCACCAGATAAGCCCGGCAAGGAGCAAAACGGAGCCGATGACGTAGCGCATGGATGGTCCTCAGCAGATCAGGAGTTGGGCAAGAGGCCGCCGTTGGGGCCGGCGGTGGCGCGGGTATCGGAGAAATTGTGGAGTTGATCGACGATGTAGATGGGGCGTCCCTGAACCTGTTCATAGGTGCGGGCGAGATATTCGCCGATGAGACCGATGAGGAAAATTTGAACACCCCCGAGGAAGAGAACGGCGAGGGCGAGGAAGGTGTAGCCGGCCTGGCGGTAGGGAGTACCGTCGGGGTTTTTCCAGAAGAAGAACTGGTAGATGACAACGAGGGTCCAGAGGACGGCTGCGAGGGATATGAGGGTGCCGAGCCAAGTGGCGATTTTGAGTGGCGCGGTGGTGAATCCGGTGAGAGAGTCCGTCGCGAGTTTGATGAGTTTGAAATAGTTGTAATTGGTTTTTCCGGCGAAGCGCGGGGCACGGACAAACTCGACGCCGGTGGCGCGGAAGCCGGTCCAGCAGATCATGCCGCGGACGAAGCGGTTGCGCTCAGGCAGGGCGTTGAAGGCGTCAACGACTTTGCGGTCCATGAGGCGGAAATCGCCGGTGTCTTTGGGGAGTTCGATCTTGGCGAGTTTGCGCATGAGGCGATAGAAGATCCAACTGGTGATTTTTTTGAGGGCGGGTTCTTCATGGCGCTTGGAGCGTTGGCCATAGACGATCTGGAAGCCCTGTTTCCATTGGGCGAGCATTTCGGGGATGACTTCGGGAGGGTCCTGGAGGTCGGAATCGATGAGGATGATGGCGTCGCCGCGGGCGTAGCGGAGTCCGGCGGTGGAGGCGGCTTCGTGGCCGAAGTTGCGGGAGAAGGCGACGAGGCGCACGAGGGGGTCGGTGGCGGCGAGGCGCGTGGCAACTTCGAGGGTATTGTCCCGCGAGCCGTCGTTGACGAGGATAATTTCGTAAGGGGTGTCGAGCGGGGCGAGGGCGGCGTGGACGTGGCGGACGAATTCTTCGATGCCGGCGGCTTCGTTGTACATGGGGGAGACGATGGAAAGAGTGGGGTGCATGGGGGAAGTTTCAAGGTTTGGGGGCGAAGATGCAAGAGAGGGCGCGGCGAGTGTCAACGGCAAATAGAATTGTCAGGGGGCTTTGAAGGCGGGGAGGCGGGGCTTTTTTCCGGCGGCGAGGGTGCGGAGGACTTTCAGATTGTGCTGATCCCAGGGCTGGCCGTCGGGGGCGGGATCTTTGGCGGTCTCGAGAATTTTGGGGATATTGGTGAATTGGGGATGGCGGCAGATGACTTCGAAGGCGCTCAGGCCGACGCGGCCGCGGCCGATGTGGTCGTGGCGGTCGACGCGGGTGCCGAGTTCTTTTTTGGAATCGTTGAGGTGGAAGACTTTGAGGTGTTGGAGGCCGATGACGCGGTCGAATTCCTCGAGGACGCGGTGGGTACCGGGGACGGTGGTGATGTCGTAACCGGCGGCGAGGATGTGGCAGGTATCGACGCAGATGCCGACGCGTTGGGGGGTGCGCAGGCCGGCGCGCATTTCGGCGAGCTGCTCGAAACGCCAACCGAGGGAGGTACCTTGGCCAGCGGTGGTTTCGAGGCAGATGGTGGTGGTGCTGTCGGGGAGGTCGGCGAGGATTTTATTGAGGGCGTCGATGACGCGGCGGATGCCGACGGTGTCGCCGGCGCCGACGTGGGCGCCGGGGTGGGTGACGAGATAGGCGATGCCGAGCTGATCGCAGCGGCGGATTTCCTCGGTGAAGGCGGCGATGCTTTTCTGGTAGAGAAACTCATCGGTGGCGGCGAGGTTGATGAGGTAGGAATCGTGGGCGACGATTTGGGTGAAGTGAAGGCGTGCGGCGTGCGAGCGGAAGGTGTCAATGGAGGAAGGGTCAAGAGGTTTGGCTTGCCATTGTTGTTGGTTTTTCGTGAAGACTTGAACGGTGTCGCAGTGAAGGCGCTCGGCGTCGAGGAGGGCGTTGTGCATGGAGCCGGAGATGGAGAGGTGGGAGCCAAACATATTTCTCTCGCCAAGGGATTGGGGGATTTTAGTCACGGACGCAGGGGGACACCGGGCAGGACAGAGCGGGGAGGATTTTAGCGGGAGGAGGGAATTGGGGCGAATATTTCAGGAAGGGAATGTGCGGCCCTTGCCTGGATTTACTTCTGGGCCGGTTAGCGCCGAGGCGCACGCATTTCGCGCATCCGTTGATGCATGGCTTTGCGGTCGCTGAGGTCCCGGACGATCCGCGATACTTCGGCGATGAGCTGAGGGGAGTAGCAGATGCTGTTATGGTCGCCATTGACGATCATCGGTCGGCCGCCGTTGCGGATGACGGCGCGGCGTTCGGCACCAAGATCGGAACGCTGATACCAGAGGCAACTGTAAACGGTGCGGGGGAGCGTGATGTCATCCCATGCGGGGTCGATCATGACGACGAGATCGACTTGAGGGACATCGGCGGCGGCCTGAGCGATGGTCTGGCATCCGAAGGAATGGCCGATAAGGACGAGCCCTTCGCTGGGCCGGTCTTTGATGATCCGCCGGAGGTTGGAGCGGAAGCCATCCCATCCGCCGGTCTCGATGACTTCGGCGTCGGGGGACATGGCCGAGATGGTCGCACCGAGGGTGCCGAGTTGGGAAAGTCCCGCCCCTCCGACGAGCAAGACGCGTGTGGGTTTGGGCTCGCCGCAACCGGATAGAACAAGTGAGGTGATGAGCAGGAAGAGGGCAGACAGGGCGTGGCGGCGAAGAGTGGGATGGGTGAGGGTAGGGGTGTTGGTGAACAGGGAGATGGAAGGATGCGGTCCGAACATGATGGGGATTGTACCGGGCGATTTGTGCGCGGCTACTGAAATCCGGGCAGAGCGGGCACGGTGTCACCGATCTTCTGAGGGGTGACAATTAAATGGGGCAGCCGAGCGGGACCTGTTCAATCGAGATCATTTGCGACATAGCGGCACCGCGCAAAGCATTGCGGCAAATTCAGGACATAGAAATCATGAAGGTTGAACTGAGGATGGGCTAAGCGGCATCGATTGCTTTGACGATGACTTTGAGGCCTATGACCTGGAGGACTTCGACCGGGGTGTTGGGGTCAATGACGTGGGATTCGGAGATGCAGTCGATGCGTCGGCCGGCGATTTCGACAGCCCCGGCGGGGCGGAGGGTGGTCATGGTGATGCCGCGCTGGCCGACGAGTTCCTGGAGTTTGGAGGATTCTGCATGGAAAGGGGTGGCGGTGGCGTCGTCCGGACCGGCGAGCATGACGCGTTTGCCCATGGCGGTGCGCGGGTAGATTTTGATGGCGGCGTAGAGGACGAACGGTGCGGCGAGGACGACGAGGATGGCGGAGAGAATGCCGGCCATTTCATTGGCCCGGTACATCATGACGACGGCGGCGATGGCGAAAACGGCGGCGCAGATGGAGAGGATGCCGTGGGAGGGAAGGAAGAGTTCGGCCACGACAAAGGCCAGAGTGACGGCGAAGAGGATGAGAGCGGCGATAATCAAGCGGAGTCTCCGGTGGACGGGGTTGATGAAGGGGTGGCGGGGCGCGGTTTGACGACGACGCGATTGCCGAAAATTTCGAGGACTTCGATTTCACTGCCGTGAGAAACAAACTGGCCGTTGGTGACGACATCGACGAGGTGTTGGCCGAAGCGGGCTTTGCCGGCGGGGCGGAGTTCGGAGGAGGCGATGCCGAGAGCCCCGACGAAGACGGCGTCGGTGGTGGGGCGATCGGCAGAATCGCGGAGGGATTGTTCGATGGGGGTGGTGACGCCGGTAGGAGGCAGTTGGAGGCGACGGAAGCCGGGAGTGATGTAGAGATAGCGGCTGAGGAAGTAGAAGAGAAAAATCGAGAGAACGGACGCGGTGGCGATGACGGACATGCCGCGGGTGAGGGCGTTCCAGGAGGCCCGATTGGTGGGAAGGAATCCGCCGCCAGGTTCAGCGGGGACGAAGCTGGCGACGATGCCAACGATCATCAGGAGAATGCCGGGAATGGCGATGAAGCCGGTGCCGCCGAAGATGAAGAAGTCGGAGATGATGAGCACCACGCCGAGGAGAATGATGGCGATTTGCCAGGTTTGGGCGAGGCCAGTGAGGAAAGGTGCGCCGATGAGGAGGACAAGACAGATAAGGGCGCCGATGCCGGCGATGGAGATGCCGGGGTGGGAGAACTCGATGTAGACGAGGACGGCCATGACGAAGAAGAGGATGCCGCGGACCCACCATTGGGTGAGCCACATGGTGGCGAGTTCGGCCCAGTTAAAATCGAGGACAAGGACATCGCCGGTGATGTTCAGGGCGGCGCGAAGCTGGGCTTCGTTATCGATGCGGGCCTTGGCGAGGCCCATGGCGATGGCGCGTTCGGGCGCAACGGTGAGGAGCTGGCCGGCGGAATCAACAGTGTTCACGAAGACCCAGGGGCGGCTGACCCCCCCGCCGGGAAGGGGTGTTTGGACGCCCAGAAGTTTTTCGCGTTCCACGGTGTCGACAAATTTGACGGAGCCATCATCCTTGTTTTTCATTTCGTGGATTTCGATGGAGGGCTGGATCATGGCCCACAGAACGGTGCGGTTGTAGTGATTACGGTCAGCGGAATCTTCGAGATCCTGCAGAAGAGGGGATTCGATTTTGGCGCGTTCCGCAGCGCCCAGGGGAATCATGGAGTCGCCGGAAACAGCAATGGGAGCAGCGTCACCCATGGTGGCGCCGTTGACCATGACGATCTGCTGGCAGGAGACCGCGACGATGGCGCCGGCGGAATAGGCTTTGTCGTTGACCCAGGCGACGGTGGCGAATGAGCCTTGGGAAGCATCAGGAAGCCTCTTGGTGAATTTGCTCATTTCGAGGGCGCTGGTGAGCAGCCCGCCGTAGGTGTCGAGTTCATAGACGAGGATCGTGCAACCTTGTTTGCGGGCGATATCCACGCGGCGGTGAAGGCTTTTGAGCATCATGTCATTGACTTCGCCATGGAGCTTGATGATGGCAGCGCTTTTATGCTCGGGCTGGAGGGATTTGCCGGCCGCAGCAATGTCTCGCGGTACAGCATCGGCGACGGGCGCAACGTCCTGCGCGAGGGCGAAGCTGGCGAAGAGGAGGAAGGCTGCCAGGACGAAGAGGAAAATGTTTGCGTGGTTTTTCATACGCGTATCATACCGATGATTGGGAAGTTGGGCAGGTCTTTTGAACTATCCTTCGCGGGCGGACAAAATCGCGCGGCGGCGATACAATGAACGGCTTGTTTTGATGCTGTAAGGAAAGCAGGTTATGGATCATTTTGTCTACCGGGATGGGCAGTTGTTTGCGGAGGATGTCGCGGTCAGCAAGATTGCCGCGGAGGTGGGGACGCCAGTTTACATTTACAGCAAGACGACGTTGCTGACGCACTATCAGCGGATAGCGGAGGCGTTTGCGCCGTTGCGGCCGATCATTTGCTATTCGATCAAGAGCTGCGGGAATCTGAATCTGGTGAAGGATCTGGTGAAGGCGGGGTCGGGCATGGACGTGACGAGCGGGGGCGAGCTGTATCGGGCACTGAAGGGTGGGTGCGACGCGAAGAGAATCGTTTTTGCCGGCGTGGGGAAGACGGATAAGGAGATCGATGAAGCGCTGTGTGCGGGAGGGGCGGGCATTGGATGGTTCAACATTGAGAGCGAGGAGGAGTTCTGGAATCTGGAACGACTGGCGGGATTGAAAGGGGTAAGTGCGCGCGGGGCGTTGCGAGTTAATCCGGATGTGGAAAACCAAGGGGGGACACATGCCAAGACGTTCACCGGGAAGAAGGAGACGAAATTTGGCGTGGATATTGACCGGGCGGCGGCCTTCTTTCGGGCGGCACGCAAGGCGCAACATGCGAAATTGAATGCGATCCATCTGCACATTGGCAGCCCGATCAAAGTAACGGAACCGTATGTGGATGCGATTACCAAGGCGCTGGCGCTGATCGATGAACTGGCGGGTGAAGGGATCGTGATCGACACGCTGGATATTGGCGGCGGGTTTGCGGCGTTCTACGAAGGGAATGAAGCGCCACCGGCGAGCGCGTACGCGGCGGCGATTGTGCCGCTGTTGCTGGAGCGCGTGGAGAAGGGGTTGCAGATTATTCTGGAACCGGGGCGTTCGATCGCGTGCAATGCGGGTATTTTGCTGGCGCAAGTGCAGTACACCAAGCAGGGCGGGATGAAGAAATTTGTGATCGTGGATGCGGCGATGAATGATTTGATTCGGCCGACCCTGTATGAGAGTTACCATTTCATCTGGGGGGCGAACCCGGGTGCGCGGTTGATGCCGCCGAATCGGCAGAGCACGTTGCGGGTGGAGGGGGATGAGAAGGTGGATGTGGTCGGGCCGATCTGCGAGAGCGGGGATTACCTGGCGAAGGATCGTTATTTGCCGGTGCTGAAACGCGGGGACTTGGTGGCGATTTTTTCGGCCGGGGCATACGGGATGGCGATGGCGAGCAACTACAATGCGCGGCCGCGTGCGGCGGAGGTGCTGGTGCAAGGGTCGAAATACACGATCATTCGCAAGCGCGAGACGTACGAGGACCTGGTGCGCGGCGAAGTGTGAGGCGTCTGGTTATTTGAGGCCGGGGATGAATTCCTTGATTTGCGGCCAGAACCACCACGTCAGAACAGCCAGGACGAAGAGCACGTCAAAGAGCAGGAAGAGGGCGAGGAACCGGGATTTGTTGGGGCGGGCGGAGGAGGGGCGTTCATCGGCGACGCGGCCGACGCCATGAGTCCCGCCGGATTCGCCCTGGACGATTTCGACGCGGACGACTTCGATGCCCTGTTTGAGGGCTTCGCGTTCGGCCTGGGCTTTGGATTGAGCTTCAAACTCCAGTTCGACGCGAATGGCGTTGTCTTTGCGATGGCCTACGACGCGGAATTTCATATGCTTCTCCTCACGTAACATGCGACCGCCGGGAAGTATACAAAAGCGGGTGGGGGGTGTGATATACTAAAATAAAAAAGGTGAAAGATGACGATTGCTGAGACAGTTCGGGCAGCGGGCAAAGCGGGAGAGCGGCCCAAGACGCTGCTGACGGCGGAGCAGTATTCGCAGTTGGGGCGCGATCCGGTGGGGGTGCGATTGGAGTTGGTCAATGGAGAAATACTTGTGAGTCCGCGCCCGAATTATTTCCATTCATCGGTCGTGATTAATCTGATTGGCATCTTGCAGCCGTATTTACGGCAGAAAAAGTTGGGGCAACTGTTACAGGATATGGACACGCCGTTTGATAAATTTACGGTGCGACGACCGGACATCCTTTTTATTGCGGCCGATCGAATCAAGAGCGTCGTCTTGGGCAATCGATTGGTGGGTGTGCCGGATTTGGCCGTCGAAGTGGTCTCGCCGCACAATGTGGAAACGGATACGGTGGATAAATTCGCTTTGTACGAGAAGCACGGCATTCGTTGGTACTGGATTATTGATCCGGAGGATAAAACGGCGAAGTGCTTTGAGTTGCGGGAAGAAAAATATGTGCTGGCGGCCGCGGGAAAGGGCGCGGATGTGGTACGGTTTGTGCCGTTTGGGGAGTTGGAGATACTACTGGGAGAGATTTGGCCGACGTGAGCGCGCGTGGGGAAACGGTGGGAGAATAAAGGGTGGGATTGACCTGTTGAAATCGCCTGTAACAGGCCGATAACTCAGTTATGACCACCAACTCTTCCACACGGGCTCGGCATACTTTTCACCGTAAAATCGTGGATTTGGCGGCGTTGTGCGGACACCGCGATACCGCGCGACGGTCGGGCAAGACCTTTGTGCATTGTCACGGGTGCTTCGATATTGTGCATCCGGGGCACATTCGTTATTTGCAGTTTGCGAAACAGCAGGGGGATATTTTGCTGGTGTCGCTAACGGGCGACCCGCACGTGGGCAAGGGTGAAGGCCGGCCGTACGTGCCGCAGGAATTGCGGGCGGAGAATCTTGCGGCATTGGAATTTGTCGATTACGTGTACATCAATGCGACGCCGACGGCGGTGGAGCTTTTGGGCGCGGTGAAGCCGGACATTTACATCAAGGGACGGGAGTACGAGCACAATGTGCATCCTGGTTTTTTGAAAGAAAAGCAGGCGGTGGAAAATTATGGCGGGCGGGTGATTTTTTCTTCCGGCGATATTGTGTATTCCTCTTCACAGATCATCGACAGCTATGCCCAGCGGCTCGATCTGGAGCAGGAGAAACTGGAACTCTTCTGCAAGCGGTATGCGATTGCACGTTCCACGCTGCTGGAGATCATGGACAATATTGTGGATCGGCAGTTTGTGGTGGTGGGCGATGTGGTGCTGGATCGCTACCAGTATTGCGATGCGACGGATCTGGCGGGGGATGGGCCGATGATGTCGCTGGTGCCGCTGGAGAAGCGTGATTACCTGGGCGGGGCCGCGATGGTGGCGAAGCATCTGGCGGGATTGGGCGGGGAGCCGACACTGATTTGTTCGCTGGGCACCGATGATGCCTCCGATGCGGCGATGGATGACTTGGAGGCGGCGGGGGTACACGTGCTGCCGATACGCAACCGCAAAAAGATCGCCATGAAGACGCGGTTCGTTGTGGACACGCAAAAGCTCTTTACGCTGGACGAATCACCCACGACGCCGACGGATTCGGCCAATGAGCGGTATATCCACGAACAGGTGCGGAAGTTGGCAGCACCGGCGAGTTCGTTGGTGATGTACGACGCAGGGCTGGGTTTGCTGACTGATGCGCTGGCGTCGAATATTTTGATCACGGTGCATGGGCAAGGATCGCCGGAGGAACGGTACGGCAAGTTGATCGGCGGGACGGCGGGATCGCGCGGGCGTATTTTGCGGATGCTGGATGCGGATCTTTTGGTGACATCCGAACGTGGCTTGCGCGTGGCAATGCGCGACCATGAGCAGGGCGTTTCGGCGCTGGCGTATCGCTTGTTAAATGATGCGCGCGGGCGGGCGATGTTGATGCCGCTGGGCAAGAAAGGGCTGCTGGCGTTTGATGCCCAGGAGGTGGGGACGGCCGGGCAAGCATGGGAAGGCAAACTCCGCAGCGAATACCTGGCGAGTCCATTCAATGGCCACACGACCGGGATCGACCGGCTCGGCTTTGATGAAGCATTGCTGGCCGTGGCCGCGGGAATGCTGGGCGGTGGTGGAAATGTTCATCAGGCGGCGTATGTGGCGCTGGCGGGGGCGATTCTGGAATCGCGGCAGATGGGGCATCATCCGCTGGATGGACATGAGCTGCGGCAGATACTGGATGGGCGCGCGGAATTGGCGGAGTGAGCGGGTGGGGATTCTTGCTTTAAATTGTTGGTGGAGATGGGAACTTTTCTTGGTGGGTAGGAACGCGCGGGACTATGATGCAACAAGATTTAGCGGAGGCGTTTTATGGTCGATCAACTGATGGCGCGTTCGAATGAGCCGGGGCCGCAGGATATGTGGCGGATATTCCGGATCATGGCGGAGTTTGTGGATGGGTTTGAAACGATGGCGCGGGTGGGGCCGGCGGTGGCGGTTTTTGGTTCGGCACGGACGCGGCCGGATGACAAGTATTACAAAATGGCGGAGGATCTGGGGCGGGCGTTGGCGAAGCGGAATTTTGGAGTGATCACCGGGGGCGGGCCGGGCATCATGGAGGCGGCGAACAAAGGGGCGCGGGAAGTGGAAGGGGGCGTGTCGATCGGCATGAACATTTCGTTGCCGATGGAGCAGAAAAACAATGCGTATCAGAATATCTCGGTGAATCATCATTACTTCTTTGTGCGTAAGGTGATGTTCGTCAAGTACAGCCATGCGTTTGTGTGTTTTCCGGGCGGGTTCGGGACGATGGATGAATTCTTTGAATCACTGACGTTGATTCAGACGTTGAAGATTGATCCGTTTCCGGTCGTGCTGATCGGTTCGGAATTCTGGTCGGGGCTGATTGAGTGGTTGCGCGAAACGATGCTGGAACGGTTTGGCTACATTCATGGAAAAGACTTGAATCTGTTCCGGATCATGGACGACGTGGAGGAGGCGGCGGAAGTGATTGCCAAATGCGAGGCGGGGAAATGCTGGATCACGCCGGAGCAGCCGCCGGTGATGCCGACGGTGGTTTCCGCGCGGGCGCAGGAAGTATCGGCGGAGGGGACGCGGTATGGGATCAGTCCGAAGCCGGCGGATGCGGTGACTTCGCCGGTGAGTGCGGCGCAGAATGCGCAGGATTTTCCTCAGGGGTGAGTTGCGCGGCGACGGCCACGGAAGTTGTCGATGCACCCAAATGTTGATCGAACCATTGGCGGGTGATCTTGGGGACTTCGGCGGAAAGGTTGAAGGCGAGGGTCAAGTGGCCATGGGCGGGGAATATTTTCAACTGCGTGGTTTGCGGGGCGGCAGCGTGGAGGAGCTGGGATTCACTGGCGGTGGTGATGAGGTCGACAGCGCCATGAACCAGGAGAATCGGGATTTTGGTTTTCTGAATGGCGACAAGGGGGCTGGCGAGGTCGGGATCGAAATTGGCGATTTTGCCGGCGGAATCGACGATGTTTTTGTAATCCGTATCGGAGAGGAAGAGGCCGGGGAGGGGGAGAACGGTCTGGGCGAAACTTTTGACTTCGGTGCGCAGGTTGGCGAAGGGGGAGACGGCGACGACGGCGCGGACCCGCGGATCGATGGCGGCGAGCTGAATGGCGGTTGCGGCGCCCAGCGAGACGCCGTAGACGCCGACGGTGTCACCGCAGAGTTTGTATTTCTGGAGGAAGGTAATGGCCTGGGAGACGTCGCGAGATTCGACTATGCCGAAGGTGACGTGTTCGCCGCTGGATTGGCCGTGGCCGCGGAGGTCGATCATGACGGTGCGGTAGCCGGCTTTCTGCAGGCGTTGCGCTGTGGGGCGAACACCGTTGTGCGTGGCGATGATCCCGTGCAGGAGGATGATGGTGCCGCGCGGGGGTTGTTCGACGGGTTCGAGGACCCAGACGGCGAGGGTGGCGTCGGGCGGTCCGACGGGGATGAGGAGTTTTTGCTTGGTGCCGGGGGAAGACGGGGCGGCGTGGGTCGTGACGTCGCCGGGCGCGGCTTTGAAGCCGTACTTGTTGGGCGCCTCGACCATGTGCTCGGCAAACATTTGCGTGCAGCCGCCGTGAATGGTGACGAAACCGACGAGTGTGAGAAACAAGTAGAAGTAGCGCATGTTCGTCCAGCGTAAGGTCAATGATGATCAACCGGCGTGCCGATTTGGGCACCGACTTCCTCGAGTTTCTTTTTCAACAAGTCCGCGGTGTTGGCTTCCAGGTTCAGACGAAGGAGGGGTTCGGTGTTGGACTTGCGGACGTTGAACCACCAAGTATCGTACTCGACGGTAAGGCCGTCGAGGTAATCAATTGCGGCATCCTTGTATTTTTCGGCGAGTTTCTTGATGGCGGCGTCCTTGTCGGCGACTTCGTAATTGATTTCGCCGGAGGAGTAAAAGCGGAGGAGGGGTTTGAGGACCAGGCTCATGGGGATGTCGTAACCGGAGAGGACTGAGCAGGTGATGGCGAAGACGATGGCACCGGAATCGGTTTTGAAGTTGTCGCGGAAATAGAAGTGGCCGGAGAGTTCGCCGCCGAAAACGGCATGGGAGTCGGCGAGGGCTTTTTTCATGAAGACGTGGCCGACGCGTTCGCGCTTGGGGATGCCGCCGGCGTTGAGGACTTCTTCGCGGACGACGCGGGAGGAGCGGAGATCGTAGACGATGGCGGAGCCGGGGTTTTTCTTGAGGAAGTCTTTGGCGAGGAAGGCGGTGAGGATGTCGCAGCGGACGATCTTGGCTTGTTCATCGACGAAGATGCAGCGGTCGGCGTCACCGTCGAAGCAGACGCCGAAGTCGGCGGCGTTGCTGAGGACTGCTTCCTGGAGTTCGCGGAGGTGGGCGTCGACGAGGGGGTTGGGCTCGTGCTTGAATGTGCCGGTGATCTCGGTGTTGAGGGTGATGATTTCGAGGTTGGGGTAACCGATGAAGATGTTGGGGATGAATTTACCGGCCATCCCGTTGGAGCAATCGCAGACGACCTTGAGCGGTTTTTGGAGTTTGAGGAATTGCAGGACGTGGGCCTTATAGGGGCGGGAGAGATCCTGGGTTTCGACGCGGCCGGTTTGCGCGGAGGGGCCTTTGCGGAGGTTCATGGCGATGCGTTTGATTTCGTTGAGGCCGGTGTTTTCGCCGACGGGGCGGGCTTCGAGGCCGGAGATTTTGAAGCCGTTGTAGTTGGCCGGGTTGTGGGAGGCGGTGACCTGGATGCCGCCGCAGCAACCGAGGTGGTTGATGGCAAAGTAGATTTGGGGGGTGTCGATCATGCCGATGTCGATGACGTTGGTGCCGGTGGAGAGGATGCCGTCGATGAGGGCTTTGGAGAGTGCGGGGGAAGAGAGGCGCATGTCGCGTCCGACGATGATCATGTTCATGCGGGGGTCAGCTTTGGCGAGGCCGGAGAGGTTCATGCGGAGGAACTGGGCGGTGGCGTGACCGGTTTTCCAGGCGATATCTTCATTGAGGTCGTCGGGGTAGATTCCGCGGACGTCGTAAGCTTTGTAGACTTTTTCAATCATAGGGACCTCGTAAAGGGGGGAATTAGGGGAATCAACGGCTGAGGACCGCGCGGGGCTCGGTGAGGAGGCGGGGTTCCATTTGCAGCCGGGACACTTGGGGTAATGGCGGCGGAGCCTTTGGGCGCAGACGGGGTCGGAGATTTTGTAAGTTTCTCCAGGACATTGGCGGTAGTAGTCATCGATGAGTTGCGGCAGATCATTGGGCACTTGGGCTCCGATTCGTGAAGGGATAAAGATAATCGGGATGAGGGTTGGGGACAATGAGGGCGAAGGGCGGAGCTGGGGGGTAGGCCGCCAGTTGGGGGAGAGGTTGGTGGGAGTGGCGGAGTAGGATTGGGGATTATTTCTTAGGATTTGGGGGGTGGGTGGTGGGGTTGAGGCGGTAAAACGAGGTAGATCGCCACTTGGCGGAGTGTTTTGCGCAAGGGAATCAAGTAGACCGCCACTCCGCCACTTTTTTTGCATTGGCGCGCGGGAGGGGGTGAGGGCCGGGCCAATGGGATGCCGGGGGGTGGAGGGGATGGGTATTGGATGTTGCAACATATTTTGAGCCCTTTTTATAGAGAGTGAAGGACCATGTTTGGGCGCACAGTGACACGGGGGAAATGGTGTAGGTGATTGGTGGGGCGGAGGATGAGAGAGGAAAAACGTGGGTGCGAAGAGGGGGCGAACGGGGAGAAGGAAGAAGACGGGGGCGGGGGAAGAACTGAACTGTGAAAAGTATCAAGGGACAATCCGCAATTTGGATATGTGAGGCGTGCGGGATAAAGTGCAGGGATGGTCAGGCATGATTTCAGTTTGGTGGCGATTCGGCGGCATTTGGGGAAGCGGGATGCGGTGATGGCGGGGATTTTGCGGACACAGGGGAAGTGCGGGCTGGTGGCGAAGCGCGGGGGGACGGTGTATGAGGCGCTGGCGGGGGCGATTTTTCATCAGCAGTTGAATGGGAAGGCGGCGGCGACGATTCGGGGGCGGGTGGAGGCGCTCGTGGGCGGGCGTTTTCCAACGGCGGAGGAAATGCTGGGATTGAAAGAGACGGATTTGCGGGCGGCGGGGTTGTCGGGCGGCAAGGTGCTGGCGATGCGGGATCTGGCGGCGAAGGCGTTGGATGGGACGCTGCCGAGTGCGCGGGGGATTCATCGGTTGAGCGATGAGGAGATTATTGAGAGGTGTACGGCGGTGCGGGGGATTGGGCGGTGGACGGTGGAGATGCTGCTGATTTTTAAGTTGGGTCGGCCGGATGTTTTGCCGGCGGATGATTTTGGCGTGCGGAATGGATATCGGGTGGGGTATGGGAAGGCGGAGATGCCGCGGGCGAAGGAGTTGCTGGAGTTTGGGGAGGTATGGCGTCCGTGGCGAAGCGTGGCGGCGTGGTATTTGTGGCGGGTGGCGGATGGGGCGCGGGGTGCGGTAGCGAAGGAATGATGGCCACGGGCAGACACGGGCAGACACGGACAAAAACGGTCAGACTTGTCGATGGCTGGGCCTTCTGAGGGGACTTTCGTGAGGCGGATTTTAGAGGGCGCCGGTTTCGTGGTAGGAGGCGATGCCTTTGGCGATGTTGGTGAAGGCGGGTTTGTAGCCGAGGGCCTGGGTGGTGGCGGTGATGTCCGCTTCGGTGTGGTTTTGGAAGAAGGGGTAGGGGTTGTCGATGTACTCGGCCTGGAGGGAGGTGCCGAGGGCGGAGTTGAGGCCGGCGATGACGGAGTTGAAAGTGTTGGCTTTGCCGCAGCCGACGTTGTAGACGCCGGAGGTGGAGGCTTTCATGGCGGCGACGTTGGCAGCGAGGACGTCGAGGATGGAGACGAAGTCGCGTTTTTGTTCGCCGTGTTTGAAGATGCGGGGGGCGATGCCGGATTTCATTTGCTGGGCGAGCTGGTAGATCATCGAGGCGAACTTGCCTTTGTGGGCTTCGCCGGGGCCGTAGACGTTGAAGTAGCGCAGGCCGACGATGGGGAGTTTGTTGTGTTCGCGTGACCAGCGGTCGGCGAGGTGTTCCATGGCGAGTTTGGAGTAGCCGTAAACGTTGAGGGGGTTGGGCGAATCGGTGAGTTTATTGGGCGCGGGCTGGTTGCCGTAGGTGGCCGCGGAGGAGGCCCAGACGACGCGGGCGTTCCAGTGAGCAGCCCAGCCGAGGACGTGGCGGAAGCTTTCGAGGTTGTTGCGCAGCATGAGGTTTTGGTCGACGACGGTGGTATCGGTGATGGAGGCTTCGTGAAAGATGACATCGCAACTGTGGCAGGGCTCGTGAGCGAGGCACTCGCCGGTGATGACATCGCCGCAGAAGTTGACGAGGTTGAGGAAGGAGCCGGAGGAGAAGTTGTCGAGGACGATGACTTCGTGGGAGCCGCCGGCGGGAGATTCGAGATGCTTGGCGAGGTTGGAACCGATGAAGCCGGCGCCGCCGGTGACGAGAATACGCATAATGCACCTTGGTTAAATAGTTAAGTGGTTAAGTCGTTAATTGGGACTTCGGGGGGGGGGTCTTCGTGGCGCGAGGGGCTTCTTTTTGCATAGGGCATTTTTCCTCAGAATTGTTTGAGGAAGCGGAGGTCGTTCTCGACGAGGGAGCGAATGTCTTCGATGTTGTGGCGGCGCATGGCGATGCGTTCGACGCCGAAGCCGAAGGCCCAGCCGGTGTAGATTTCCGGGTCGATGCCGACGGCGCGGAAGACGTTGGGGTCGACCATGCCGCAGCCGCCGATTTCCATCCATTTGCCGGCCCCCCCACTGCCCGGCGGCGCGGGGACGAAGACGTCGACTTCGGCGGACGGTTCGGTGAAGGGAAAGAAGCTGGGACGGAAGCGGGTCTGCGTATCGGGGCCGATGACGGCCTTGATGAATTGATTGATGGAGGAGCGCATGTCGATCATGGTGATGCCCTGGTCGACGACGAGGGCTTCGAGCTGGTGGAACATGAAGAGGTGCGTTTGATCAACGGTGTCAGGGCGGTAGACGCGGCCGGGGGCGACGATGCGGATGGGCGGCTTTTGCGTTTGCATGATGCGGATCTGCACGGAGCTGGTTTGCGAGCGAAGCATGTAAGGCGGAGCGCCGGGGCCGCGGTCGAGGTAGAAGTTGTCGAGCGGATCGCGCGCCGGATGGGTCTTGGGAATGTTAAGCGCTTCGAAGTTGTGGAAGTCATCTTCGAGTTCGGGGCCTTCGGCGATGGTGAAACCCATGCGGGCGAAAAGCGCGGTGAGCTCGTCGATGGTTTGCGTGATGATGTGCGGCGTGGCGGGTGCGTAGCGGTCAAACGCGAGGCGGCCGGGTTCGGTGATATCGACGCCGGTGACGGTTTCAGCCCCCCCACCACCACTGGCGGCGAGGGCGGTTTTTTTTTCGTCGAAGGCGGCGTTGAGCGTGGTTTTGGTTTCGTTCAGGCGCTGGCCGAAGGCGCGTTTTTCAGGACCGGGGATGGATTTGAGATGATCGGAGGCGTCTTTGAGTAGACCTTTTGTGCCCAGGTATTTGATGCGGAAAGCTTCGAGCTGCGCGGCGTTGTCAACGACGGCCAGATCGATGGTGGCATCGGCGACGACTTGATCGAGGTTCATGAAGCACCCAGAGAAACAGAGAGGGCACGCAGACGAGAGGAGCAATTGACGATTATCAATTGATAATTAGCAATTATCAATTATCAATGCTCCACGTCCGCGTGCCCTCAGATGTTGAAGACCAACGATTGCGTGCGGGTTACTTGATACCGAGGGCCTCTTTGACCTTGACGGTGATGGCATCGAAGGCCGCCGGATCAGCGATGGCGATTTCGCTGAGGCTCTTACGGTCGAGCAGGATGTTGGATTTTTTGAGGCCATTGATGAACTGCGAGTAGCGGAGGCCGCGGGCCTGGGAGGCGGCGGTGACGCGGGTGATCCAGAGGGCGCGGTAGTCGCGCTTTTTCATTTTGCGGCCGTCGAAGCGTTTGGCGCCTGCGCGAAGCAGGGTTTCCTTGGCGGTCTTGAACAACTTGGAACGACCGCCGACAAAGCCTTTGGCACGTTTCAGGAGACGCTTGTGGCGCTGCTTACGGGCGGCGCCGACTCTAACGCGTGGCATAGTTTATTCCTTAAGAAGGGAGTTTGAAGAATCAAGTTACGGATACGAACACAACAACAAACGCAGGGGAATCACTTAGCGGGCACAGTGGCCCAGCATCGTGATCATCTTGGTTGCCCAGGGGCTGGTGATGGTTTTGGTGCCACGCAGACGACGACGGCGGTTGCCGCTTTTGTTCGACTGCAAGTGACCCTTGTTGTGTTTGTGGAACTTGACCTTGCCGGTGGCGGTCACTTTGACGCGCTTTTTGATACCCTTATGGGTTTTCATTTTGGGCACGAGTGTGCCTCCTGTGTGACTCACCGCGAAACGACGCTAAGCCGCCTCGGGTTTTGGAGCTCGCAGGGGGGCAATGAGATTGCCGCTTTTGACCCCGGCCCGGTGAGGGAAGTCCAGCAGTGTACGGGGATTAGGCGCCAGATGCAATTGGCGCAAATGGCCAAATGGGGGGATTTTGGGTTACCCCTCTGAGGATTCACGCGGGATCAGGGGCGTTTGTTGGCGTTGCGTTCGACGGTGATGATGGAATGCAGGCCGCCGCGGGGGGTCCATGTGGAGGTGATTTTGAGGTATTTGGGTTTGAGGAGGGCGACCAGGTCGTCGAGGATTTCGTTGGTGACGGCCTCGTAGAAGATGCCGCGGGCGCGGAAGGATTGGAGGTAGAATTTGTAGGATTTGAGCTCAACGCAGGTTTTGCCGGGCAGGTATTCGAGGGTGATGGTGCCGAAATCGGGCTGGCCGGTTTTGGGGCAGACGGAGGTGAACTCGGGCGCGACGTGGGTGATGAGGAAGTCGCGCGTGGGTTTGGGGTTGGGGAAGGTTTCGAGGAGTTTGGCTTGTTCGGCGGACATGATTGCTCCGAAGATTTTTTTTACCACGAAGTCACGAAGACACGAAGGGACATTGTAGGCGAATGCGAACTGAAATGAAGGGGCAGAAATTGTTGGCAAATTTTTATGTGCCCTTGGTATTGCCATACAGATAAACATGCAGGCGGGGCGAGAGGCGGTAGCCTTTTTGCTTGCAGATTTCCGCCAGCCAGCGCGCGCGGTCGGTGAGGGTGGGGACATCAATCCCTTCAGGCATGAGGAGGATATGGTGGGGTTGGATTTTGTGGGCGGGTTCGAGGGCGGCGTTGAGTTGGTCGAGTAGGTCCTGCATTTCGGTGAGGTCTTCGCGCGTGGAGATGACGAACTTCCATTGACGGTCGAGGATCGCGCCGTGACCGCCGGTGGCAAAGGTGTTGAGGATGTCCCAGTTGATGCGCTGCCGCTCATGCATCTGCGCGAAGCGGCCGCCATCGCGTTCGAGTGGCGTCGAATTGCTGAGCTTCGGCGAAATGCTCGCCAGGTCGATGGAGCCTGACGGAAGATCGTCGAGCCATAGCGTGCCGGCGGTTTCGACGGTGATGTGATGATTTTGTTGCTTGAGGGCTTCGATGAGGGGAACGAGTTCGCGGAACATCATCGGCTCGCCGCCGGTGAGGACGATGTACCGGCACTTGTGCGGGGTGATTTGTTCGAGGATTTGCTGCGTGGAAAGGTCCCGGCCTTCGGGTGCCCAACTGGCGTAGGGCGTGTCGCACCAAGTGCAGCGCAGGTTGCAGCCGCTGGTGCGTACGAAGACCGATGGAACGCCGACCAGCGAGCCCTCGCCCTGCACGGAATAAAAAATTTCTGCGATGCGCATGGTGAGTTTTACCACAGGGAGACGGGACGGCGAAAGCGGATGGGTGTCTCGAATCAATCTGGGTGGCTACAATCCCACAATCATTTCTTTGAAGGATCTCAACGATGCGCATCACCCCCTACGGTGCCGCGGGCGGCGAAGTCACCGGCTCCTGCTATCACATTCAAACGAGTGCGGCGAATATCCTGCTCGACTTCGGGCTCTTTCAGGGCGGGCGCCAGGCCAGCGTGCTGAACCGCACACCGGCGCGCGTGAATCTCGCCAAGCTGAACTCTGTCGTGCTCACACATGCCCATCTCGATCACGTCGGCCGTTTGCCGCTGCTGGTCAAGGGCGGCTATCGCGGACCCGTTCATTGCACGCCGGCCACGGTCGAACTTACCGCGTTGATCCTGCGCGATGCCGTCCGTTTGCAGGCGCAGGATCTTGAGCGACACAATCGCAAGCTCGCCCGCGCGGGACGCCCGCTGCTGCTGCCGCTCTATACCTCCGAGGATGTCGAACAGCTTCTCCGCCAACTCACGCCTGTTCCTTACGACAAACCCGTCACCGTCGCACCGGGCATCACGGCGACTTATTTTGATGCCGGCCACATGCTCGGTTCGACTTCGATCCAGATCACCGCGCAA
This sequence comes from Phycisphaerae bacterium, assembly GCA_038248985.1. Taxonomy (GTDB): domain Bacteria; phylum Planctomycetota; class Phycisphaerae; order WQYP01; family WQYP01; genus JBBRWV01. The sequence continues at coordinate 33,972 of JBBRWV010000013.1, forward strand.
GAAAACGGCCTCACCAAAACCGTCATCTTCTCGGGCGATCTTGGCCCCAAGGGCGCGCTGATCCTGCAGGACTATCATCTGTTTCAAAAAGCCGATGCCGTCGTCATGGAATCCACCTATGGCGATCGCGATCACAAGCCGTTCACCGATACTGTTGAGGAGTTTCTGGCGATCGTGCGCGCGGGGGTGGCCCGGCGCGGCAAGATGCTTGTGCCCACGTTTGCGGTGGGTCGTGCACAGTTGCTTCTCACCATTTTGGCCTGGGCATTGGCCAATAAGAAAGTGCCGCGCTTTCCGATTTACCTCGACAGCCCGATGGCGATTGAAGCCACCGCCATTTACAACAAACACCCGGAGCTTTTCGATGTTGAAATGATCGCGTTGCTCAAGAAACGCAGCATGGCGGATGTCATCAAGACGCTCGATTTCCGTCCCACCAGCACCGCCCGGGAATCCATGGCCCTCAACAGCGTCAGCGGCCCGTGCATGATTCTTGCCGGTGCCGGCATGTGCAACGCCGGCCGCATTGTCCACCACCTGCGCAACAATCTTTTCAAGCCCGAAACCGCCGTGCTCATCGTCGGTTTCCAGGGCGAAGGCTCTCTCGGACGCATGCTGGTGGACGGTGCCAAACAAGTCAAAATCTTCGGCGAACCCGTCGCCGTGCGCGCCTCCGTCCACACCCTCGGCGGCTTCAGCGCCCACGCCGGGCAAACGGATCTCCTCGCCTGGTTCACCACCCTGGCACCGGGAAAACCGCGCGTCTACCTCACCCACGGCGAAGACCGCGCCCGACTCCCGTTGGCCCAGCAAATCCAAAAACGTTTCCGCCTGAAAGCTGCCCTCCCCAACATCGGCACACCGCTTGATCTGTAACGCTCCCCACGGAAGCGCGGTACTTTTTCCCTGCGGGACAATCTACCAACGGTAATTTTACCTTCGAACCTCTATCGCGGCTTGTTATTTCGCTCCCTTCCCCTCAAACTTGAACATCAAAAATTCCCCTGACCCCTGACCAAGGAACCACAATGCCAGCCCCCTCCGTCATCGCCGCCCAAGGTTACACCATCCGCGATTTCTGTAAGACTCCGCTCGACATCGCCAAGTCCCTCGCCAAGCTCAAGAAAATCGGCTACGACGCCGTCCAGGTCTCCGCCTTCGGCCCCATCGAGCCGAAAGAGCTCGCCAAAATCCTCACCGGCGAGGGCCTCGTTTGCTGCGCCACCCACGCGGATTGGAACCGCCTGCAAAACGACACCGAAAAACTCGTCGAAGAACATCTCATCATCGGCTGCAAACACACCGCCATCGGCTCCCTCCCCGGCCTCTGGGATGCAAAAATCACCAAAGACGACATCCTCGCCAAAACCTTCGCCGCCACCGCCTCCCTCGTCGCCGCCAAACTCAACAAGCTCGGCCTCACCTTCTCCTACCACAACCACGCCACTGAATTCGAAAAATTCCACGGCCGCCTCCTCCAGGACATCCTCATCGAAGAATCCACCCCCGCACTCGGCTTCGAAATCGACGTCTACTGGGTCCAGCACGGCGGCGCAGATCCCTCCGTCTACATCCGCAAAGTCACCAACCGCATCCCCCTCCTCCACCTCAAAGACATGACCATTCGCAACGGCAAAATCATCATGGCCGAAGTCGGCGAAGGCAATCTCAACTGGCCCGCCATCCTCGCCGCCGCCCAAGATGCCGGCGTCGTCTGGTACATCATCGAACAAGACACCTGCGAACGCGATCCCTTCGATTCGCTGACGATCAGCCTGCGCAATCTCCAAGCAATGGGTATCCACTGATCTATGGCAACCGTCTACCTCGAAACCAGTTTCATCAGCGCCTGCGTCACCAACGGTCGCGATCCCGGAAGTACGTATCGCAAAAACATCTCGCTCGCTTGGTGGAAGTCACAGCGGCAATACCATGACCTCTACGTCTCCGCTGAGGTTCAACGCGAATTGGACTCGCCGACCTACCCCCGCCACCTTGCGGCTCTGAAATGGATTCAGAACATTCCCATGCTTCCGATCGACGACGCAGTGCGAAACTTCGCCGCACTCCTCATCGAGAAAAAAGCCATGCCCGGCCCGCTCGGCGGCGATTCCATCCATGTCGCATTGTCAGTCATGCGTGGCGTGGAGTTTATCTTGAGTTGGAACATCCGCCACTTGGCGAATCCCAATAAGATGGTACACCTGAGCGTAATCTGCAGTAGAATTGGGTGGCAGGTGCCACAGATCATTACTCCGCAATCCCTCTGGAGGAGAGATCATGAAACGTAATGCGACGAAAAATAAGGATGGCTATCCCGCCGATCCTCTCATCGACGAAGTACGCGCAATCCGCGCGGAAATATGGAAGCAGGATGGCAATGACCTGCAAACACACTTCAAACGCCTTCAGGAAATAGAACAAAAACATCCCCAACGCATCGCAAAACTCAACGCACACGGTCGCCTGGCACGCCGCCGCACACAGAAAAAATCGGCATGAGGAACGAGTAGTTGAGAGGGGTACCATTTAGTTAGGAGCAGTAATCTCATGCCCAAACACACTATCGTCCTCATCCCCGGCGACGGCATCGGTCCCGAAGTCTCCGCCGCTGCGTGCCAGGCTGTCGATGCCGCCGGCGCTGCCGCCGGTGCCTCCTTCAATTGGATTTCCATGCCCGCCGGTGAAGCCGCCATCAAAACGCATGGCGACACTCTCCCCGACATCACCATTGACGCGCTGCAAACCCACAAAGTCGGCTTCAAAGGTCCCGTCGGCACGCCCATCGGCAAAGGTTTCCGCTCCGTCAACGTCACCCTCCGCAAAAAAATGGAACTCTACGCCGCCGTGCGCCCCGTCCGCAATCTCCCGGGCGTCAAAACCCGTTACGAAAATGTCGACCTGGTCATCTTCCGCGAAAACACCGAAGGCCTTTACTCCGGCATCGAAAATGAAATCACGCCCGGCGTCGTCATGTCCATGAAAGTCGCCACCGAAAAAGCTTGCGACCGCATCGCCCGCTACGCCTTCCGCTACGCCAACCGCCGACAACGCAAAAAAGTCACCGTCTTCCACAAAGCCAACATCATGAAACTCACCGACGGCCTCTTCCTCCGCTGTGCTAAAAAAGTCTGGGAAGAGGAATATCCCAACATCGAATACGAAGAAATGATCATCGACAACGGCTGCATGCAACTCGTCAAAGACCCCACCCGCTTTGACACCCTCCTCATGGAAAATCTCTATGGCGACCTCGTCTCCGACCTCTGCGCCGGCCTCGTCGGCGGCCTCGGCGTCGTCCCCGGCGCCAACATCGGCGATCACGTCGCCGTCTTCGAAGCCGTGCATGGCACCGCCCCCGACATCGCCGGCAAAGGCGTCGCCAACCCCCTCGCCCTCATCATGTCCGGCGTGATGATGCTCAACCATCTCCACGACACGCACCACGATACCTCCTGCCGCGCCGCCGCCGACAAACTCAAGAACGCTTACAACACCCTGCTGGCCGAGGCTAACAAATCCACGCTGACGCGCGACCTCGGCGGCACCGCCGGCACCGCCGACTTCACCGCCGCCCTCATCGACAAAATAAAATAAGAGGAACTCAACAAAAAAAGCTCGCCGTAAAATGTATCCCATGAATCACGGCCCCGTCCTCTCCCCCAAAATCCCTGCCCGTGATCGCCCCACCTCTCCCAGACTCAACCGCCCTGAAAAAAACGCCAGCTTTCGATACGCCATCAACTGCACAAACGTCCCGTGCTTCGCAAAATACCGCAACGTCCCCCGCGCCGCCCACTTCTGCACCTCCGCCCGCGGCTTCCTCTCCGCGTTCGGCGCATGATGCGTCACCGTTGCCTCTTCCACCCACCAGGTCTGCCCATTCGCCGCCCCCAGCCGCCGCTGCAAATCCACCTCCTCCACATATAAAAAAAATTGCTCGTCAAACCCACCCACCTCCGTAAACTTCTCCCGCCGCACCAGCAAACACGCCCCCGTCGCCCAATCGACCAGCGTACTTTGCATCGGCTGCGGAAAAAGATACTTCCTCCGCGCCCGCGCCCGAAATTGATCCCGCAACAGCCCACCCACCGTCGGAAATCTCCCCACGCTCGCCTGCACACTTCCATCCGCATTCAAAAGCCGCGGCGCCAGGCACGCCGCCCCATGCCACGCCGGCGACGCCTCGCTCAGCGCCAGCAACTGCGGATCAATGAACGACCGCACAAACTCCCGCGAAAAACTCAAATCCGGATTGCAAATCAACATCCACGGCGCACGCGAAACCGCCGCCGCCCGATTCACCACCGCCCCATATCCCACGTTTCCCAAATACAAAATCTCCGCCGCCACTCCCGCCAGCCCGCGCGCCATCTCCCGGCTCTCATCCGTGCTCGCGCAATCCGCCACCACGATTTCCACCATCGCCGCAGTCAGCCCCTGCGCCTCCGCCACCGCCGCTTTCCACGATCCGAAAAACTCCGGCAGCCACTGCGCGCTGTTGTGCGTCACCACGATCAACGTCAGCTTCTCATTCATCCTTCGCCCCTTCGCACGCCGCCGCATCCCTCTGCACGATCTCCGCCAGATGCCCCCGCGCCGCCTCGGCCGTCGCCGCCTCCGCCGCCCGCCGCATCAATTCCCCCTGCCTCCGCGTGAACAAAACCACCTCCATTGTATCGACGCGCTCCAGTTCCAAAACTTCAAATATCCGCACCATCAACTCCTTCAGCCCGCTCAGCTTTTTCGCGCTGATACACACCGCCTCTGGCAAGTTCCACGCCGCCGCCAAATCCGCCTTCCCCGCCACCAGCACCGTCGGCCGCCCCGCAAACCGCGCCCGCAACCCCTTCTCCTCCCCACTCAACGGCCGCGAAACATCCCACAAAATCAGCAGCAAATCCGCCTGCTCCGCCTGCCCATGCGTCCGCACGATCGCCTCCGCCTCAATCGCATCCGGCGTCGGGCGAATCCCCGCCGTATCCACCAGCGTCACCGGTATACTCAGCGGGCCCAACGTCAACACCGCCCGCGCATCCACCCAGTCCCGCGTCGTCCCCGGCAAATCCGCCGTGATCGACAGCGTCCGTCCCAACAACGCATTCGCCAGCGTGCTCTTCCCCACATTCGGCGGCCCAATAATCGCAATCCGCGCCGGCTCAAATAACCGCATCAGCACCGCCGAACGTTCCAACACCCATTGCGCCGCCGATTGAAACTGCCACAGCTTCTGCGAATTCCCCGCCTCCCCCAAAAACTTTTCCCAGCCGACCACCCACGCCCCCAGCGCGCTCGGTTGATTCGCCAGCAACCGCAACCCCGTCTCCGTCACCGCCCGCGCCATCATCGCCAGCATTTCCGCTTCCAGCACCCCGCCCAGCATCCCCAGGGCAATCGCCCGCTCCGTCTCCACAATCTCCGCCCCCGCCTCCTTCAGCGCCGCCAGCACCGCCGCCATCACCGCAATCCCCCCATGCGTGTGCAGCTCAAATTCGCCCTCGCCCAGCTTGATCAGCACCGCATCATCAATCACCGTCGGTTTCCCCACCCGCACCCGCCGCACCTTCCCCACCGCCATCGTCCCCGCCCCCGTCTTCGCCATCACCGAATCAACAACTTTCGCCGCCTCCTCTCCCCAAATCCGTATCACCCCAATCGCCCCCATCGCCCGCGCCGTCATCTGCAACACATAAGTTTCCATACCTCGCATTAGACGCGCCGCACTCCGTTTTGAAAAGGCTCCTCTCCAACCTCCGGCCGGCCTTCACGTTGCTCGCCCGCCTCGCCTCAAGAGCCGTCGAAGGAGTGAAACCCCGGCAGGCAATAGCAGCGATCGTAAGGCTGCTGACCCCGCGCGCCCTCACGAATGGAGGGCTGAAAGTCCGGCACTCCGCATCAAGCAAAGCTATTCACCACAAATTAGCCATACGAGTCACCCATCCCACCCGAACTCTCCATTCCTCTCCCATCATTATTCGTTTGGCCTGGCTTCGGAGCGACGACCACGTTTGGGTTTGGCGGCAGAGGCGGTGAGGGGGGCGGTGAGTTTTTCGTAGAGGGCGAAGAGGAATTCAAAGCGGTGGACGTCGGAGGGGAAGGGTCGGGGGCGATAGGCGCGGTCGACGGCGAGGTCGAGGGCGCGATGGGCTTTGAGGACGGTATAGTCGACGAACAAAGGAGAATAGATGCTGGCGAGCGATGTTCCTTTTTTGAGAAGCGGCTCGCGTGCATCGAGAACGGCTTGGGCACATTTTTCCACGCGGGCGCGACGCGCATCGTTAAGGTTTTCGGGCCAAGGAAAGTTGTTGTAGACGAGTTTGACGGACCATTGGAAGTCGGACTTGAGTCGTCCGGTGACAATTTTTACCCAGGCCATGTGCATGCCGGAGGCAAGCACGCCGAAGTGATAGAGGGTGGCTCCGGGACAGAGGCGTAGTTTATCGCCGCAGAGGTCTTTTGGTCGCATGAAGGCCATGGGGATGTAGTCGCGTCTTTCGGAACTGACCTGAGGCAGAGCCAGGAAGGGGGTTGAGGATGAAAACTCAGTATGGAAACGAGTGGGGGTGGCGGCCAGGGCATTGGTCGGCTTGCTCTTACTCGTCCTTCGGAACTCGCGAACCGCATTCACACGTTCCATGACGGCGGGCATGGAGCGAAACTCGGTTTCCGGGGTTTCGGCGAGCCAGAGATACCAGCGGATGACGCCGTTGAGGAATTCCTCGCCACCATACCAGCGTCGGAAAAGGTGGGCGGCTTTGGGTTCGCGCTGGATGAAAGCCCGTTTCTGTTCGGGTGTGAAGAGGTAATTGCCGTCATCAATGGGCTTGTTTCCGCTCACGAATTCCGGGACATCACAGAGGGGCTTGGAGCGGCTGGTTACAGCGTGGTCAGGCCCGGCGATGAGGTAGGGGCTGATATTATCGACGGCGGTGACGACGGGGTGGTCGGAATTGTCGCTGTAGTCGTAAATTCGCCGTGGAGTTTCGACGTCATATTTGGTGAAGCCGATGATGACCACATGGACGTGGGCTTTCCCGCGGGCTTCGGACTGCCAGACGAAGGTGCGATGGGCGAAGAGGATGCTTATATGGCGTGAGTAGAGGGCGTGCCAGAGGGTGGCGGCTTGTTCGCCCTGGGTGATGGAGTTGGTGGAGACGAAGGCGACTTTGATGGTGGTGTCCTTGATGAAGTCGGCGGCTTTGAGATACCAGCCAGCGACATAGTCCAGGAGGCCTGCGTTTTCGACTTTGTAAGACAAATGTCGCATGTCCTCGCGTTGGCTCTCGGACTGGAATTTGGCACCGACGAAGGGGGGGTTCCCCATGATATAAGAACACTGGTGGGGGCGGATGACGTTGGGCCAGTATAGTTCAAGGGCATTTCCAATGACGATGCGGGGGCTGGCCTGGAGGGGCAGGCGGGCGTAGTGAATACCAAAGGTTTCCGAAACGAGTTGGTTCATCTGGTGATCGAGAAGCCAGAGTGCGACTTCGGCGATACGGGCGGGCCATTCTTCGATTTCAATTCCGAACATCTGGTTGACGTTGACGCGGAGGAGGGAGGCGATATTGAGGAGTGCGTCGAGTTTGGGGTGCAGGATTTTGAGGACGTCGAGTTCGAGGAGACGCAGTTCGCGGTAGGTGATGACGAGGAAGTTGCCGCAGCCGCAGGCGGGGTCCAGGAAGCTGTGGGAGGCGAGTTTGTCGTGGAAGGTGGCGAGTTTTTTCTTATCGGATTTCAAGGATTGGAATTCGGCGCGGAGGTCGTCGAGGAAAAGGGAGCGGATGAGTTTCATGATGTCGCGCTCGGAGGTGTAGTGAGCACCGATCTGGCGGCGTTCTATGGGGAGCATTGCGGCCTGGAAGAGGGAGCCAAAGACGGCGGGCGAGATTTTGGACCACTTGAGCATAGCGCAATCAAGGAGTGCGTTACGTTGGCGCTGGGAGAAGGTGGGAAAGCGGAGGCTTTCTTTGAAGAGTTCGCCGTTGACGTGGGGGAAGGCGGCGAGGTCTGCGGAGAGGTTGGGGTCGCGGTGCTCCTGGGGGCTGTCGAGAATTTGGAAGAGGTGGGCAAGTTGTGAGCCAAGGTCGGAGCCATCGGGCTTCGTGTGATTGAGGATGAAAAGTTTGAAGGCCTGGGGTTCGAAAATATCGGTGTCTTCGGCGAAGAGGCAAAAGAGCACGCGGACGAGGAAGCGTTCGAGGGCGTGGCCGGTGAAGTTGGCCAGTTCGAGTTGGTCGTGAAGGTTGGCGAGTTTTTCGACGGCTCGAAAGTTCGCGGGATCTTCGGGGTCGAGCTTGCGGGTTTGGTAGCCGGCGATGAAGGCGAGGGAGCGAATGTGTTTGTGGAGGTCGGTTAGAGGGAATTCAATGGATGGGGAGTCGTTGGAGAGGTCGTGCAGGGCGATGCGGGCGAAGTCCGTAACAATGAGATAATCGGGAGCTTCCTCGCCACGGCCTTCATTTATGAGGTGGACAATGTATTCATTGGCCTGAGCTGTGGCTTTGGAGAGGTCTTTGCCGCGGGATTTATGTTCGGCGATGAGGACGCCAGACCAGAAAAGGTCAATGAACTGGGCATCACCCTTGAGGTTTTTGACGGGCTCTTCAAAACGGGCGACGATTTTGCGGGTGCGGCCGAAGACGTCGAAAAATTCATTCCAGAATGTTTGGGAATCGGAGCGCTCGCGCGAGGCGTCGGCCCAGTCTTTGGCGAAGCGGATGGCACGTTGTTTGATTTCGGAGAGGGAAAGGAGCATGGGAAGCCTCCAGTTGAAACACGTAGGGATTGTGACGGGGAGAGGGAAATGAGGCAAGGTGCATTTTGTCTTTGCCATGGATGATGCCGCGTCCACAAAGCCCCCCCCCTTGAAACGCGCTTTCACCTTCGCTCCGCACTCGCTACACTACATCCATACCGATTCCTGTCTCGCGACCAGTATCATACGGAGTGTCGCATGGAATCGGATAACAAGAATACGCTTCGCAGCGCCGGCCGCAGATACACAGCGCCAGGCAGCCGCCGATCGTGACAATTGCATAGGTGACGCTATTAACGCGCTTTTGGGTTGGGTATTCCCGCTTCACGGGAATGTGCTGGGTTTTGTTGGGGCTTACGCAGGAGTCTGGCAGGCCGATACCGGTGACGGTGGCGGCGGCTTCGCGGCTCCGGATTCCGGAGCCTCGGACAGTTCCTCGGGGCCTAAGAAAAAACCACGACGTCGCGGCTCCCGCGGCGGACGCGGACGTTCCCTTAAAAAACCGCCCTCCGAAGCTTCGGCCGCCCCCGCTGCTGCGCCCGCCAAAACACCCGCGCCGCTCGACGCCCCCATCAAACCTCCCGCGCGCCTGCGCCCTCCCGGCCGGGCCCGCGTTGCCCGCGCTCCCGGCACTGCGCCAGCCGCCCCCGCAGGTCCGCGCCGTAGAACTACCGCGCCGAAAACTCCTCCCGCAATTGCCCCGGGCGCTGCCCCAGGTTCTCACGTCTCCGCGCCCCATAGCGCCCCCACTGAAACACCGCCGCCCATCCCCCAACCCTCGGCCCCTGCGCTCCTCCCCTCGGCTTTCACCCCCGGCCCATCCCTCTACTCGACCCCGGCTGCGCCCGAAACTCCCCTGACC
>JBBRWV010000014.1:0-43069 GCA_038248985.1 Phycisphaerae bacterium
CCGGCCCCCCCCCGCGGCCCCGCCCGCGCGGGGGGGGGCCCTGGGGCGGGCCCAGCCCGCGGGGCGCTCCCGCTTCGGCCGCCCCCGGGGGCCCGGGGGAGGCTTCGGCAGGTTGAGGGGGAGGGCGATTGGGTGATGGCCAGAGATGATCGGCGAGGACGATACGGATGTAACACTTTTTATGGGAAGACGTTAAGTAGGTTTATGCCGGAGTGAGGGAACGCGCTAGGGGCGCTTTTGGGGGGGTGGAGGAAGGGGCGGGGGTGTCGCGCTTTTTGTGCGTGACATGTGGACAAGTTTGCGTAGGTACTTATTGGTGAGAGCCGAGAGTGTCAACTCCCGTGACTTAGTGACAGGGTGCAACTGAGGAAGCAGACATTATCGTACAGTTGACAGGATTTGGCGACAGGATGACGACAGGTTTGGGGGGTGAACTTAGTTATCACCATGTATCACAACTTGTTGTTTTGAAAAGACTTATGAATTACGTTTAGCGGTTATTCACTTTCTGACAGGATCTACTACTACGATTATGACCTTTTGTTTAATCACTCTTAATTAATAATTTCACAGAGGGGTTGGGGAGGGCTGGGGATTGTGGATAAGTTGTTGTGAGGGAGCAGAGAAGTTACTTAATCGCGAAGGCGTATTATGAAAAAGTAGTTAATGAGTTGGGGCGGTACCATCGACGGAGGTTTTGATGCGGAAGATGGCACCGTGGGAGGCGGTTTGGAGTTTGCGGAGGAGGCCGGAGCGGAGAAGGGAGTCGAGTTGGGCGCGGACGGGGGCGGAGTCGAGGGCGATGGAGAGGGTGCCCTTGGCGAGGTTAAGGATGCGGGCGTGCTGGAGGAGGTTGGCGGGGATGGAGGAGTGGAGGAGGTCGGTGAGGCCGTCGAGTTTGGCAGCGGGTTTGGTAATGACGGTTTCGAACCAGGGGAGGAGGACGTCGCCGAGGCGGGCGGCGTCGCGGGTGCGGGGGTTGGATTTATTGGTGAGGAGTTGTTGGAGGGAGAGGAGTTGGTTTTTGGTGGTGAGGGGTTCGAGGTTTTGGATGAGGGGATCGGGTTTGGGCGTGGCGGGGCGTTGGGTTTTGGGGGAGGATTTGTGGGGTCGGGTGGGCATGGGGCACTCGCGGTTGGAATAATGACTTCGGGAAATAGAGTAATTGGTGTATGGACGTTATTTTCAAGGGCGGGGGTTGGAGATTCAAGTGCCGCGGTTTTTACAGGCGCGCGGGGTTGCAAAATTATCACGTCTTGGACCGGCGATTATGAGGTGCGTGGTTTTTACGTATCAGTTGGCTGGGCGAGGGGGCGGTATTTGCGGAGGAGGGCGAGGAGGTTTTGGAAGTCGGGCGGGGGCGGGGCTTCAAGGTAGAGGCGGTGGAACTTGGTGGGGTGGACGAACTGGAGTTGGAAGGCGTGGAGGGCTTGGCGGTCAATGAGGGGGGCGGTGAGATCGGGTTCGGAGGCGGATTTAGTGCGGGAGTTTTTGGGTTTGGGGGCGGGTTTTACGCCGAGGTCCTGGAGGGAGATGGGCTGGCCGCCGTAGGTGGCGTCTCCGACGATGGGGTGTCCGAGGTGCATGCAGTGGACGCGGATCTGGTGGGTGCGTCCGGTTTTGGGGGCGAGTTCGAGGAGGGTGTAGCCGCGGAAGCGTTCTTTGACGGTGTAGACGGTTTGGGCGGGTTTGCCGGTGGCGTCGGTGCGGACGGCGTATTTTTCGCGGACTTTGGGGTGGACGCCGAGGGGAGCGTCGATGAGGTCGGAGTCGAGGTCGGGTTCACCGTGGACGAGGGCGAGGTAGGTTTTGCGGACGGTGCGTCGTTCGAACTGGCCGGCGATGCGCCAATGGGCTTCATCGGTTTTGGCGATGAGGATGAGGCCGGTGGTGTTGCGATCGAGGCGGTGGATGATGCCGGGGCGCCAGGGGTCGGAGCCGGTGGAGAGGGTGGAGTGGGTATTCTGGGCGTGGTAGACGAGGGCGTTGATGAGGGTGCCGGACCAGTGTCCGCGGGCGGGGTGAACGATGAGGTTGGTTTGTTTATTGACGGCGAGGAAGGCGTCATCTTCGTAGATGATGTCGAGGGGAATATTTTCGGGGAGGAAGGTTTCGGGGATGGAGACGGGGAGGGAGATGTCGACGGTGTCGCCGGTGCGGAGGAGGGTGGAGGATTTGGCGGGGTGATTGTTGACGAGGACGTGGCCGGACCTGATGAGTTTTTGGAGGGAGGCGCGGGAGGTGTCGGGGAGGCGGTCGCGGAGGTAGAGGTCGACGCGTTTGAGGAGATCATGTTTGATTTCGTAGTGTTCGAGGCGGGGAGGGGTGGGGGGTGGTGGGACGGGGGACGGAGTGACGGGGGCTGAGGACGGAGGCGTGAGGGGGATGGGAGTTTTTGGTTTTCGTATGGCGCGCGGTTGGGGTTTGGCGGGGGATTTTGGGAGGGGTTTGGGCTTAGGCGTGGATTTGCGTTGGCGCGCGGGTGAGGGGGCGGCTTTTTTGGTTTTGGACGGTGGAGTTTTTTTAGTCATCGCGGGAGATTGTAGCGGTTTTGGATAACCTTTGACTAACGAAAGCAAAAAGGGTTACTCTATTGGGGTAGGAACTGGAACTTTTATAACGAGGAGAATGCGATGCGTGCAGGTTCGATGTTGTTGAGCGGGGTGGTTTTGGCACTGGCGGGTTTGGGATTTGCGGGATGTGAAAAGAACCGGGACGAGATGCGGCCGGACATGGACAAGGTGCAGTCGAAGCAGCCGGGGCTGCAGGCGCGGGACTTGCGGGAGATGACGACGCGGATGGCGCCGGATCTGTTGACGATACCGGAGGTGGCGCAGAATCAATTTCGGGCGGTGGTGGTGATGAAGGGGATCACGAACAAGACGGAGAGCGAACCGGGGCGGAACCTGGACATTTACGTGGCGCGGTTGAAGACGCTATTGAATTCGAGCCAGTGCCGGGATCGGTTGGCGTTTGTGGAGGAGAAGGCGACGCTGGAGCGGTTGCAGGGCGAGGAGTTGGGGACGACGAACAACGATCCGTTTGAAGATGGTGCGCGGGGTGGGATAGCCGTGCCGCCGCCGACGCGGCGGTTGCCGCAGTATGTGCTCAAGGGGATTTTTTACAGCAAGTATGACGGGAAGACGACGTATTACCTGTGCACGTTTCAAATGACGGACATCAAGACGGGTGTGCAGGTGTGGGAAGGCAGCTACGAGGTTTCGACGCTGAACTGAGATCGTGGCTGGATTTGAAACGCGAGCGCGGAGCCTTGGCGAAAAAGGCTGCGCGTTTTTTATTGAGGAGCGGTGATGCGGGCGATTGTTCGCGCGGGGGGAAATTGTTCGGGGAGGGGGCGGGGCAGGGCGAAATGAAGAGGCTGATGGAGATGTAGGGCGGCGTTTTTGGGGGATGGGGAGGGTGAGGAGATTTCACGTTGGTTGATGAATTTGCCGATAGGTTTATGAGACGTAAGCAGGGTTGGCTCGGAGAGGTGAGCAATGCGCCGGGCCTGGTACTTCTTACGTGATTTGTTTTTTGGGAGTGTGTAGCAATGGCGAAGGCTTCGGCAGTGGTGTTGTCGAGCGGGGGGTTGCATTCGCTGGTGGTGGCGGGTTTGGCGGGTCGGGAGTATCGGGTGGCGATGTTGCATGTGAAGGATGGGCGGGTGTCGGAGGCGCAGGCGGCGAAAGCGTTTGAGAAGCAGGTGGCGCATTTCAAGCCGATGAAGCACTGGGCATTGGAGGGGGCATTTGTGCGGCAGATGAGTTTACCGGCGGAGACGGCGGGGCTGGTGAATTCGACGAGTTCGGATCCGCAGTCGAGTTTATTGCCGATGCGGGAGTTGCAGTATCTGGCGTTGGCGGCGGGGTTTGCGCGGCAGATTCATGCGACGACGATTTTGTGGGGGGTGCAGTATGATCCGAAGCAGACGGATGCGATGGCGCGGAGCATTGAGTTGGTGCAGGTGGCGAATCAATTGTTGGAGTTAATGAGTGCGGAGGCGGCGGTATCGATCAAGACGCCGCTGATGGGTTTGGAGGATCATCAGGTGGTGGAATTGGGGCATCAGATGGGGGTGCCGTTTGCGGCGAGTTGGACGTGTCAGATCGGGATGGAGAATCCGTGCATGGGTTGTCCGGCGTGTGCGCGACGGACGCGGGCGTTTCGGGGGGCGCAGTTGGTGGATCCGCTGGTGGTGGTGAAGAAGACGTAGCCTTCGAGGGGTCAGGGGGCGGATTCAGTTTCAAGGTTCAAGAATCAAGTTTCAAATTATGATGACGGGGCGAGGGGTTCTTGGTGGATAGGGCCCGTTTCGGCGAGGACTTCTTTGAGGGTGAGGAGGGCGTGGAGGGCGGCGGGGAAGCCGGCGTAGATGGCGGATTGCATGAGGAGTTCGGTGAGTTGGGCTTTTGTCCAGCCGAGTTTGAGGGCGCCGTGGAGGTGGGCTTTGAGTTCGAGGGGGGAGTTGTTCATGGCGGCGAGCATGGCGACGGTGGCAAGTTGGCGGGATTTGAGGTCGAGGCCGGGGCGGGAGTAGATTTCGCCGAAGGCGAAGTCGCGGATCATATTTTTGAAATCGGGGGCGATGTCGTCGAGTAGGGAGAGGACTTTTGGGGAACCCCAGGAGGCGTGGATTTTCTGGAGGGTTTTTTGGCCGCGGTTGGTGCGATTGTCGGGCATGATTTTGGATTCCGTTTTCTTAACCACGAAGTCACGAAGGCACGAAGGGGGCGGTTTTTTGGGATGGGCGAATGGGTGGGTTAACAGGTTGGCAATTGGTGGAAGGAGTCGGGGTGGTTATTTGGGGGGAACGGGTTTGGGGACAGGTTTTTCGGGGGGTAGGGGTTTGGGGGGCGGGTTGAGGAGGAGTTCGACTTCGGCGCGGGTGGGAATGGAGGAGGCGGCGCCGAGTTTGGTGCAGGCGAGGGCGCCGGCGGCGTTGGCAAAGCGGGTGGCGACTTCGAGGGTCATGCCTTCGGCGAGGCCGACGGCGAGGGCACCGGTGAAGGCGTCACCGGCGGCGGTGGAGTCGACGCAGTGGATGCGGAAGCCGGGGATGTGTTGGGTGATGATTTGTCCGCGGGGATCTTTCTGGATGATGACGGCGCCGGTGGAGGCCATTTTGATGATGACGGTGCGGGTGCCGCGGGCGAGGAGTTTTTCGCCGGCGCGGCGGGCGTCGTCGACGTTGCGGACGGGGATGCCGGTGAGGAGGTGGGCTTCGGACTGGTTGGGGGAGAGGATATCGACGTGGTAGAGGGCTTCGGGGAGACCTTCGGTGGGTGCGGGTGCGGGGTCGAGGATGGTGATGACGCCGGAGCGTTTGGCGAGGGCGATGGCGCAGGCGACGGTGTCGTAGGGGACTTCGAGCTGGGCGACGAGGACGGAGGAGGCTTCAAGGGTGCGGCGTTCGGCGAGGAGGTCGGTGGCGGAGAGGCGGGAGTTAGCGCCGGGGGCGACGACGATGGAATTTTCGCCATGGCGGTCGACGATAATGAGGGCGACGCCGGAGGGGGTTTTTTTGGTGCGGAGGATGGAGGTGACATCGACCTTGGCGGTGTGCATGGCGGTGAGCATGTCGGTGCCGAAGAGGTCATCGCCGACGCGGCCGATCATGCGGATAGCGGGTGTGCCGGAGGGGGATTTTTTGGAATAGAGTTTTCCTGCTGCGGTGGCCTGGTTGGCGCCTTTTCCGCCGGGGTTTTGGACGAGGTCTTGTCCCATGGTGGTTTGACCGGGGCTGGGCATCGTTTCGGTGCGGATGACGAGGTCCATGTTGAGTGAGCCGACGATGACGACGCCGGATTTGGGGAGGGAGGGGATTTTGGGGAGGGAGTCGTCTGGGGCGGGGGCGGATTTGGGGGCGCGTTGGGCGGGGTTGGCGGCGGGGATTTTTTTGGATGGGGGATTGCGGGGCATGGGGACTCCTCAGACGCCAGCGGGGGTGCGAGGCGAAAATGAGGGAGTATTGTAGACGGTTGTCGCGGCCACGCCACCTATGGGTGTCGGTTATCTGAGGCGGAAGTAGAGGACGTTGTCGCCGGAGGGTTTGGGGGTGATTTTGAGGGTGGCGGAGTTGGAGGCGCCGGGGAGGGTGACGGCGATTTCGGATTCGCCGGGGGCGAGGGTGGCGGGGATGCAGTAGACGGTGCGGGGGAGGGTTTCCCAGTAGCGGAGGTCGGCTTGTGAGGAGGCGGAGATGAGGGCGCCGAGGGCGGTGACGCCGAGGCCGGCGAGGGCGATGCGGGGGTCGCCGCGGGCGGCACCGTAGCCCATCATGGCGCCGCCGGCGGCCATGGTGCCGGTGCCGATGACGGCTTTGGTTTTGCGGATGGTGTCGATGTCCTGCCATTGTTGGTCTTGGGCCATGGCGAGGGTATCGACGAGGGCGTAGCGTTGGGTTTCAGCGGTGAGGGGTTGGCCGTTGAGGGTGACGGAGACGGGGGGCAATTCGCCGGCTTCGGCGGGAGTGGGGCCAAAGGCGGATTCTTCGTTGTACCAGCCTTTGGGGGATTTTTGGGGACCGGTGAAGGCGTCGACGAAGAGGAGGGTGTTGACGCCGGGTTTTTGGACAGCGGCGATGAGGTCGGCGAGGCGGGGGTCTTTTTCGAGGGCGAGTTTGTAGTTGGCTTCAGCGAGCTCGGATTTATTGAGTCGTTGGTAGGAGAAGGCGAGGCCGAAGTAGCCGAGGGCGAAGTTGGATTCGAACTGTTTGTATTCGTCGGCGGGGTTGCCTTCTTTTTTCTCTTTGGATTCCTTGGCGTATTCGCGGAGTTTGAAGAGGGAGTTTTGGAAGGCGGAGCGGGCGTTTTCGTAATCATTTTTCATGAGGAAGGTGACGCCGAGGTAGTAGTGGGCCATGGCGCGTTCGAAGGGTTCGCCTTTCCAGACTTTGATGCCTTCAAAGACGACGGTGGCACCGAGGGTGCGTCCGGTGTCGTTGGTTTTGACGCCGTTGACGACTTCATAGACGTTCATGAAGGCGTTTTCGGCTTCTTCGGTTTGTCCGGCGGCGAGGGCGGCGGAGCCGAGGCGGCAGTTATTGAGGACGAAGTTTTCGTCCTTCTTTTGGGATTCGGGTTTGAAGGTGGCGGCGGCCTGGGCATAGTCGCCGATGTTGTAAAGGCCGACGCCGTTGCGGGCGTTTGTACTTTGGGCGGCGTCTTTGGCGCAGCCTCCGAGGAGTATGGCAAGGAGGGCGACGAGGGTGAGTGAGCAGAGAGAGCGGGTGGTTCGGTTCATGGTTTGGCATCCTTTGTTTGGCGGTCGGGTGAGTTAGGGAGTGGAGTAGTATCGGCTGGGGGGGGCTCAGGAATTGCAGCTATATTTTGGGGGTTCGGGTGAGGGGAATCAATCAAGAAGTGATTTGCTGATGGATTTTTGGGTTTCGTATTTGTCTTCCCAGAGGATGACGCCGGCTTCCTGGCCGCTGAGGGTGGTGAGTTTGTATTGGCAGAAGTAGACATCGGAGCGTTTTTTGGCGCTGGCGTTGGTATCGGCGTAGAAGTGGCCCCAGAGGGCGTATTCGGGTTGGGCGCGTTCTTCGGGTGTGCCGAGGGCGGCGGCGTCCATGCCTTCCTGTTTTTGGAGGGTTTCGTAGTCGACTTTGTTGAGGACGAAGGTGAAGCGTGTGCGGAGGGTGGGGTTGGTGCTGAGGAGGGTGCGGAGGCGGTGGATGTAGAGTTCTTTTTGGTGGCCGCGGATGATTTCATTGGTTTCGTTGACGATGGGTTTCATGACGATGACCATGGGTTTTTGGGTGGTGGCGCGGGCGACGTCGGGGTCGCCGATGATGGACTGGGCCATGAGGTCGGTCATGGAGACGAGGTCTTTGTTGTCGAGGAAGGAGTTTTGGGAATTTTTATTCACGGCATCGGACTGGCAGGCGGGGAGGGTGGCGAGGAGTGCGAGGAGGAGGAGATGCAGGGCGTTTTTCAGAGTGTTTTTCATGAGGGGTCCTTCCTTTATGGAGAACGTAGAGAATTTCTGACCACAGTAGAGACGCGGGGAAGCACAGATACGTTGAATACGGCGTTGAAGCGTGGGTATTTTAGCAGGACAGCGGAGAACTGGGAACGTTGGAAAGGGATTAGCTGGTCTTGGTGGTGGCGGCGGGCGTGGCGTAGGTTTGCTGGTACCATTTGAGCCAGGCGCGGGAGTCGTCTTTGGGGAGATTTTGGCCGGTGAGATATTTGAGGTTGTTCCAGGCGATGTGAATGACGGCGGCGTCATCATCATCGAGGGCCGCGATAAGGGCGCGGAGGGCTTTGGGGTCGCGGCTGTTGCCGAGGGCCTTGGTGGAATTGATGCGGACTTGGCGATCGATGTCATCTTTGATGTGGGTGATGAGGGGATCGACGGCGGCGTCGGAGAAGGTGGTTTGGAGGCCCCAGGAGGCGTCGCGTCGGACGGTGGGGTCATTGTCATTGAGGCAGCGGAGGAGGAATTCGACGGCGGAGGGATCGCGGGAAGAGCCGAGGGCGCGGCAGGCCTGGCCGCGGACCATGGGGCTGGGGTCAGTGGTGAGGACTTTGTAGACGTCCATGTAGGGTTTTTCGTGGCCCCATTTTTGGGTTTGGAGGTAGGCGACGGCGTCGCGTCGTTCGTCGGCACTGGTGACGTTAAAGAGGTTGGAGGCGGCTTCGACGGGGGTTTTGGTTTTGCTGGCGTTCATCATGCGGGGGATGAGTTCATTGAAGTCACGGGAGGAGGAGATGTCGCCGGTGTTGCAGGCAGGGAGGAAAAGAAGGCTGCAGAAGACGGCGGAAAGACACAGGTGCCGTGCGAATGACGAATGAGGGGGTTGGCGGTTGTTCATGGGGATGTTTCTCGTTTTTAAGTGGGGGTGTCGGCGGATTCGAGCATTTCGGGGGTGACCCAGATGGGTTGACCGACGGACGCGCCGAGGAACCGGGAGGCCAGTCGTTCAAAGCGTTGGCCCTGGTCGGTGACGTAGCAGGTGAGTCGGCCGGGGAGTGTGGCGAGGGTGTGAGCCCGCATTGTATCGAGGTGTTGGCGAACCACCAGTGCGGTATGGCGGGCGGAGTCGATGAGGGTGACGGAGTCGCCGAGGGTTTCCTGGATGGCGGGAGTGAGGAGGGGGTAGTGGGTGCAGCCGAGGATGAGGGCGGCGACGTCGAGATCCATGAAGGGTTGGAGGTATTCGCGGAGGACGAGTCCGACGAGGAGGTCATCGGGGAGTCGGCCTTCTTCGATCATGGGTACGAGGAGGGGGCAGGCGCGGGCGAGGACCTGGATGGAGGGGTCGAGTGCGGCGATGGCGGCGGGGTAGGCGGCGGAGGCGATGGTGGCTTCGGTGGCGATGAGGCCGATGCGTTTGGCGGAATTTTGTTTATGGGCGACGACATCGACGGCGGCGTGGGCGCCGGGTTCGAGGACGCCGATGACGGGGATGTCAAAGTCGTGTTGGAGTTTATCGAGAGCGAGTGCGGAGGCGGTGTTGCAGGCGACGACGAGGAGTTTGGGTTTGGCGCCGGTAAGGAAGCGTAGGCACTGGCGGGTGAAGCGGTGGACGGTGGCGGGGGATTTTGTGCCGTAGGGGAGGCGGGCGGTGTCGCCGAAGTAGGCGATGGATTCATGAGGGAGGAGGGTGCGGAGGGCTTGGGCGACGGTGAGGCCGCCGAGGCCGGAGTCGAAGACACCGATGGGGGAGGAGGGGTTGGGGGGTGTCGGGGGGTTGGTCATCAGATGTTCTCGGCGAAGGGATTGGAGGGGGAGTCGGGGAGGGAATCGGGGCGTGGGGAGCCGTTGAGGAGAGCGGCGTTGGGGTCGTCGGAAGGGATTTCGATGGGGATGACGCCGAGTTCTTCGAGGGCGAGTTGAGCGGCGCGTTGTTCGGCGGGTTTTTTGGCGTTGCCCCAGGCGGAGGGGAAGGTGCGTCCGTTGATGGAGACGCGGATTTCGAAGCATTTGGAGTGATCGGGTCCGCGTTCGTCGACGAGTTCATAGGAGGGGGTGGAGCCGAGCATTTTCTGGCCGTACTGTTGGAGGAGGGACTTGTAGTTTTGCTGGTGGGTGGTGGCGGCGAAGGCCAGGATGTATTGGTTCATATGTTGGAGGATGAAGTTTTTGGCGGCGTCGTATCCGCCGTCGATGAAGAGTGCGGCGATGACGGATTCGAGGGCGCCGGCGGCGAGGGAGGAGGGTCGTTCGGCGCGGCCGATCATGCCTTTTCCGACGAAGAGGAGGTCGGTGAGTCCGATGGCGTTGGCGACTTCGGCGCAGGTGCTGCGGGAGACGACGGCGGATTTGAGTTTGGTGAGGTCGCCTTCGAGGTACTGGGGGTAGAGTTGGTAGAGGTGGTGGCAGATGATCATGCCGAGGACGGCGTCGCCGAGGAATTCGAGCCGTTCATTGGAGTCGCGACGGTCATCGGCGATGGAGGCGTGGGTGAGGGCTTCGGCGAGGAGCTGGTGGCTAAGGAAGCGGTAGCCGAGGATGGATTCGCATTGGGTAAGGAGTTCTTCGGAGATCATTGATTCACCTGATACAACGAGGAAAGTTGTCCCTCCGAGGGGGGAGGGTGGGGTGGAGCCGCCGCGCGGGTGCGTGGAGGGGAACCCCGTATCGGTGAAGCGAATGGACGGGAGATCTTCAGTGTCGAGGCTGAAGAGTAGACGGCGCGAACTGCTGGAGTTGTCGCAAAGGCAGTTCCAGCGGATGGCGACATCGAGGCGTCCAAGTGGGATTCACCGATGGTCGAGTAGTTAATTTAGCGAAGGGGTTGGCGGCAAGCAAATGAAATAAGGGTACGGGTTGGGAGGAGGTGGGGCGATGGAATAAGAGGCGGGGGTGAGTTTGGTGCGTAAAAGCGCGGCAGCGAAAGGGAACGCGGTGGATGTTTTTTACGCCAACGGGGTGGATGGAGGGGATGGGCGTATCTACTTAGGCTGGGCACATACAAGCTAAACACTGAGCAAATAGGAGGTTTTTATTTGGGGGAGATAATGGGGGGCGAACTGGTTGCGGACAGGCATGGGGTTTGTTTCTGCAAACGGTTTGTGAGTGTGGGGCAATCGGGGTAGTCAAGGGGGTTGTGTTTTTGTTCAGGCAATGAAGAAGCTGGTTTTAGGAGTATTCACATGGAGATGATACGGCGTTATTTGAACAATGAGGCGGGGCGGATCGTGCTGATCGTGGTGATGGTGGGGGCGATTGGGATGAGCGTGTGGGGGTTGCGGAACTTTTTCGGGAATTCGGGCGCGGGGGAGGATTCGCGGAATCGGTGGTTGGTGTGTGCGGAGACGGGGAAGGCATTCAAGGCGCGGATTGACGAGAAGACGCAGTTGCCGATGGCGTCGCCGTATTCGGGGAAGGCGACGGGTTATTTTGCGGAGCTATGTTATTGGGGGAAGGATGGGGGCGTGTTGAAGGAGCCGACGGCGGTGTTGTTGGGTCAGACGGTGGGTCGGACGGGGCCAACGTTTTGTCCGGAGTGCGGTCGGTTGGTCGTTGGCCAGAACCCTTATCCCTATCCAGGGGAAGCGCCGCCACCGACGGAGGCGGAGTATCACAGTGCGCGGGCGCAGGCGATGAGGTAGGGGGTGTTTGTGAGTGGGGCAGGTGAATGTAGAGCGTGATAGAAGAGCAGTAGTTTTTTTGGAGTTAAGAAGATGATTGCATCGAGCAAGGATGTGGGTTTGCGGGGGCGTGGATTCACGCTGATAGAGTTGTTGGTGGTGGTGTCGATTATCGCGTTATTGATTGCGATATTGCTGCCGAGCTTGGGAGCGGCGCGGCGGGTGGCCAAGACGGTGACGTGCGGGACGAATTTGCGGGGGCTCACACAGACGGCGTTGTTTTACGCGGCGGATTATGACAACTACATCATAGGGGGTCCGAACACGACGGGGCGGCAGATTGTTACGTATGCGCCGGCGTTTATCAGCGGTTATTCGGATACGAACTGTCCGGCGTTGATTCGTTGGGACGATTGGATGACGCCGATGTTGAAGGTGATGGACGGGTCGGCGTACGACACTGACGGGTCGGTGGCGGCGCGTGGGGCGCGGTTGAAGACGGCGTTGACGACGAAGATGTTTCGGTGTCCGGCGAACGATATGTTGACGACGGAGTTTGGAACGGTGAGCATTTTTCCGACGGCGTCTCTGCCGATGCCTTCGTATAGCACGGCGTTATTGTTTCACATGTATGACTATGGTTACAGGGAGGGGGCAATGGGTGGGGCCAGTTTGGACAATCGGGGGTCAGGAGCCGGGAGCGGATTTCCAGTCTCGTCGTATTCGCCGGCGTTGGGGTACACGCCGAAGGTGACGAACGTGGGGAATCCGGCGCAGAAGGTATTTATGGCGGATTCAGGGCGTCGTGGGATTCCGTCGGCGACGCCGACGATCAATACGAGGGCTGCGCAGTTTTCGGGTCCATCGAGTTGGGCGTTTGGTAGCGCGGGGCCGTGCTTTACGCAGGATCAGGGATTTAATCGGGATTCAGCGCCGGGGAATCCGTTGTATAACACGGGCACACCGTATGACGGTCGTCAATGGGGCTTTCGTCATGGGACGGGATCGAAGGGGAGCGTGGCGAATTCCTATCGTTTTAACCTGGCCTTTTTTGACGGGCATGTGGAGACCCGGAGCGATTTGGATGGATCGGATCCGTCGATGTGGATGCCGACGAACTCGACATGGAATCCGGCGGCGGGGTCGGGGTATATCAAGGCGCAGCCGGATGTTATCGCGAAGTATTTGGGTGGATCGACGGCGATGATGACGGTGAATTGAGCCGTTGGGGGGGCGGGAGGTGTGGGTGCGGGACGACGGTGGAGGTGTGGGTGTGGGTGTGGTACGATTCGGCGAGATGGTGAGGTTTTTCGCGAGAGGTCTGCTGCATGTCGCTACGCCGGATATTGTTGGGGGTGTTGTTTGTGATGCTGGGACTGGCGGGGGTTGGGTGTGCGGCGGCGATTGTGTTGAGCAGCGGCGACCGGGGGCTGGAGTTTTCGGCGATCGTGGGGATTGTGACGTTGATTTGCGGGGTGGCGGTATCGCCGCTGGTGTGGTTGATCGGGAAGCCGCGGTTTCGGTTGGCGGCGGTGGTGGGGAGCGGGGTGGTGATTTGGGGATGGATGCTGGAGGTTGGGCTGGCGATTTTGGAGATTACGTACTGGTATTCAAGTTACCGACTGACGGGCGCGGTCGCGATAGGGTTGGGGATGACGGCGCTGATGGGGATACCGGCGACGGTGGCGCTTTTGCTGGCGAGTTTTCGGTGGGCGCGGGTGGCGGTGTGGGGTTTTGTGGGTTTTGCGGGGTGCGGGTATGTGCTGGCGATGTTGGGAGCGGCGCTTGGGATGGGGGACGGGCGGTTGGGGGAGGCGTTTTTGTTGTCGGCGCTGATTTTGTATGGGATTGGGGCGGCGATATCGTTGCTGCTGGTGAATGCGGGGAGCGGGGATCGGCGGCATTTCAGGTGGCCAGGGGTGGCGGTGGGTTGTCTGGCGATGGGATTTTCATGGGCGATGCTGTGGACGAGTGATTATTCGCGGATGCCGTGGACGGAGGATTTTCTGGTGGTGGCGATTGCGGTGACGCTGCTGCCGACGTTGACGCTGGCGCATACGAACCTGGGGTTGATGGCGCAGATGCGGCGAGCGCTGGACTGGGTGAAGTATGTGGTGATTGTGGGGGGTTGGGGGGTAGGTGGGACGATGATGCTGGGGATTGTGGTGCTGGTTGTGTTCAAGCCGCAGGGGGGGTGGAGCGGGTGATGGTGAATATTTTTGGGGTGATGGTGGTGCTGCTGGCGCTGGCGTCGATGGGATTGCTGCTGCTGGTGATATTTAATCGGCGGAGCGAGATGGCCCCCCCACCGCCGCCGCATGAGTTTACGAAGGTGGCGTTGACGTGTCCGCGGTGTGGATCGGCGGAGGTGGTGGGTGCAGGGGAATCGGCATGCGGGGCGTGCCGGCTGCAGTTTCAAATTGTGATTACGGAGCCGCGGTGTCCGACGTGCGGATACAATTTGTTTCGGATCACGACGGGGCGGTGCCCGGAGTGCGGGACGGTGGTGGGCGCGGGGACGGCGGGCGTGGCGGTGGAGAAGGGCGCGGAGGGTGGGGCGTCGGCGAAAGAGGTGTTGGTGGCGGAGGTGCCGGGCGCAGAGTTTACTTAACAACGGGGTGGAGTTGGGGTACCATTCCGGTCGCGTGGGAAATATTCTGCGCGGGTCACTTTCCTGGTGAATTTAGTCAAAGGCAAATGTTATGAAACTGCTTGTGAATCGTGCCGCTCTTGTAGAAGCATTGGGTTTGGCGTCGTCGGTGGTTTTGACGCGGACGCCGAAGCCGGTGTTGACGTGCGTGAAGCTGGTGGCGTCGACGGGGGCCGACAAGACGCTGTCGATTGTGGCGACGGACATGGAGCTGGCGCTGCAGTACACGCTGACGCAGGTGGACATTGCAGCGGCGGGGGTGGCGTTGATACCGGCAGGGAAGTTGTCGGAGATCGTGAACAATTCGCCGGATGACACGTTGACGCTGGAGACGACGGGGGATGCGACGGCGATCAAGGGATCGGATGCGCACTACAAGGTATTTGGTTACAACGCGGAGGAATATCCGCCGATCACATCATTTGAGGGGGAGCCGGATTTCACGTTGTCTGCGGGGGCGATGCGGCAGTTGTTGGATCGGACGCGGTTTGCGGCAGCGCGGGAGATGACGCGGTACGCGATCAACGGAGTGTTGTTTGAGCGTAAGGGGAAGAAGATTTCGCTGGTGGCGACGGATGGGCATCGGCTGGCGCAGACGAAGGATGACGTGAGTGCGGAGGGGAAGGATATTTCGGCGGTGGTGCCGATCAAGGCGATCAATTTGATTGAGAAGCTGCTGACGGATCCGGAGCAGACGGTGGCGATGCAGTTCAAGGAGAACAAGCTGTTTGTGCAAGTGTCGTCAGAGGCGGGCGGGGTGACGGCGACGATGTCGTGCTCGTTGGTGGAGGGGACTTTTCCGCCTTACGGGGATGTGATTCCGAAGGATTCGGACAAGAAGGTGTCGTTGAACCGGGAGCGTTTTTTGTCGGCGGTGCGTCGTGCGTCGTTGCTGACGAACGAGGAATCAAAGGGGGTGCGGTTGTCGTTTGGGAGCGGTACGCTGTCGATTTCGTCGCGGGCGCCGGAGATGGGCGAAGCGAAGATTGACTTGCCGGTGGAGTATGCGGGCGAAGCGATCGAGATTGGATTTAATCCGACGTATCTGATGGATGCGTTGAAGGTGGCGGACAGCGAGGTGGTGACGTTTGAGATGAAGACGCCGAACAAGCCGGGGTTGCTGAAGAGCGGGCCCGGGTTTTTGTATGTGGTGATGCCGGTGAATTTGAGTTGAGGCGGGACGCCTACGGTAACGGAGTGGGCCCAGATAAAGCCTCGTGACAACTGCGCGAAGGGGGCGCTCATTCCACGTTGGTGCGGGCGCTCATGGGGGAGACGGGGAGGCCGAGGTGGTGACGGGGCAGGGCAATGGTTTGCCGGGGGAGTTTGGTTTTTACATTTCAGAGCGCCAGGGTTCCATCAGGCCGCCGCGGAGGCGTTCGAGGGGGGAGCGTTTGTTCCATTCTTTCAGGGTGATGCGGCGGGATTTGGCTTTATCTTTTTCAAAGAGTGCGGATTGCTCGGCGGCAAAGTGGGAGTCGAGGACGTTGAGGTTGGCTTCGGTATTGATGCGGAAGGAGCGGTTGTCGAAGTTGGCAGAGCCTACGGAGACCCACATATCGTCAACGATGAGGAGTTTGCTGTGGAGCATGGTGGGCTGGTACTCGTAGATTTCAATGCCGGCGTGGAGGAGGCTGCCCCAGCGGTTGCGTGAAAGATGGCGCAAGATGGGGGCATCGGTATGGGGTCCGGGGACGATAATTTCGATGTGTACGCCGCGACGGCGGGCGTCGAGGAGGGCTTTTTCGGCGAGGGGGTCGGGGATGAAGTAGGCGCTTTCGATGCGGATATTTTTGCCGGCGGCGGCGATCGACAAGAGCATCATCATGTGCATGTTCAGGGGGCCGGTGGTGGAGGAGCTTTTGAAAATATGTGCCGACTGGTTGCCGACGGGGTGAAGCTGGGGGAAGTAGTCATCCCCGGTGAGCACTTGGCCGGCGGATTCGAGCCATTCTTCGATGAAGGCGGACTGCATTTGGGCGACGACAGGGCCTTCGACGCGGTAGTGGGTATCGCGTCGATGGGCGGGATCTTGCGCGTTTTGCGACCATTCGTCGGCAATGCCGGCACCGCCGATGAATCCGAGGTGGCCGTCGATGACGAGGATTTTGCGATGGGTGCGGAGGTTGAGGTGTGCCCAAGTGGCGGGATCGCCGAGATTGAACGGGTGATAGGCGGCGACTTGGGCACCGGCGGCGCGGAGTTGGCGGAAATAATTCTCATTGTTCGAGCCGCGATTAACCATCCAGCAGTGGGTTCCGAACCAATCGACGAGGACGTGGACCTTGACGCCGGCGCGAGCACGTTCAGCGAGTGCGTCGGCGAACTGCTGGCCGATGTCGCCGGACCAGTAGAGGTAGGTTTCTATGGTGATGGTTTTTTGGGCTGAGGCGATGGCCTGGAGCATGGCGGGGAAGAATTCATCGCCGTTGACGAGGGTGGTGACGGAGTTGCCGGGGGTGAGGGGCGGGCCGAGGAGTTGTCCGACGGTGCGGGCGAATTGGGGATCATGGACGGTGAAGGTGAGGTTGTCGAAAGGGGAGGGAGGGGGCGTTGACGAGGAGCATCCGGCGGCGCATACGAGAAACAGCACGCAGAGGAAGACGGTGAGGGTGGGGGAAAGCGCGATTCGTGACCGAGATATCATAATGCAGATGTCTTTCGTTCAAGAGGTCTTCGCATGGCAAGGCGGGCGATCAGGTCAGGGCACAATAACAAGAAAGCCCGCGACCAGTGATGGTCGCGGGCTTTTGTTCCACATGGAGGTAACAGGGCTCGAACCTGCGACCTTCTCGATGCCATCGAGACGCTCTCCCAACTGAGCTATACCCCCGTGGTTCAATGACTAACGTACCCGACAGCGGGGGGTGCGGTCAAGTTTTGCGGGGATGGAGAACGATCAGTCGGCGGCTTGGGCGCGGGCGTTCTGCAGGAGAGGTTCGTAGCGTGGGTCGGTGCGGAGAGGGGCGAGTTCCTGGCGTTCGAGGAGGTCGACGGTGAGTTTGGCGTCGTGGATGAGGGAGTCATTCAGGAAGGCGAAACAGGGGTCGAAGGTGCGGGCGGGGGCGTTGGCTTGCGCGAGGGTGATGGCGGCGGCGAGGCGGGCTTCGCGGCGGTCTGGCTGGAGGGCGAGAGCGCGGAGATAGGCTTCAATGGCGTGTTGGGGGCGCTGGGCGAGGCGGAGGGCGTCACCGTAGTTTTGCCAAGTTTCGGCGGAGGCATGGCCGTCGGTGATGGTGCGTTCGAGGTCGGCGACATTGGCGGATTCGGGGGAGAGGGAGCGGATGCCGCCGGCGCGGAGCGCGGCGAAGCCGGCGAGCGCGGTGAGGGCGATCGCGAAAATTGCGGGAAGGCGTGCATGTCTTCGCATAGTTCACTCGTTGTACTATAACGCACGAGAACGCGGATTAGTTCAAGTTGAGAGTTGTGACGAGCGCGACGAAGGTTGAAATTTCTGAGGAACCGTGGATAGCGGAAGCGGCGCGGGGGTTTACGCGTACGCCGTGGGCACTCGGGGTGGCGTTGTGTGCGTTATTGGCGGTGGCGCAGATTGTGTGGAGCGGGTATCAGTTGGGGGTGGGGAATCAGGCGATCCAGGTGGCGTTTTTGCGTCATGCGGCGGATCCGGGATTGTTTGCGGGGGATGAGATGGTGCAGACGACGGAGGCGACGTATGCGACGTCGTTTTTTCGGATGCTGGCGCCGCTGCTGGCGGTGTCGGATCTGGAGCCGCTCTATTTGATGCTGCACATTTTGACGACGTTTGCGACGCTAGTATCCGCGTATGTTTTGGCGCGAACGATCACGCACAGTCATTTTACGGCCATCACCACGGTGTTGGTGCTGACGGCGGGGCATCATCGGGCGCTGGCCGGTGATACGCTGTATTCGACGGGGTTCACGCACACATATGCGGTTTTTGGGCCCGCGCTTTTGGCGCTGGCGCTTTTTTATGCGCGGCGGACGCTGTGGGCGTTTGCGCTGGCGGGGTTGCTGCTGAATATTCATGCGCTGACGGCGGGATATGTACTGGCGATGATGACGGCGGCGCTGCTGGCGGATTGGGGTGAGGAGCGATGGACGCGGACAGCGAGGCGCGGGGTGATGGGGTTGTTGATTGCGGCGGGGTGCGGGCTGCCGACGCTGGTGATGATGTTTGCGGTGCGGCAGGTATTTGATGGGGAATGGATGAATTTGATGCGGGTGCGATCGGGCGATCATTCATTTGCGTCGACGTGGTGGGTGGTGGGTGATCCGACGATTCCGCGATTTGTGGTGATGCTGGCGTTATTTGTTTTGTCGTGGAGTTTTCGGGTGACGAGCCGGACGATGCGGATCACACGGTGGATGACGTTGGCGGTGTTGGGGTTATTTGCGGCGGGGTATTTATTTACGGACATCTATCCGAATGCGTGGATGGTGCGGTTGCAGCCGTTTCGGGCGTCGCGCCTGCTGATGATACTGATGTTCATTCATATCGTTCATGCGGCGACGCAGGCGATTCGGATGTTGCCGCGGCGGGAGCTGTTGGCGTGGGCGCCGCGGGTGCTGGAATTATTGAGCGGGGTGATGGTGCTGGGGGCGATAGGGGAACCGTCGTTGTTGCCGGCGTTACCGCTGGCGCTGGTGGTGGTGACGGGGGTGGCGCTGGTGACGGGGCGGCTGTCGTGGTGGCAGGGCGTGATCGGGACGGGGGCGTTGGTGGTGGTGGTGGCGGCCCATGTGAAAATACAGTTTCCGTTGCCGGTGATTTCGCCGGAGGTGAGTTTGTGGCCGCAGCTATGGTTGACGGATCGGACGTTGTGGTTGGCGCTGGGGACGGCGGGAGTGGCGGCGTTGGGGTGGAGATTTGTGAAAGCGCGGGCGCTCAAGCTGGTGGTGATCGGGGGGTGCGTGATCATCGCGGGGGCTGGATTCTGGGAATTGTTCCAGCGGCAATTTGCGGAGGAGGCGGGAACTGGATTGATCGCGGCGCAGCGTTGGATGGAGCGGTCGACGCCGAAGGATGCGGTGATCATGGCGCCATCGAATGTGGCGAATCTACGGATTTACGCGGTGCGATCGATGGTGAGCAACTGGCGGGACGGGACGCAGCTTTATTTTTCGGCGGAGTTTGGGAAGAAGTGGTGGGAGGCGTTGTCGGCAATTGAGCCGGAGATCGTGATGTCACCGGATGGATCGCGGCTCATAGCGCGGGGACTGTCGCTCGCGAGTTTGGATGATGATCGATTGATCGAGGCGGCAAAGAGGGGGAAGGCGACGCATTTATTGTTGCCGACACCCAAGGACGAGGGGAGTCGGCGGGCGCTGGAGATGGTGTACAGCAACCAGGATTGGACGGTGTATTTGCCGCGTATTTCACAGGCGGGGTTGCTGTCATCGATGCCGCCGGGGGGGAATGCGTCGGTGTGGGTGAAGGCGGAGCGGTTCTACCAGACGACGGTGCAGGAGAACATTGAGAAGAACCGGAAGGCGGAGGTGGCGATCCAGGTGGTGGATATGGAGGGGCGTCCGGTGCAGGACCTGGTGATGGCGTTGGAGCAGAAGCGGCATGCGTTTTTGTTTGGGGCGTCGCTGTCTTTTTTTGAGCCGAACACGAAGAGCTCCTTGGGAGACCAGAAGCCGCCGCCGGTGACGGCGCGGGAGCTGGAGCTTTTTCCGCAGTTGTTTACGGCGTCGATGATTCCGTTTTCGGGCAAGTGGATGTACACGGAACCGACGGACGGGGAGCGGGATTACAGCGATCTGGATCAGTATGTGGAGTATGCGAACGAGCGGGGGATTGCTTTGGAGTTTCATTATTTAGCGGGATTGACGCCGCAGTTTTTGCGGAGGAATCCCGCGGAGCATGCGCGGCGTTATCCGGACCATGCGCGGGAGTTGATGGCGCGATACCAGGGGCGGATTGCGTTTTGGCAGGTGACGAACGCCAATGTATTGATCGATCAAGCGCCGGAGTTGTTCGAGGAGTTCTGGCGGAATTATCCGGGGGTGAAGTTGGGGATCAGCGAGTGTACGCGGTTTTATTCGGACAAGATCGGCAAGGGGCGCTACGGGGAAATGTTCAGCGGATTGGACACACTGCGAGCGTTGAAGCAGAAGGGAGTGACGCCGGACTTTTTTTCAATGCACGGGCATTATCCGGTGGGATGTTGGACGGATCCGCGGGATATGTATGAGGTGTTGGATGCGTTTGCGAAGGAGGGGGTGCGGGTGCATGTGTCGGAGTTGTTGCTGCCGTTGGGGACGGACATTGTGGGGGGACTGATGAAGGCGCGGGCACGGAACGAGAAGGGGACGCCGTGGACGGAGGATTTGCGGGGGGAGTTTTTGGAGCGTTATTTGAGCGTGTGTTTTTCGCATCCGTCGGTGGAGATGGTGAATCTGTGGGGGTTGCCGGCGCAAGGCTGGGGCGGGAGCGCGGGGCTGCTGGATGCGGACATGAATCCGCGGAAGACGTTTTATGCGTTGCAGGATTTGTGGAACAAGAAGTGGCACACCTCGGTGGCGCGGCCGTTGGGGTTGGATGGGATGCTGCGGACGCGGGCGTTTCATGGGGAGTATGAAGTATCGTTGAAGTTGATGGATGGGCGGGAGGTAAAGGCGCCGTTGAAGGTGCCGGAGGCCAAGATGCGGAGTGTGCGGTTTCAGTTGGATGCGGCGAAGGGGGTTCTGGAGGAGATGCCGTAGGGGATGGGGGGGGGTCATTCGCGGAGTGCGCCGGCGGAGGCGGGGGCACCGGCTTCGGTGATGTGGATGGGGGAACCGGTCATGTGATGATAGGCATTGTAGGCGTCGAGTAGGACGTCGTTGGCGATGCTGGAGCGGTTGAGGAGGACCATGACGGTGCCGCCGCCGCCGCAGCCGGTGATGCGTGCGCCGTAGATGCCTTTGTCGGGTCCGCCGGCGAGAGGGTCGGTGAGATGGTCGACGAGCCAGTCGGCTTCGGGGCAGGAGAGTTCGAGGCGAAGGCGATAGGAGTGGTGGCTGGCGAGGGCGAGGCGTCCGGCGCGGGCGAGGACGCGTTCGCGCGGGGGGCCGCGGAGTTTGTTGCGATTTTCGGAGAGTTCTTCCATGGCCTGGAGGAATTGCTCGGCGTGCTGGTGTTCGGTGATGAGGTGATCGACGGCGGTGCGGACGCGGTAGAGTTTTTCCGGTTCGAGGATGCCGGCGCGTTCAGGGAGATCGCCGTAGGTGCGGGAGAAGTCTCGGCCGCGCATGCGGCGTGGGAGGAGGGAGCGGAAGTATTGGCGATAGAGGAGGGGCGAGGTGTTGGTGAGGTAGCCGTGGAGGGGCGTGTGGCGTTGGCCGAGGTCGCGGTAGATGGTTTCGAGGATGCGAAGGCCCATGGCGGAGGCGAGGCGGAGGGATTCGAGAGTTTGGTGGGCGGAGGAATAGCGGACGCCGGTGTCGAGGGCCATGATGCGGATGTCATTGGGGAGGATGACGTGGCCGACGAGGGTGTGGGGCTGGGCGGTGTAGCGAAGGAGTTTGGGAGGCAGGTTTTGGGCGTGGGCAGCATCGGGCGCGGGTTCTTCGGCGAGGAGGCACGTGAGGGCGTCGATGACGTGGCCGGTGCCGCGGAGGGCAAGGGACTCGGCGCGGTGGACGAGGAGGGCGCAGTCGAGGGGTTCGAGTTTGAGTTTGAAGGCGTCGCAGAGGGCGAGGAGGGCGGCGGTGAGGAGGGCGGTGGAGCTGGCTTGGCCGGCACCGAGGGGGATGGCGGAATCAATAGAGATGGACATGCCCAGGGGATGGGCATTGCGCACGTGCGGGTGAAGTTGGTGGAGGGTGTACCAGAGGGCGAGAACGGGTGAGGCCCAGGCGAAGGGAGGCGGGAGGAGGGCCGCGAGATCGCGCGGGGGGATGAGGGCGTGATCGGAAGAGCGGAAGAGGGCGGCGAGGGGGATTTCGGCGCGGGGCTGGCCCAGTGGCGGGGCGATTTGCGCGGATTCGATATGGAGGAACGGTTGGTTGAGGGAATGTACGGTAACGGTGGCGCGGCGTGGGAGGGCCATCTGGGCGACGGTGCCGCCGGCTTGCGCGCCGAGTCCGCCGAGGACGTCGAGGCGTGCGGGAGCGGAGCGGGAGAAGGAGGGGGTGTTGGAAATGGGTTGGGAGCTAGCCATGTGGGCAACTATACGGCGGGAGACGCAAAAATAAAAAATGCCGTGACGCGGTGCTCTCAATTCAACAGTAGGCACAAGGCCCGTGAAAAGCAGATTGCTGAGCAGGTCAACGGCACTTATTTCATCGGCGAGGTTCGGCAGGTTGATAACAAAAAATGGAAAGAATTTTAATTTTTTATTTTCGGGTGGTAGGTGGGGCTGGGGCGCGGCGATTGCGTGGAGAGGTGGGCGGCGTAGAGTGTGGGGATAAACACCTCGGGGGCTGATGCAAAGGAGTCGGCGATGAGTGACGTGGTGATCGATCGAGAATTTGCGGGAGGGAATATCGTGGTGGAGAAGATGGAGGGGGATACGGTGCAGTTGCGGCAGGAACGGGGGGAATGTTCGGAGTGGTGGTTTTACTGGCAGTTTCGGATACGGGGCTGCGCGGGGCGGCGGATGCGATTTGTTTTTTCGGACGGGGATGTGTTTACGGCGATGGGGCCGGCGTTGTGTGTGGTTGGGCGGGCATGGGGGTGGCTGGGGCGTGAGCGCGTGGAGCGTTTTGGGGAGGCGTGGGGTTTTGAGCATGAGTTTGGGGAAGTGGATGAGGCGTATGTTTGTCTGTCGGTTCCGTATGTGCAGCGGAATCTGGACACGTTTCTGGCGGAGCATCCAGCGATCGAGCGGAGTATTTTGTGCCGGTCGGAGGAGGGGCGAGAGGTGGAGTTGCTGACGTTGGCAGGGAAGTCGGGGAGATATTTTGTGCCGCGGACGGCGCGGACCCACGCTTGCGAGGCGATGGCGAATTTTGTGATCGAAGGGATTTTTGAGCACGCGTTGAGCGATGAGGCGACGGGGATATTTCTGCGGGAACATGTGGATTTGCGGGCGGTGCCTTTCGTGGATAAGGATGGGGTGGAGAAGGGGGAGCAGGGGAAAGTTCGCAGGCCACACGATCACAATCGGGATTGGACGCATCGGCCGATTTACGCAAGTGTGCGGGCGATTCAGGAGGCCGTGTTTGGATGGCGCGGGGAGGGTGTGGTGAGTGTGGATGTGCATTGTCCGTGGATTCGGAATGGGCAGAACGAGACGAATGTTTTCGTCGGGTCGTCGGCACCGATGGATGTGGAGCTGAGGAAATTGACGGACCTTTTGGCTGCGACGCAGACGGGGGAGTTGAAATTTTCGGCGAAGAGTACGTTTCCGTTTGGGAAGGAGTGGAACAGCGGGAATGGGCCGACGTGCGGGCGGTTTATGCGGGAGAACGTGGTGAAGGGGTTGGGAGCGACGCTGGAGGGTTCGTACGGGTTGGCAGGCGGGAAGGTGGTGACGGCCGAGGGTGCGCGGGGGTTGGGACGAGATGTGGGGAGGGCGCTGGCGTTGTACATAATGGAATGGGAGAAGCGCAAGGAGCGGAAGGAGTTGCCGCGGAGTTTTTAGGGGCGGAGGGCCAGGAGTTCGTCGTGGAGGGCGAGAGTCTTGGCGTTTTTGGCGATGACGTTGGGGCCGGCGATGGGCAGTGCAACGATGCCGCAGTTGGCGAAAGCGAGGGCAGCCAGTGGGAGAGCGATGAGGAGTGTGGGGAGGATATTTTTGGGGAGCATGAGCGGGCTCCGAGTTGAGTGGGCGGTACGATTATAACCGCGGGGGGAGGTGGAGGCTTTTATAATTGTGTGGAGCGGGAGGAGAGAGGGGTGAGGATTAAAAGGCGCCGGCTCGCGAGCCGGGGCTAAACGGACCTTGCGTGGGATTTTTATTGTGGGCGGTGATCACGTGCCGTAGCCGTGGGGGTGTTTGGCGAACCAGGTCCAGGCGGTTTTTACGATTTCGTCGAGGTTGGTGAATTTGGCGGACCAGCCGAGTTCATTTTTGATTTTGGTGGGTGCGGCAAAGAGTTCGGGCGGGTCGCCGGCGCGGCGGGGCGCTTCTTTGACGGGGATTTTTTTGCCGGTGACGCGCTGGACGGATTCGATGATTTCGCGGTTGGAATTGCCCTGGCCGGTGCCGAGGTTGTAGAAGAGGCCTTTGCCGGGTTTCAGATTTTCGAGGAGGACGAGGTGGGCTTCGACGAGGTCCCAGACGTGAATGTAGTCGCGGATACAGGTGCCGTCCTTGGTAGGGTAGTCTGTGCCGAAGAGGTCGATGTGGGTGCGTTGGCCGAGGGCGACCTGGAGGAGGACGGGGATGATGTGGGTTTCGGGGCGGTGGTCTTCGCCGATGGCGCCATCAGGGGCGCAGCCGGCGACGTTGAAGTAGCGGGGTGCGGCGAAGGCGAGGCCTTCGGCGGCGGCGGTGTCAAGGAGGATGCGTTCGACGAAGAGTTTGGAAGCGCCGTAAGGGTTGATGGGTTTTTGCGGGAGGTCTTCGGTGATGGGCATGTGTTCGGGCATGCCATAGGTGGCGCAGGTGGAGGAGAAGACGAGTTTTTTGATGCCGGTGGCGTGCATGGCGTCGAGCATGGAGACGGTGTTGGAGACGTTGTTGCGGTAGTACTTGCGGGGGTCGGTGACGGATTCGCCGACGTAGGCGGAGGCGGCGAAGTGCATGATGGCTTCGACTTTTTGTTTTTGGAAGATGTCGATGATGCCGGCGGTGTTGGCGAGATCGGCGATGAAGAGCTTGGCCTGGGGGTTGACGGCGGCGGGGTGGCCGTTGGTGAGGTTGTCGATGACGGTGACGGAGTGGCCGCGTTCGACGAGGAGTTTGGTGGCGTGTGAGCCGATGTAGCCGGCACCGCCGATGATGCAGATATTCATGATCGGGACTCCAGAGAAAAAGAGACTGTTGCATTGTGTGGATTTGTGCGTGGGGGGCAAGTGGGGGCGAGCTTACGAAGTGGAATTTGAGATTTTGGCTTGGATGTTGGGGGGCCGGACCAAGAAAACATTTTTTGCCCCGGCGCAACTCGGAGTGAGGTTGGAGTGGATATTGAGCAGGGCGCTGCAATAGTGAACCACGAATGGGCGGAGGCACGAATGAAGTGGAGGGATGGTTTATACTGCGGCGATGGCGAATTACGTGAGCGACGTGGCGATTGTTTTGCGGGTGACGGATTTTTCGGAAACGTCGCAGATCGTGGTGATGTTGACGCGTGAGCACGGCGTGGTGCCGATGATTGCCAAGGGTTCGAAGCGGGCGAGCAAGAAGGGGGTGGTGAGCGGGCCGCTGGATTTGCTGACGGCGGGCGAGGTGGTATTTGTGCCGGCGAAGCAGACGGCGGAGTTGGGGACGCTGGCGGAGTGGGAATTGACGGATCATCGCAAGGTGTTGCGGGGGAATTTGGCGGCGTTGAATGCGGCGCTGGTGGCGGCAGAAGTGACGTTGCTGCTACAGCACCCGCACGATCCGCATCCGGAATTGTTTGATGAGTGCGAGGCGGCGTTTGAGTTGCTGGGGACCGAGCAGCGCGCGCGGGGGCTCGTGGCGTATGTGAAGAGCGCGTTGATTTCGGCGGGGTATGGGCCGCAGTTGGAAGCGTGCGTGGTGTGCGGCAAGGAGTTGGGGTTAGCGGGTTGGGAAGGCGGAGGAGGTGGAGGGGCGGAGGTGAAGTTTAATGCGCGCGCGGGCGGGATTATTTGCGGGGAGTGTGTGCAGACGGGGCCAACGATGCTGGTACCGGCGAAAATTGTGATGGCGCTGGCGCGCTTGCCGGGACCGCGGGAGTTGCTGGCGAGCCCGCCGGAGCGTGCGGGGGATATGGGGGCGCTGCGGAAGGCGATGGCGTTGTTGTTGGCGCAGGTGACGGGGGTGACGGATCGGGTTTTGCGGACGGCGTATGTTGTGCCGAGCGTGTTCGTTTGAGGGTGAATTACCCAGAGTGACGGGGTGGCGCGTTATGGGGCGTGGTGGCGTCTGATAACCGGCAAAAAGCGTGGTAAACCAATTATCTCAGCGGTTAAGCCAAGATGTGGGGAGGTCGATGAACATCGCAGAGGCGGAAAAAGCATGGACGTGAGACTGGAGTAACAGTCGCATAAACAGGCTTAAACAGGAAGAGATGGTTATGGCTTCTTTGAGCGTACTCAACATTCTTCGGACGATTAAGGAACGTGGGTCGGTTTCGCGGACGGATCTGCAGCAGATGACGGGTCTGTCTTGGGGGACGATTACGAACACGACGCGGGAGTTGCTGAATCGAAATTTGATCCGGGAGGAGGGGGCGGCGGTGACCAAGTCCGGCAGGAAGCCGGTGAAGTTGGCGATCAATCCGTCGAGTCATGCGTTGGTGGGGGTGGATCTGGCACCGCACACGTTGAAGGTCATTGCGCTAAACCTGGCGGGGGAGACGCTGTGCTATGAGCAACGCGATTACGACATGGGTGCGCCGGCGAATGAGACGCTGGATCTGGCGAGCAACATGTTGCAACGGGCGCTGGATGACACTGCCGTGCGCGGGCGGATGTGTTTGGGTGTGGGGATTGCGGCCCAGGGGGCGATTGATGTGCGGACGGGCGTAATGCGGTTTGCACCCCGCATGCCGGGGTGGAAAAATGTGGCGGTGCGGGATCATATTCAGAGGCGCATCAGTGCGCCGGTGTTGCTGGAGCATGATCCGAATTGTTTGGCCTTGGCGGAGCGGTGGTTTGGCGAGGCGGGCGCGGCCGAGGATGTGTTGTGTGTGAATCTGGCGGAGGGCGTGGGGATGGGCATTTTATTGAACGGCGAGGTGTATCGGGGATCGCAGGAATTGGCCGGCGAGTTTGGGCATATGACGATTGATCCAGAAGGCCCGGCGTGTGCGTGCGGCGACCGTGGTTGCATCGAGTCATATGCTTCGACGTCGGCGTTGGTGGAAGGGGTGAAATCGCGACCGGAAGAAACCTCTCCAGAATTGGCGGGAATACTGGCGACGCGTGCGCCGACTGTGACGGAGTTGATTGCGGCCGCGGCTGGCGGGGATTTGGCGGCGAAGTATGCCTTTGAGCGGATGGGAAAATATCTGGGCATCGGCATGGCGAATCTGGTGGACTTGTTCAACCCGAGCTTGATTGTTTTATGTGGGCCTTTGGTGGCAGCCCGTGAGCACTTCATGCTGGCTGTGCAGGTGCGCATCGACAAGCACGCGTGGAAACACTCCTGCCGGAAACTATTGATTTCGCGGCTGGGCGATCGGGCAGTGGCGATGGGCGCGTGCGGGATTTTGCTGCAGGCGGTTTTTGATCAGCAGTTGCTGGCACCGGTGGAATTGCTGCAGGCGTGACAGGCGTCAATGGCTTCGGCTATCGACGATCATGGTTACGGGGCCGTCGTTCTGCAGGTCGACAAGCATCTCGGCCTGGAAGCGTCCGGTTTCGACGGGGATGTTGAGGGCGCGGGTGGCGAGGACGAGTTGATCGAAGAGAACGCGGGCTTTTTCGGGCGGGGCGGCGGGGCTGAGTGAAGGGCGACGTCCGGTGGCGGTCTCGGCGGCGACGGTGAAATTGCTGATGAGCAAAATGGTGCCGCCAATTTGGGCGACGTCATGATCGAAGTATTTATCGCCGTGGCGGAAGATGCGGAGAGTGGCGAGTTTGCCGGCCATCCAGCGGGTATCGGCGTCGGTATCTTCGGCGCAGATGGCGACGAGGGCCACGAGGCCGGCGTTGATGCGGCCGACGATTTCGCCGGCGACGGTGACCTGGGCGTGGGTAACGCGTTGGACAACGGCGATCATGAGAGAGCCATCCTTATATAGGGCGAGCGCGCAATTGTGGGGAGTATACAGGGGCGGGACGGTTTTCGTGCGGCAAGCGGGTGGGAGCGGTAGGATGAAGGGATGGCAACAGACACTTCTTCTTTTGATGCGCGGCCGCTGGTGGATTCTTTGTTGCTGCGCGCGGTGGATGCGGGGGCGTCGGATGTGCATTTTGAGCCGGCGGATAATGGGTACGAGATACGTTTTCGAATTGACGGGTTGCTGCAATCGGTGGATACGGTGCCGACGGATGTGGGGCGGGCGTTGGCCTTGCGTTTGATGGTGATGGCGCAGTTGCTGACTTACAAGTTGGATTTGCCGCAGGAGGGGCGCGTGCGCGTGGAGCGGGCGGGCGGAGCGGCGTTGGATTTGCGACTGGCGGTGATACCTGTGGCGCGGGGGTTGCGGGCGGTGGTGCGATTGCCGGCAGAGTTGCTGCAGCCGCGGCGGCTGGACGACCTGGGGCTTTCTGCGAACGTGCTGGCGACCTTGCAGGCGTTTGCGCGTACGGATACGGGGATGTTAATCATCACGGGGCCGGCGGGGAGCGGGAAGACGACGACGATTTATGCGCTGCTGGAGTATATCGCGCGCGTGGAGCCGGGGTTGAGCATCATCAGCATTGAGGACCCGGTGGAGCGGATTTTGACGGGGGTGACGCAGATAGAAGTTTCGACGACGGCTGCGGGGAACCGCGTGGATTACGATTTGGCGTTGCGGAGTATTTTGCGGCACGACCCGCAGGTGCTGATGTTGGGCGAGATCCGAGATGCGCAAACGGCGAGCATTGCAGTGCAGGCGGCGCTTTC
This sequence comes from Phycisphaerae bacterium, assembly GCA_038248985.1. Taxonomy (GTDB): domain Bacteria; phylum Planctomycetota; class Phycisphaerae; order WQYP01; family WQYP01; genus JBBRWV01. The sequence goes on from JBBRWV010000014.1 coordinate 28,791, forward strand.
GGGACATCGTTTGATTTGCACGCTGCATGCGGGAAGCCCCGGTGGAGCGATTGCGCGATTGCTGGAAATGGGCCTGGAGCCGTATCAATTAACCAGCAGTGTGTGGGGGGTGTTGTCGCAGCGACTACTGCGAAAGTGCGATGGTGATAAGCCGGGCGTGTATCGCGGGCGGGTGCCCGTGGCGGAGGTGGCGCGGATGGAAGAGCGGTTGCGCGGTGCGATTCTACAGCGGGGGGATGATGCCGCCCTGCAAAAATTTATTGCTATTCAACCATCGCATGTTAGGATGATGGACGTGGCGCGTGCGCTGGTGGCCCGGGGAGTCACGGACTCTTCGGAAGTGGCGCGAGTGTTGGGCATGCATGAGGAATCAAGCGGCGGGTAAGCAAGCGACCGGCCGCAGGGTGGGCCAGGCCATCAGACCATGACACGCGGGAGTTATTCAGCGAGAGGATTACATGATGGCGGATGGAAACCAGTTTATTTATGAAGCGCAGACGCGGCTGGGTCAGACCATCAGCGGGGCAATCGACGCCGTATCCGTAGATGATGCGCAGGGGAAGTTGGGGGTCCTGGGGCTGGTGGTGACGCGCCTGGAGGCGGCGAGCGCCGCGCAGGTTCGGCAAATGCCGGTGGCGTTGAGCAAAGATGATTTTCTGCTGTTCAATCATCAATTGGCGCATCTGGCTTCTGCAGGATTGCCGATGGAGCAGGGTTTGCGGCTGATTGCCGCGGACGTACGCAGCGGGCGGCTGGCCGCAGCGGCGAACGACGTGGCGGCGGATCTGGAGAGGGGCGCTTCTATTGAGCAGGCGTTTGCCCGACAAGAGCGACGATTTCCCCCGCTGTATGCGCGCATTGTGGCAGCAGGTGTGAAGGCGGGAAATCTGCCGGGATTACTGCTGAACATCGGGCAGCACATGGAACTGGTGGCGCGTTTGCGGCAGATGCTGTGGCGTACGTTGGCGTATCCGGCGGCGGTGCTGACGACCTTGGTGCTGGTAGTGGGGTTGATCCTTACGAAGATTCTGCTGGAGTTCAAACAGATTTTTCTCGACTTCAACACATCGTTGCCCCTGCTGACCGAGGGGTTGTTGTGGGTGGGCGATCATGCCGCGGGCATCGGTATACTCCTGGCGGTCTTGGTGGTGCTGGGAATTTTGCTGATTGTTTTGGGCACGGTCACGCAGGAGGGGCGGGCGGCGCGGGAGCAGGTAACAGGTGCAATACCCCTGGTGGGGCCGGTGCTACGGACGAGTTTGCTGGCGCGCTGGTGTGATGCGTTGCGGTTGGGCGTGGATGCGGGCATGGATTTGCCGCAGGCGATTGCGCTGGCGGGCGAGGCGGTGGGTTCACCGCGCTTGCAGCGGGAGGGACGGTCGCTGGGCGAGTGGATCAGTACCGGGCGCAGTCTGGAGCTTTATCCGAGTGGCGGGGTGATTCCCGCGACGGTGCCGGCGGCGATTGATCTGGGTGGAAAATCGGGCGATCTCTCGCGTACACTGGCGACGTTGACGCGGTTGTTTGAGGCGCAGGCGGAGCATCGCTTGCGTGTGCTGCCGGTGGTGCTGACGCCGCTGTTCACGGTGGTAATCGCGGGGATCATCGGAACGGTGATCGTGGGGACATTCTTGCCGCTGGTGAAGCTGATTCAATCTGTTTCCGGCGAACCGTGAGGCATGGCATGACCCAGGAAAATCAAGATTCTATCTCCTATGCACGTCGATATGGCGCGCAGGACGAACTGTATCCCGCGACATGGATGCGTCGATTGTGGAGCCCCGTGATCTGGGGGTCTGCGGCGCTGACATTGTTTAGCTGTGCGGGGTGTCTGGCTTCGATTCTTTCGGTGTTCATAGGTTTTGTGCTGGCCCCTGCGATAGCCTATTTGGCAGTGGCTTTTGCCGAGGCCATCCAGCGGGGATTCCGCGCGAGGCGGGCGCAACTGATTCTGGGATACCTCGAACATGGCATTCGGCTGAATCTGCCGTTGGCGTCATTTCTATATGCGGCGGCACTCAGCGAAAAAAATGGGGCCCGCCAGCGCATCCTTGACGTGCGCAACTTGCTGTTGAGTGGCACGACGATAAGCGAGGCCTTGCGGATAAGAGCACCGGAAATATCGGCGCGGGCGGTGGCGTTGGTGGCAGCGGCTGAACATACGGGCAATCCGTGGCTGGCGCTGGAGCGATTGGTGAATGACGACCTTCAGCGCCAGGAAGCCACAGCGACGGATCAAACAACGATGAGTCGCGGTTACGCGTTTGCCCTACTGATTGCGATGACGACGGTTGTGATGTTTGTTTTGGTTTTCGTCATGCCCAAGTTTAAGGATATTTTTCTCGACTATAACCTTCGAAAACTTCCGCCGATTACGGAGTTCTGGATGGGAATTTCCACGTGGTTTGCGAATCCCTATGCAAGGTTTTGATATTGCCGCTGTTCGCCTTCCTGTTGTTTGGTTATCTGGCGGGGGCGTTGCGGCGGCTCATCGCGCCAACCTGGCCGACACTGATTCCGGGACGGTGGTGGAAGTATATCATGGGCACGGCACGTGACCTGCTGCCGATAGTGGGTTCGATGAGGCGCGATCGGGAGCTGGGGGATGTCTGCCAGATATTTGCCGACGGCTTGGCGCGGGGGCGGACGATGTCCGATCTTTTTTGGGACGCGTCCGCCGTGATTACGTCACCGATCCTGCGGCGAAGAATTCAGGAATGGCAGCGGGAGACGGATCGGGGCCGCGATTTTGTCGTCGCGGCGGAGGTGGCGGGAATGCCGACAATTATGATTGGGTTTCTGCGTACGATGCGAACCGGGGGAACAAGCCAGGAAGTCGCGCAGTTGATGGAGTTTTTGGCCGTGCATTACCGTATGAAATTCAGCCGCACCAGCATTATGGTACGGGCGTTTGCCGAGCCGGCGATGACGCTGATGCTGGCACTTTTGGTGGGCAGTTTTGTAGTGGCGTGTTTTCTGCCGCTGGTCGAGCTGATCAAGAGCCTGTCCATTGACACGGGAGGCGCGCTGTGAAAATTCGCGGGGACATTCAACGAGACAACCGGGCGGGTGGAGCTCAAGCGCGCTACGGATTCTTTCTGGGAGAATCGCTGGTGACACTCACCATTGGGTTGGGCCTATTGATGATGCTGGGCGCGGTGATCGTCAAGCAGCATCATCAGGAGAAAATACTGGCGGAGCGGCGGACGGCAGTGCGGGCCTGTGAAGATGCTGTGTTGACGCTACGGTCAGGGAAAACGCTGGGCACAGATGCGGGGGAAAACGTTCAAGTGGAGAACGTGGCGGACGCGGCACCGGCGGGGATGCGCTGGGTGCGTGTGCGGGCGATGGTGGGTGGCAAAAAAGAAGCGATTGTGGCACTGCTGCCGGGAGAGTCACGATGAAGAATAGACGGTTCATGTTGGTCAAGGGGGTGGGCCGGCGCGGCGAAGGTGCGCGCGGGCGGGCGTCACGTCGCGGTTTTACGTTTGTGGAGCTGCTGGCTTCGCTGATTATTCTGGCGGCGGCGGCGCTGGTGCTGGGAGAATTGCTGGTGACTAGCATTCGCACCAGCACCGACAGCGCCAAGCGACAGGACTCCATTCAGCGAATCGACGCGATGGTAGGCTTGCTGCGGAAGGATGTTTGGGGGGCAGAAGTGATTCAGACTGGAAAGAGTGAGCTCGTTTTACAGGCGGGCGGACGGGCGATTGCCTGGCATCAGCAAGACGATGGGACGTTGACCCGTAGCGAGACGGCAGCAGGGAAAGATGGCGCGGCCACGACACCGGCACCTCGTGTGTGGCGGCAGATCCCGAGCATGAAATTCACGCAGGATGGCGCGCTCGTGCGAGTGAGTATGGCGAATAAGGAGCGCATTAGCTTTATCAGCCAGCGGATGGTTGCCGGGGGTGGGACATGAGATCACGCGGGCATTCATCACGTGGGGCATCGGCGGTGGTACTGGTGGCAACGCTGGTGTTAATTTCGGCCGCGGTGGTGGCGCTGGCGCACTTGTTTGCGGTGGAGGCGAAACGTACGCGTGACGTGCGGGTCGAAACGCAGATGCGGGCATTGCTACTGGCGGGCGCGGATGTGGCGCGGCAGAAGGTGTCCGCACATTTCACCAGTGGCCATTTTGAGATTGCGATTCCTGAAGCGGCGCAAGGGGTCTTGGCGATCGACCTAAAACAGGTCGCGGCCCCGGCGCAGATCGTGGCGGAGATCACCGCACGGGTGGGGACGCGGACGACGCGACAAGATTTGATTTTCAGTCATGCGCGACAGGGAGAGAATCCGGAGACATCGAGCGAATGGGTGGTTACGTCGGCCTCGATGAAGTAAAGACGGCCTCGCCGGGGGATAAGCTGTAGGGCGTGCAATATATGAACAAGCGGACGGCGTGAAACTACTTGGCGACAGCGGGCGTGCCTGATACATTGGCGTACTTGATCCGGCCGCGAGGATCGCGCGCAGTGTTGAGTTCGATGCCGCCCGGCAGGATGGTCGCGGAAGCATCGTTCGGAGTCCCCCACCGGTGAGTCAGACCGTTTTACCTGTGGATGCAGGATTGCATCCGATTCGCGTGGTGCGTCTTCCTCTAGACAAACTGCAGGCGGCGGTCGCATTTTTGCATGAGCGATCCGGGGGTGTGATGGAGATGATCGCGCATTTCTGGGAGAGGTTGGCCCAGACGCCGCCGTTGCAGCGCGGTGATCTGCACATGGTCGTGGCGGGGCCGGTGGTGAATAACAGTAGAAATGTAGATATAAATATATCAACATTAGATTGTGGGCATTTGACCGGGGCAATGTTGTACGTGCCGAAGGCGCATCGGGCGGATGTCTTGGCATTGGACGAATTAACAGCGCGGGCATTTGCGGGCTATATCATTCAAAAGGGGGGAAGTCCGACCGCGTCCGGTTCGGGGCAGAACGCCGAAAACGGCGAAGGTGCACGAGGTTCCCTGGGATCGTTGGATTCTAAGTCTTTTGTTGATAACGACTTAAGCGGGTTTCTGGAGGTGGACTCCACGGATAAAGTGGCTATTGATTTTCTGACGGGCGGGGCTGAGGGGATTCAATGGATGGTGCCGCTGTTGTTGCCGCACGTTGGCAAGCGAGCGCCAGCACGACAATTGGTGAATGAGGTGATGCACTTGCCTCCCCTAGTGCAGGTGGTGGGCGAGCCGGCGGTACGTTTGGCACGGGATCCGGATCGTCCCACTTTGAATCGCTGGCGCCGACAGTATATGGAGGAGCGGGGCCTGACGTTCGACGCGGATATTGATGCGATGGTGGATGCAGGCCGCGTCTTTGTATTTGAGCACGAGCAAAACGTGGTTGCGGTGGCAAAATTTGATTTGGAACTGGCTCAGATCATTGAAATTGGCGGGGTGTATACGTTCCCGGAGTTTCGCAAGCATGGGTTTGGCGGCCGGATTGTCGCCGACTTGGCGGGACGCATTCGGCTGAAGGGGAAAAAGCCGGTATTGCAGGTGGATCATGCGAATGATGTGGCGTTGCGGCTGTATCAGGGTTCGGGGTGGAAATCACAAGGACGGTTGGCGCGGGTGTGGCTGACGGGGTGAGGCTACTACGAAGTCTGGAGAGACAGGGGGCATTCAGATGGGCAGTTGCATGTAAAAAACGTGGCATGAGAATGTTGCAGCGGTCGGGTGTGGTGTTCCACGTGGAACAAATTTGGAAAAATTGACGGCTAAAGATTGACGCATGTGGGGTGCCGGGGTAAACATGTTCCACGTAGAACATTGAAACATTTCTTTTGAGAACGGAGTCTCGCATGGCTGTTAAAGATCGTCCTCGTTTAGGCCGCGGTTTGAAATCCCTCATCACAACGCCTGTGGGTGTCCAATCACCCCCCTCCGCCTCCGCGGTTGCTCTGATCCCAGCAGACGGCCAGAACGGCTCCTCGGCAGAACGCTTTGCCCTGATCCCGCTCGATGACCTCTCCTCCAATCCCCACCAACCGCGTGAAAAGTTTGATCCCCAGCAACTCCAAGACCTGGTGGCCTCCATCAAGGTTTCTGGCGTGCTGCAGCCCATATTGGTGCGTCCCGTGGAGGGTGCGGAGGGAAAATATCAACTGGTAGCAGGCCATCGACGCGTGGAAGCCTCGCGTTTGGCTGGTTTACCCAATATTCCCGCCATTATTCGGACGGATGGCACGGATGAACGCCAGGCCGAATGGGCCCTTATTGAGAATATCCATCGCGAAGACCTGAACGCCATTGACCGCGCACGGGCATTTCGCAAATATATCGAAACATTTCACCTGACGCACCTGCAAGCAGGTGAACACCTTGGGCTGGACCGTGCCACGATCAGCAATTTTCTGCGGCTGCTTGATTTGAACACCGGCATTCAGGACCTGATCGCGCGCGGCCTGCTCAGCACCGGACATGCCAAGGTGCTCGCCGGCGTGGGGGACAAATCCACACAAGACCGATTCGCCAATCAGGCCGTGGCGGAGGGATATTCCGTTCGTAAGCTGGAAGAGGTCATCCACGCATCTCTTGCCGGTGGAGATTTAACAGGAGGCGCTTCCACCACCCAGGTTGCAGGTCACAGCCGCACCATGGTGACGAAGTCGGCTCATATTGTGGACCTGGAACAGGAGCTCTCGCGGAAGGTGGGCACACGGGTGCGTATCTTGCCCAGCAAAAAGAAGAACACCGGCAAAATTGTCGTGCAGTACTTCTCGCTCGACGAGTTCGACCGGATAGTTGAAAAATTTAATTAATATACATATATAGAGTTCTGTACGTATTGTGTGCACCCCGTTTACCAGCACGCCGTCGCGCGCCAATCATGAGAGCCGACGAGGCAAGGCAAATATTTATTATAGTGTGTCCATATGTACATATGTAGAATAGGTATGTACGTCGGCGTTGGAATCGCGTCGAGAGGGCGAATCCCAAGGCAACGCGGCGCGATGATGGCGCAGCATAATTATCCGATCGCCTTCCATGTCCACGGCAATCACATCGATCCGGGGTCGCAAGATCGCCACCCTGCGCTTGCGTAGAATGAACCTCACGTTGGCCCGCATCGACTTCTGCTTTTTGTGGCGAATCGACGCCTCGGCGGAAATCAGCGACTCGGCCTGCTTGGATCGAACCTCCACAAATACCAGGGCGTTACCATCGACCGCCAGGATGTCGATGTCTGAACCCGTGGCGGTACGCACGCGCTGGCCGAGGAGACGCCATCCCTGCTTTTTCAAGTAACGCGCGGCATGGTCCTCGGCGGACAGACCGCGACGATGGCGAAACGGAAGCATCACGGCAGGTAAAGGAAAAAGCGTTGTGGCAAGTCGTCGAAACATCGTTAACCCTGCACAAGAAATGTCGAACTCGCGGGAACCCGGCGGCTCTTTTCCCGTATTTATACGTGATATGACCAGGTGATGCGATTCGCCGCGTGGTCATGCAGAAAACAAAATCGACCTTCGCGCTCGCGCAGGGGCGCGTACCATGGCCGGGAATATACCGTGCAACGCGCTTCGTGATCATCGCATTTCCATTGGCCACTATTTCGTTTGAGCAAATCCACATGCAAGGTCGCCCACTTCTCCAGTGTCGTGTCCGCCAAAAGGCGATCAGCCATGGCAAACGATCCCAATGTCACCCGATGATGGAATCGGGAAAAATCGAGGCGGGTACTTCCCGGCAGAAGCGCAAATTTCTTCGGCGTCATTCGCGGTGGAACCCACCCGACGGCTCCATAAACACACCAGAATCGCTCGTGCTCTATGGCCAGGCGCTGCGCGGTCTTGAGAAGATCCAGCACGATCGTTTCGAGGTGTTCGGGTTGCGCCGGCCAATGCAACTCAAGCAATCGACCCTGCGCAACCAACAACACGCTTGAGCTTTCGCCGGTGGTGATGCGTGTGTAACCGGCGTGCTCGGTAAGGCGAGCACCGGGCCGTTTGCGCAGCGCCGCAACCTGAGTGCGAAAGAGTCTGTTCGCATCGCGCCGAAAGAACCCCAGGCACCCCGGCGTGTGCCAGCGCATTTCAAGGCGCGGCGAGCGCAGATCCACGAAAAATAGTGCGCCCGTGAAAGCATCTCCGCGATGGGCCTGAAGATTCCAACTAGTGGGAAGGAGTAGCGGCATGCCGTGCCAGGCAAAACGCTGAAACCCGCGAGGTGTGCTGAGAAGTTCGTTGAGGAATGTGGTCACTCCGTCGATTGTGGACGGGACGAGGCCACTTCGCAAACACCCACATTTACGCATTTGAAAAAACGAGCACAACTGGCGAACCTGTGAACATTCTTGGGACTTGCCTGTTAAAGGGGGGTGCAAGTGGACAATAACTTGTGGCGCTGCTGAACTGGGGGTAGTTGAGGAAAAATATAAATTTTCTGATCCACCCTCCTGAACTGCCTCCCCTAAATAACCGAGATACTCAGAGTGGCAATCTACGAAGTGCCCGGATGCCGAATAACGGCTGAAGGCCGGATGTTCTCGGAACCACGTGAGGCACGCGGCAACGAGTTCACCTGGAAAGGTGCTCATTGGCGTTGCCACCAATGCAGTAATGCTGTTGTAAGCATGAAGATCCAGGCATGAGCCATCGACCTCTCCTCCTTCTCGCTGCGGCACCAAGAAGGAAACTCGACGGCTGAATCGGAAGGTAAAGACTCATGACAGACGCGAACGGAAAATCCACCGGCGACGTGCTAACCGATCTGGTATCCATAGAGGATGGCGCAGAACTCAAGAGCGTCGCGGGTCCCGGCGCCAGCGGACAAGACAGCATTCTCAATGCCGCGGCCATGTTTGAGCAGCAACTCGAACAGATGAGCGCTTGGAAACATCAGTTGGCCGCGCAAATGGAAATCTTGCGGCGGGATGGAATCAAGATACTGGAGCGACAGAAACAGCTGGCGATTGAGAAGCGCAAGCTGGCGGAGGATCGCGATTCGGTCTCTGCGGATCGAACCCTGGTAGTGAAGCTGCAGGGCGAAGTGGAGGCGCAGCGCAGCAATCTGGAAAAGCGCGCCGCAGAACTGGCCTCGGCCAAATCCGAGCTGGAGAAACTAGCCGCCGATAAAGAAAAGTGGTTGGAAGAACTGACCAGCGCGCAGCGTGGTGCGACCGAAGCGAAGACGGCCCGCGATGCGGCGGCCGCTCAGGTTGAACAAGCCGAAACGCGCCTGTCGGAAATCCGGGTCCTCGAAGGACAGCGTGACTCTTTGCATGCCTCGATTGCGGAGTCACAGCGGGCGTTGGGGGATCTCGAAGCGCAACGCGTGGAAATACAAGAGAAGCAACATGCGCTGCAGCTGCGTGACGCGGAACTGACCGCCCGTGAGCACGGGCTGGGCGAGCAGGAGGTGAAATTCCTGGCGATGGAAATCACCGTGCGGGAACAGACCGAACAGATCACCCTGGAACGCCGGCAGCTACACGACGCGCAAAAGCAGTTAGGGCTGCAACGCGACGCCTTGGCGGAACAATACGCCGATGCCCAACAGAAAATGAATGCGGCGCAGCGCCAACTCACACTTGATCGCGCCGAAGCGCAAGAGCGATTGGCTCAGGCCACGACTGCGATGTCTTCTGTGCAGGAGGCCCAAGCCTCGCTCGCTGCCCATGAACTCGACCTCGCGCAACGCGGCCAGGAACTGAGCGCCCGAGATGCGATCCTGACGAGCCAGGCGGCGAACTGCGCAGCTCGTGAACAGGAACTGCTGGCGGCCAAAAACGAAGTGGCCGCCGCGCAAGCGGCACTGGCCGTACAGACCGCGGCGCTGGCGGAACAGGAACGGACCATTCTTGCGGCGCGCACAAACCTGGATGCTGAAGTGGCGCAGCGCACGGCGGAAGCCGCCGCATTGCAGTCGCAGCTTGGGGAAGACCGTGCGGCGCTGGTGCGGACGCGCGCGGAGATGCAACGCAGAATGGACCAGGCGGAAGTGGAACATGCCGAGCAACTGGAACTGCTGGCGAAACAGACACGGCGATTGAGCGAGCGGCGCGGCGAGCTGGAGGCGGCCACGACTGATCTGCAGAAGGAAATTGAACAGCGCGTGGCCCGGGCCAGCGAGGCGATGAAGGAGGAATTGGCTCGTGCCCAACACACTTATGAGCAGAAGATCTCGACGCTGCGCCGGCAATTGGAAGAACAGGAGGTGTCGGGGAGCCTGTGGCGTTTGAAAGAAGAAGAGATGCGCAAACACCTGAGCGAAGCCGAATGGCAGGCGAAGATGGCGCGCGACGAGTTAAGCAAGTTGCACAACGAAATGCAGGGGATGTCCCAGGCACGCACCGAACTGGAGAATCAGCTTTCGGAACAGCTGCGGCGCTTTGACCGGGATGCCGCGGAATGGCAACGGAAGCTTGAGCTGGCGACCGCAGAAAAATCAGTCCTTCAGGATCAGGCCGCGATCGCCGCGTTGGCTGCCGCGCGGTCCGAGATCGATTCGCTGCAACAGCAAATTACGGAAGTCGCGTCGGCGCGAACAGAACTGGACCGACGGCTGTCCGAACGCGATGCGGGACATGCCGAGGAAATTGTGCGTTTGCGCGGAGAAGCCGAGAAGATACTGGCGCAGGAGCGGGCGCGGGCGGAAGAGCGTGTCGCAGAATTGATGATCGAAGCTGGGGCATTAAAGAACAAGGCTGGCCGCAGCGATGGAGCCAGTGCAGAAGCCACGGAGTTACGGGAAAAACTGTCGTCAGCGGAAAAAGAATGGTCTACCGCGCTGGCGCAGCGCGACGCTCAAATCGCCGAATGGCGTAACCAATTTGAGCAGGTCAGACGAGATCTGCAGACGGCACAAGCGGCCGCTTCGACCGCGGTGACGACGGAGGTTTCGCTCCCGGCCGACACCCGACAATTGGAAGAGTTGCGCCGGCAGTTGACGCAAATGGAAGCCCAACGGAACGAGCTGGCGACGCAGCTTTTTGCGATCCAGGACTCCTTGCAGCGCCGCGAGGAAGAAGCGTTGCTCACCCGCAGTTCGCTCGAAGGGCAATTACTCGACTTGCAGGAAAAAACGGAGAGGCTGGAGGCGGAGAAATCCCGATGGACAACGCCAGCAACTGCGGCACACGCGGTGTCGACAAAGGCGGGCAACGTCTTGATAGACTCGGCCCGATTGGGCCAAAATCGCGAACGGCTGTTGCGCCAGGCCCGGAGCCTCCGCGCGTACCGCAAGCAGATGCGGGAAAGCACGGGAACACTGGCGTCCGGCCGCGATGAGTTGGTTCAGCAGCGAGAGCAGCTTCGCGTGCGAAAAGAAAATCTCGAACAAGTGAAGCGCTTGCTGGAAAAACAGGAGATGGTCATGGCACGAAAACTTGCCGACCACAACGCATTGAAGACCGTGGCGGCGGTGGGGATCTTCGTGATCATGGTATTGGGGAGCGCGTTCTTAAGTGTTTATAAATTTGTCGCGCCCAACTACCGCACGGAAGCGGTGGTGCAACTTGTGGTGCCCGCCGGCGTGACCGGCCAGGAGCTGTCTGCGTGGCAATCGCGCCAGGCAGAGTTTGTGCGGAACAGCGAAGTCACCTACGCCGCGTGGAAAATTCTGCGCGGACCGGATGAACGCTACGCGATGCATGATGTGCGCGACGAGTGGCTGCAATCCCTCGTTAAGAATCTGACGTTGCAGTTGGATCCGCAGAGCAAAACGCTGGCCCTGCGTTACAGCGGTCCTGATTCGCTGGGCGTTTCACAGGTTACCAACGCGTTGGCAATTGCTTTTAGCAATCCGGGAATGCGGGAGTCGACAGACCTGACGCAGTCATTTGGCGCAGGCAGTACCGTGCTGGCCAAAGCCACACCGCCAATGTTTGCCGCCGAAGATTACCGTCTCGTGATCGGCTTGAGCGTGGCTGCCATCGTCCTGTTCCTGAGCCTGATTGTCGTCGTGATTTTCCGCCACTATGTCGCGCGGCAACTTCGCGAGATCGACCAGATGGCCGATGACAGCGACCTGGAAGATATCCGCGGCGAGATGCCCATCGATGTGCGACCCGCCTGAAAAAGCCGTCAATCTAAACGCGCCAACGCGTCTTTTTTTCATTGCAATTAGATTTGCGCAAAAAAATCAGTTGTGTACGGATTTTAAGGGCAGACCCCTTCACCACTCCAGACGGGGTGGTTTCTCAAGCAGGTCATCTACACGCTTCTTGATGAGTTGGGCCTTAATCTTTTCGCGCTCTTTGAGCTGATTCTCAAGCTCCTTGAGTTTCTGCGCCTGCTCATCGATCTGCAACTGACGAATTTTCTGTCGATTGTCAAACTGATCGGTCAGTACTTGGGCGAGCTCGGCAGTCATGCGTGTTTTGTCGGCGGCGGAAAGGTCGGGAGCTTTTAAACTTTTGGCGAGCCGCAGCGATTTATAATAGAGTTCGAAATCCTTCAAGTTCAATTCGTAGAGCTTGGGATTTTTTCGCTTGAGCTCTTGCAAGGTATTGACGGTGTCGGCGGCCTTGCGAATTGTTTCTTCAAACTTGGCGGGGTCCTTTTCCCGCAGAACGCGCGCCTGTTCCCACACGTCTGGCTGGGTGACGCGGAAAAATTCCATCGTGCGTTCGATTTCTTCCTGACGCTTGCGTTCACGCTCTTTGTCGCGATCGGTGGCAGGACGAGGAGCTGGCGCGGTAGCAGTGCGGGTGGTGGATGTAGCAGTGGGGGCGGGATTTTCAGCGAATAGAAAAAGTGAGGGGACTGTCATGAGGGCAACCGCCAACAGCGTGTGGCGCGGCCGAAAGAACCTGGGGGAGTAATTTATCATACGATTTATCCCATGCACGCACTGAAACACCAACGCGTGCGCAGGCGATGTCATTGCAATTTCTAGCGGGCAAAAACAGATATTTTTTTACGCAACGATTATCGGACGAATAAACTCGGCATCCCATTAAAAATCCGCAATAACGTACATTATCCACCAGAATCGGAGGGCGAATCGGATGGAAGCTTGGGAGCGGGCGCGGGGGTTTCATCGGCAGGGGTGACGTTTGAGAGTGCTTCAAGCACTTGGGACATTTCCAAATTTCGGACACCAGCTATTGCCGAATTCTCGTTTTGCTGCAGCTGATCGATTCCCGCCGCAATATCGCGGATGGATTGACCGAAATCATTATCCCGTTGGCTTTCTTTCATTACGTCAATTATTTCATGAATTTTGGCGACTCGGGCCTCCTGACGCTGCGCGGCCACGCTGCGTTCCAGGTAGAATATTGTCACCGCGATGACGCCGCATGCCGCAATCGCGGAAATGCCAGCCATTGCCTTGTAAACAAGCTTCCAGCGATTGCGGGAGTGTTCTTGCTGCGTCTTGAGGCGGAGCTTGCGGTGAATGCCTTGCTTGATGCGGCTCGAAATTTCGCGTTTTTGAACGTCGGACATGGCGGGTTTGGGAATGGACGTCAGGATGTCGTATTGGCCTTTGATAATCTCGTATTCGAGCTTGGCGGCAGGGAAACGCTGAACGTGTTCGCGCAATTGCACGCGGGCATTGGAGCCCAGTTCGCCCGAAACTTCGAGGAGGCAGGTTTCAGTCAGATTCAGTCGAGTCATGGGGACTCACCTCCATTAGGCCGCGGAGTTTTGCCAAAGCCCTGTGAGCTCTTGCAAGCACCGTGCCGATCGGACAATTGAGGGTCCGTGCGATGTTCTTAAAGGGCATATCGGCAAAATGCCTGAGCATCAGTATTTGCCGATCGCTTTCGGGCAGCTTTCGCAAGGCAGCCTGAAGAGCGTCCACCTCTTCGCGAAGGTGGATGGGTTCGTGAGGGGCGGGCACTTTGCCGGCGACCTCATCGGTCATTTCCATTGTTTCGCCGTCGGAATGGATGACGGTCGATTGGGTCGGGTGCCGGGAGAGGCTTCTGCCGTGGTCGCGGACCAGATTTACGAGAATACGAAAGAGCCAGGCTTCGAATTTGCCTTGGTCGTCGTAGGAGCCGAGCCGCTGGACAATGCGCAGAAACGTTTCCTGGACAAGGTCTTGCGCGAGTTCGGCATTGCCGGTGGCACGGAGGGCGTAGCCGAAGAGGCGCTGCCAGTAGGCGTCTACGAGAGTATCCCAAGCGAGTTTGTCGCCCGCTTGGCATCGCCCGAGAAGCTCCGCAATGGCACGTGCGTCCATGTCACTCTCTAGTTTAACGTGAGGGAGGGGAGATTATTGCGTGATTTAGCATCGTTAAGCAAGTATACGACAAGCGGGGGCGAAGGTGTGGTCTGTTGATTGGGGATTGCCGCTAGGCGAAGTTTGAGGGGAATAGCAGGGGTGC
>JBBRWV010000015.1:0-43065 GCA_038248985.1 Phycisphaerae bacterium
CAAGGTACAAGGTACAAGGTACAAGGTACAAGGTTTGGGAACGACGAGTAACAGAAATTCTTAGGACGTTGTGATGGGATTTTTATTTCCTGCGATGCTGGCCGGGCTGTTGGGGCTGGCGATACCGACGATCATACATTTGATTGCGCGGCATCGTTTTCCGGTGCAGGCGTTTCCGTCGATCCGGCTGTTGCAGCGGGAGGAGCGGACGAACGTGTTTGCGCCGAAGCTGGTGGATGTGGGGCAGTTGTTGTTGCGGCTGCTGGTGTTGCTGCTATTGGTGCTGGCGATGGCGCGATGGTTTGGTGGAGCCGGTGGGGCGGTGATGGGGGGGACGGCGGCGCCGCGGAATTTGGTGGTGGTGCTGGATTGTTCGGCGAGCATGCAGATGAAGGCGGAGGGGGAGGCGAAGAAGAGTTTGCTGGAGGTGGCGAAGGAGCGGGCGCGGGAGTTGCTAAAGAGTGCGGGGCCGCCGAGCCAGTGTGCGTTGGTGACGGCGGGTGCGGAGGCGACGATTGAGGGAGGCGGGTTGGGGCCGCTGGAAGGTGCGGGGAGTCGGTCGATTTTGGAGGCGTTGGGGAAGGCGGAGGCGATTGATGGGACGGGTGCGGGGTTGGTGCGGGCGGTGGCGGTGGCATGCGAGGCGGTGCGGGGGCGGCGGGAGGTGAAGTCGCAGGTGGTGGTGCTGACGGATTTGCGGAAGTCGGCGTTTGGGAATCGGTCGGCGCAGGATCTGCAGCGGATCGCGGCGGCGCGGGCGGAGATGGGGAAGAAGTTGGAGATCGTGTTTATTGATGTGTCGAGCGGGGCGGCGGGGAACGTGGCGATCGTGGAGACGACGGTGCGGGGCGGGCAGGTGAAAGTGGGGGATGATGCGCATGTGTTGGCGCGGGTGTTGAACAGTTCGGACAAAGAGGTGACGGCAAAGGTGCGGCTGTCGGTGGGGACGCGGCGGGAGCCGGTGGGGAAGGATATTGTTTTGGGCGCGGGCGCTGAGGCGGTGGTGGATTTGACGAGCCGGGTGAATCGGACGGCGCGGACGTTTGCGGAAGTGAGTTTGGAGGGGGATCGGCTGGGGATTGATGACAAGTTTGCGGTGCCGCTGAATGTGGCGGATGTGCGGCGGGTGTTGATTGTCAATGGCGGGACGGGGACCAAGGTGGAGGCGGACGGCGGTTTGTTGGGGGGGACGGCGCAGCCAGGGAGCGCGCGGATGGGGGAGGCGGAGGCGCAGATTGATGGGGCGACGATTTTGCGATTTGTGTTGAATCCGAATCGGGAATTGGGGATGGGTTTTGGGACGGGGATCGATTCGACGGCGGTGGCGGCGGACGCGATGGCGGGGCAGACGCTGAGCAAGTATGACGCGGTGATATTGTACGATGTGAGCAGTTTGCCGGCGGGGGTGCTGGACGATCTGGACAGTTTTGTGCGCGAGGGGCGGACGCTGATCGTGATACCTTCGGGCGGGGTGAGCGCGCCGAATTTTAATCGGAGCGTGGCGGCGGGTGCGGGGAAGCGGGCGGCGCTGTCGCCGGCGTTATTGGGGAATGATCGGATGTTTGAGGTGCCGGTGGGGATACGGCAGGAGGGGAATGCGCATGCGGTGCTGGCACCGTTCAAGGATCGGTTGGCGGGGGATTTGTCGGTGATACGGTTTTTGAAATTGCGGGATGTGTCGAATGTAGCGGCGGGGGCGAGCGTGATGTTTGCGACGGCAAATGGGCAGGCGTTGGCGCTGGAGATGCCGCTGGATCGGGGGAAGGTGATTTTGCTGACGTTTGGGTTGGAGTTGGAGCGGGGGAATATTGCGCGGACGCGGGCGTTTCCGGCGTTGATGTGGCGGCTGCTGGATTATGCTACGGATCGATTGAAGGTGCGGGCGGCGGATGTGTTGCCGGCGATCACGCCGGCGGTGCTGGATGTGTCGGAGGCGAATTTTGCTTTTGCCACGGAGTTGGAGTTGTCGACGCCGGAGGGGATTGCAACGGCGACGGGGCCGGCGACGCAGGGGGGAGCGGGGACTGCGGGCGAGGCGTTTAAGTCGATACGGTTGCCGATCACCAGTGATCATACGGTGTTGCTGCCGGGGCTGCCGGCGGGGCAGTATTTGTTGCACAAGGCGCGGCAGGGGGGTGAGGCGGGGGGCGCGAATCAGGTGATCAGTTATGCGCGGTACGTGACGGTGCATGCGGACGCGCGGGAGAGCGCGATGGGATTGTTGGCGGCCGAGGAGATGACGGGGATTTTTGGGAGCGACGCGCGGGTGGTGGCGAATGCGGGGCAGATTGATTTGGCACCGCAGGTTTTTGAGTTTTGGCGGACGCTGGTGATGGTGCTGGTGGGGGTGTATCTGGTGGAGGCGCTGGTGGGATGGTTGTTGAGTGCGCGGCGGGAGAAGCAACGGGCGATTGAGATGGGGGCGACGGGGCGCGAGGCGGGGAGCGGGGAAACGAGCGCGATCAAGCAGGGCCGGGAGTACGCGGCGGGAGGTGTAGCATGATGAAGATGTTGTGGTACCTGCTGGGTGTGGAAGATGGGGGATCGATTACGCGTGTGGCGGAGCATTCGTGGCGGACGGCGGTGCCGCTGGCGGGGTGGGTGGTGATAGTGGTGGTGGTGGCGGCGGTGGTGGCGGCGGGTTTGAATTTGCTGCCGCAGAGCGTGATGCGTTGGCGGACACGGATGCTGTTGACGGGGATACGCCTGGCGGGGTTTGCTTTGCTGCTGTTAATGGTGGCGCAGTTGGAGTTGCATTTGCGGGTGGAGCGGACGTTGCGGCCGAACGTGGCGATTTTGACGGATGTGTCGGAGAGCATGGATTTGCGGGATGTGGGCGGGAAATCGCGACTGGAGGCGGCGCGGGCATTTGGGGAGAGGATCAAGGCGGGACTGGGGGAGCGGGTGAATGTTTTGCCTTACCGGTTTAATTGGAAGCTGGAGGCGGACGATGGGAAGGGGGCGACGGCGGGGGGGATGACGCGGTTGGTGGATTCGCTGCAGGAGTTGGCGGGGCGCGAGGCGGATGTGCAGGGGGCGATTGTGCTGACGGATGGAAATGATACGGCGGGGAATCGGGGGGAACTGGTGATGCCGGTGTTGGCGTCGCGCGGGGTGAAGGTGTATCCGGTGGTGTTTGGGGAGTCAAAGGGTGGGCGGCCGGCGAGCGTGAAGATGGCGGGCGGGGGCGCGTACGTGCGATTGGGGGATGAGTTTCGATTGACGGCGACACTGACGGGATCGGGCGCGGGCGAGCAGGTGGTGATCGCGCGGCTGATGGAAGAGGGGAAGAAGGAAGCGATCGCGGCGAAGGAGAATATTCGGTTGGGGAAGGAGCCGGTGGATGTGTCGTTTGCGATCAAGCCGGAATCCGCGGGGGCGAAGACGTACCGGGTGGTGATGGAGGGGGTGAAGGACGCGGTGAGCGAGCGGATGCTGGTGGCGGAGCACAAGGTGCAGGTGCTGAACAGCCGGATCAAGGTTTTGTATCTGGATGTGCCACGGGATGAGCGGAAGATTCTGGGGCATTGGTTGTCGCGTGATCCGGTGATGGATGTGGCGATGTTGACGCTGATGCCGAAGGGCGGCTGGTACGCGCAGGGCGGTCCGGGGGTGTTGATGCACAAGAATGCGGGGGATGGTCTGCCGAACGAAGAGGCGGATTTGTACAAGTATGATGTGGTGATATTGGGGGATATTCCGCGGGGATATTTCCGTGAGGGCGGGGATGTGGCGGAGACGAAGATGCAGCGGCTGGTGGAGTTTGTGCTGCGGCGCGGGGGCGGATTGATCACGTTGGGAGGGCGGAGCGTGTATGGGGCGGGGAATTACCAGGATTCCTCGCTGGCGCGGATCTTGCCGTTTTCGATTGAGGCGACGACGGAGGAGATGCAGATTCCGAAGTTGTTCAAGATTGCGCCGACGGCGGCGGGCTTGAGTCATCCGTTGATGCAGTTGGAATTTGAGGGGCAGGCGAATCGGGATGCGTGGTTGGATTTGCCGACGCTGGAGGGATCGAACCGGGTGGGGAAGGCGAAGGCGGGGGCGAGCGTGCTGGCGACGCGGGAGATGGAGGGGGGATCGATGCCGGTGGTGGCGTTGCAGAGCGTGGGGAAGGGGCAGGTATTGTCGCTGGCGGTGGATACGACGTGGCGTTGGGAGATGATGCGACCGGACGAAGGGGAGGATTATTTTAGGAGATTCTGGGGGAATGCGGTGCGGGCGCTGGCGCCGGATCCGCGGGTGCAGCCGAACCAGCCGCAGGTGATGCAGTTTCAATCGAGCACGCCGACGGGGCAGACGGTGACGCTGGGGACGCGGCTGGTGGATTCGACATTCCGTCCGCTGACGGGCGCGGAGGTGGTGGTGAAGGTGACGAGCCCTGGGGGGAAGGTGACGATGATTTATCCGCGGGATGGGCGGGCGTCGCCGGGGTTGTATGAATATTCGATTTCGCTGACGGAGGGCGGGGCGTGGCAGGTGGCGGTGACGCATAAGGATAAGACGGTCAACGATGTGGTGATGGCGGGGACGGGCGAAGAAGAGCTGGACGATCCGCGGGCGAAGCCTGAGGCGATGGAGGATTTGGCGAAGGCGACGGGTGGGAGGACATTCACGGCGGCGGAGGCGGACGCGCTGGTGGAATCGCTGCAGATCAAGCCGCGGGCGTACTCGCAGGCGACTTCGATTCCGTTATGGAATTTGCCGATCACGATGGTGGTGATGATCGGTTTGGTGTGTGTGGACACGTGGCTGCGAAAGCGGAGGGGGATGGTATGAAGACGAATGCGGAAGAATTGGCGCAGGGAATGGCGAGTGCGGAGGGGCGTGCGCAGGCAGAGACGCTGGGGGTTTTGGAAGCGGCGGTGCGGGGTTTTGGGCGGATGCGGAAGCGTTGGATTGTGCTGGGTGGGGCGGCGACGTTTGTATTGATGGGGCCGGGGGCGCTCTTGGCGTGGTTTGTGGTGGACAGCGTGGTGAAGCTGCCGGCGTGGCCACTGCTGTTGAGTTTTGTGGCGGTGATTCTGCTGGGCATGTATGGGTTGGTGCGGCATGTGATACCGCCGGTGCTGCGGCGCATCAGCGTGGAGCGCGAAGCGCTGGCGATCGAGAAGTTGCACGGGCACCTGGACAACCGGATTATCGGTGCGATTCAGTTGGGGCGGGAGACGGCGGCAGTGCAGGCGGCCCAAGGGCGGCTGGGATATTCGGCGGAGCTGGTGGGGAACTTGCTGGCGGATACAGCGGGGCAGGTGCGGAAGTTGAATTTGCGCGGATTGCTGGATCTGCGTAAGGTGCGGATGCGGATGGTGGGCGCGGGACTGATTGCGGTGGCGATCATCGTCAGTTGTGTGATGTTTCCCGAGGCGATCCGGCAGCGGTACGTGCGGTTGCAGGATGCGTATGCGGCGGTGCTGGATTCGCTATTTCCGGTGGAGATGCAGGTGGGGCCGGGCGATGTGACGATGGTGCGCGGGAAAGCGGTGACGCTGACGGCGACCTTGAAGGGGGCGCGCCGCTCGGGGATTCGGTTGATACGGACGGAGGGGGAAACTAACAAGCGCGTGACGGAGGAGTTGACGCTGGCGGGCGGGCAGGTGGCCCAGGAGATGGTGGCGGCGGATTCATTTACGTATCAGTTTGAATACGGCGGGCGGAAGTCGGCGGCGTACAAGGTGCAGGTGGGCGATCTACCGGATGTGAATGCGATCAACTATGAGCTGGCGTTTCCCGCGTATACGGGCCAGGCGCCGCGGACGTTATCGGGACGGGTGCCGCGATTGTCGGCGCTGCGTGGGACGGGGGTGCTGGTGAGTTTTGCGGCGACGACGGATTTGCATCCGGAACAGTGCTACGTGCAGTGGCAGGACGGATCGAAGCAGGCGATCGCGACGACGGGGCGGTTCGGGCATTTTTCCTTTACGGTGGCGCATCCGGAGCGCGGGCGGATTTTTGTGACCGGGGCGTATGGGCGTGGTTTTGAAATGCCGGAGCCGATTTCGTTTGAGATGGCGATGCAGGAGGATGAGGCGCCGGTGGTGTCGATACCGCTGAAGTATCGGAAGTTCACGATGCTGGAGGCGGAGGCGAGTGGATTTGTTGTGCCGTGGGTGGCGGAGGATGACTTTGGGGTTTCGGAAGTGAATCTGGAATACAAGATCGATACGGTGGATGAGTTGCTGGGGCGTGCGCCGCGGCAGTCGACGGTGCCGCGTGGGGTGGAGCCGGCGCAGGAGCGGATTCGGGGCGTGTTTACGGGCGTGTTCAAGACCTTGACGCCGCCTTTGCAGCCGGGCGATCGGATCACGATCACGGTGACGGCGAAGGACAACAACACGGAGAACGGGCCATCGGTGGGGCGGTCATTGCCGCTGGAGATCGTGGTGGTGCGGCCGGATTTGGCGAAATTTATTGAGGATGAATTTGGTTTTGGCGGGCCGGGGGCGCAGGCAGGTTTGGCGAAGTTGAAGCGGAACACGGATTTGTTGATTGAGGCGGAGAAGACGGTGCTGACGGAGGCGACGGCGAAGGCGGAGAAGGCGAAGTTGTCGTCGCGTGTGGGGCATGAATCGACGCCGGCAGGAATGGAAGACCAGGTGGGGAGCTACCTACAGTTGTTGTCGGGCCAGAAATAAGATTGAGAGGTATTTATGCAGAAGCAGATGAAGTTGAGTGGATGGATGGTGATGGGGATGGTGATCGCCGCAGGGGGTGCGGCGGGGGTGCGGCCGGCGGCGGGGCAATCATGGGCGGAGCGCGCGGGGCAATTGAATCGGAAGGAAATCACGGTGGAGGAAGCCTCCAACCGGAGTGCGTCGGAGGAAAAAGATCGGCGGAATAAGTTGTCGGTGCGGGGTATCAAGCCGGCGATGCCGGGAGTGGACTGGAACACCGATCCGACGGCGCTGCCGTATCTGCTGTACCAGGTGAACAAGCGTACGGGGATGGAGGTGCATGTGGAATCGGAGGGGCTGGACATTGCGACGCGGGAATTGTTTGAGCACACGGTGGTGTATTTGACCGCGCACACGCGATGGGGATTCAACGAAAAGGAGACGGCGAACATGGCGCGGTGGCTGCAGCGCGGGGGGACGCTGTTTTTGGATGACTGCTACAACCGCGGCTCGCCCTTTGCGGATTCGGTGCGGCCGGAGGTGGCGAAGCTGATTCCGGGGAGCGAGCCGAATGTTTTGCTGAAGGCGGATTCGCGGGTGGCAGATGTGTTTCGGATGATTTACGCGACGATCTGGCCGGGGGAGGCGGAGTTTGAGAATCGGCCGTGGCAGTATTTTGTGCTGGATGCGCGGCCGGCGATTTTTTTCAGTCCGAATGATGACGGTTGCGGCTGGGAGGTTTCGACGCCGCCGACGGCGTCGAACCCGATTGGCGAGGGGATTGGGCATGGCGGGGACAATCGGCAGCGGGAGTTGATGTATCAATGGGCGACGAACTGGATTTTGTTTGCGTTCACTCATTAAGAGACGTTTTGGCCTACGCGGGATTTTTGATGATGAAAAACTGGATGATAAACGGTGGTCGGGCGGGGATGACCAAGGCCGGGGGCATGCGCGGGATGTTGTGCGCGGCGGCGGTGATGATGCTGGCGGCAGAGGCGCAAGCGGTGCAGGTGACGTTTCAACTGGTGGTGCATGACAAGTCGGACGTGACGGTAGACAAGATGGAGAAATCGGTCCCGGTGACGAGCCCGGTTTCGACGGGGCGGGGCGTGCAGATGATGCGGATTGGGGAGGATGTGGTGTGCTGGTCGCGCAATGTGCGGTTGAATGGTCAGTCGCTTTTTGAACGGTATCACGAGGGGAAGTACATCGATCGTTTGCCGGTGGCGCGGGCGGAGCTGGGGCCGGGCAAGCATGTGTTGTGGCCGGGGAATCATGCGTTTGAAGTAACGAAGGAGAACACGATCACGACGCAGGACAGCGAGTTGATCGTGGAGGGGGCGACGGTGAAGTTGAAGATGTACCCGGTGACGGTACGGGCGTTTCGGGCGAACCCGGTGGAAGCGGATTTGCCGATGTCGATGCGGACGGCGTCGCTGCCGAGCTTGACGGTGCGGGAATCGGAGAATGCGGAGGATGCGCTGGGGGACAAAACAGATCCGAAGAAGAAGAAAGCGGAGGTGCTGGAATTGCTGCCGGTGTTTGAGCAGTTTGCGCCGCTGACGGTGTATTTGCCGGGGAACACGGCGGGCAAGGGGTACGTGGTGCATCCGGCGGGATTGACGTTTCACCTTTCGGAGAAGGGCGTTTTGCCGGGCGAAGGTGGTGGGCAATCGGTGCCGAGTTTGCGGGTGGACAAGCTGCGGGTGGAAATTCCGCTGTATGGGTTTCCGATTGCGGGGGTGGCGGATGTGCAGGCGGTGATTCCGGGAGTGGAAAAATTTTCATGGGGTGCCAATGAAGATGGCGCGCGGAAGATGACGAACTGGTATCCGCGGAAGGAGCCTTACGTCGTGAAGGTGACGGAGGCGGGGCCGGGGGTTTCGATCGATGGGGGGCTGACGGAATTTCCGATCAAAGCGCTGGCAGTGGACAAGGTGGAGGGCATAGGGCGGATCATCGCGGTGGAGATGGACAGTCGGCAGTGGACGGTGGGGGCGAAAATAAAACTGCGCGTGAATGCCGCGGACCCAAGCCAGGCGGTGCTGGCGGAGCGGACGTTGAAGACGGCCAAGGGGAAATTGGAAAAGGCGCAAACGGCAAAGCGGACGGCGGAGGGCGTGGTGTCGAAGGCGACGGGGGCGTTGAACGCGGCGAAGGGGGAGTTGGTGAATGCTGAGAAGGCGGTCGAGGCGGCCAAGGCGAAGGGCGATGAGGGGCGCGCGGAGTTGGATGCGGCGACGGCGCTGGCGGAGAAGGCCAAGGCGGCAATGGCGGTGGCGCAGGCGGCGATGGATGCGGGTGGCCCCGAGGTGGTCGCGAGCCAAAAACCGGTGACGGATGCGGAGGCGGAGGTAAAGGCGGCGACGGAGGCGGCGCTGGCGGTGGTGGAGGCGAACGCGCTGGTGAAGGGCCCGGTGTTTTTGGAAACGCAGTCTTATGATGGCGGGGAGTGGACGGCGATGACCGGTGCGGGCGTGGTGGGGGAGGATTTTCAGATCACGGTGCCGACGATGGCGGCGGGGATGTATCGCTTGCGGGTGGGGGTGAAGAATCTGGCGGATGCGGAGAAGCCGCTGGTGAGCGAGCAGTGGATTGCGGTGGCGACGGATGGCGGGGTGTCGGTGGGGCTGTTTACGCAGCGCGGGCGGGAATCTTTTCTGCGGGGCGAGACGTTTTATGTGGCGCTGGCGGTGATGGCGTCGAAGAAGGAAGTGCCGGCGGGGACGGATTTGTCCGTGGATATTGTGGATGCGGGGAAGAAGGTGATGCCGCTGTTTCGTGGCAAGACGGGGCGGGTGATCGCGGCGGGGAAGTCGGACACGTTTTTGGTGCAGCTTGCGGGGGCGACGACATTGTCGCTGGCACCGGGGAAGTACCAGGTGAAGGCGAGCGTGGCCGGAGTGTTGAGCCGGGCGTTGCAGATTGAAATGGTGGAGGCCGATCCGCGGACGCACTTTACGAATTTGTTCAATGGGAAGTATGCCTCGTATGGGCCGGCGTATTCTGCGGCGACTTCCACGGGGCAGGGGAGTGAAGAGCTCGCCCGGGAATTGGCATCGCTGGGGTGCAATGCGTTCATGGGGATGAATTATGATTTGGATCGGATTCGGCGGCCCGCGACGGAAGTGGAACAGATTGTGCGGGAGCGGCCGGGGCTGGGGCCGTGGGAATCTTATTACCAGCCGTCGGGGCGTGATCGGTTCATGGATGCGGCGCTGCGGAACAGGCTGCGTTTTTACGAGGACATGTTCACGCAGCATGACGCGATGCTGCCGCGGGATCCGAAGATTCTCGAAGCGTGTGTGCGGTATGTGAGCCTGGAGACTTCGTCGATGCGGTTCAGCCCGGGCTTTTCGGGCGTGTGCTTGTATGACGAGTTGTACGACACGGGCGACAACGATGCGACGCCGGCGATGGTGGCGGCATTTTTCAAAGGCCAGGAGATGGCGTATCGCGAGAAGAATCCGGGGATGACCTCGGGCGATGCGACCAAGGCGCTGGATCGATTTATCTCGCGTCCGGCGGGGCAGCGGAGCTTTCAGGATTTGACGCGCTTCCGCACATGGCCGGCGCACCAGGATTCGGAATGGAAATCTTTTTCTGATCGGATGGCGGGGGCGGCGAAGCAGGTGGCGCCGTGGTCGCAGAACTGGACGCAGATGCGTTTCTGGGGGCACAACGGTTCGAATCTCGCGGTGAATGGATACGCGCCGGATGTGTTCAGTTCGCTCGATGCAGCGGCGTGCGTGATGTACAAGGATTCGGGCGTGGGGGATCGTCCGGTGTTCGCGGCGATGCAGGCGGACGTGATGCGGGTGAGCGATGAACTGCCGGTGTGGACGCAGTTGCATGCGTATCATGCGAGCGGGATGTACGGCGATCACATCATGCGGAGCGCGTTTTTCGGGCTGTCGCAGCAAGTGCAGGGCTTCACGTATTTTACGATTGATCACAGCATCAAGAATCCTTCGACGGCGGACAATCGCGAGACGATTCGCAACATTGCCGAGAAGCTGACGACGCCGTACGGCGACATGTTCATGGAGTTGAAGCGGGGGTACAAGCAGGTGGGGATTTACTATTCGCGTGAGGCGGCGTGGCTGAATCAGCGGAAGTCGAACAGTCTTTCGATGCAGGTGGAGGGGCTGTGGGTGGCGTGCGCGCGGGCGGGATTTCCGGCGGATTTCATTTACGATCATCAGATTCGCGCGGGCCAGGGGATGGACTACCAGGTGATTTTTGTGCCGGGGATCGCGTTTGAAGATGAGGTGTCGCCGGATTTGCTGGCGCAGTTGAAGCGGCTGGTGGATGCGGGGAAGACGGTCATCGTGGAGCGTTCGAGCAAACTGCCGCTCGAAGGAATTGTGCGGCTGGATTCGGAGCTGGATGAATACGATGCGAAGCTGGGGCTGGCGTTTCCGCGGTATGAAGATTTTGAATTCGACATGGTGTTCGATCAGACGGAGCAGATGACGAAACTGCTGCGGACGGCGTTGCCGAAGTATTGCCCACCGGCGGCGGAGCATAATTTGCTGGTTGGGCCGGACTGGCTCAAGAGCGGCCAAGGTCAGTACATGGTGCTGCCGAATTTTGCGCCGACGAAATTCAAGGGCTTGTACAAGACTCTGTATCAGGCACCGAACGTGGCGACACTGCGTTTTCCGAAGCGTCCACAGTATTGCTACGACGTTCTGGAAAACAAACAGGTGGAGACGCACACCGATGGCGACTGGATGACGGTGCGGGCGGACATGCGGAATTACCCGGGGAAGATTCTGGTATTTCTGCCGGCGGCGGTGTCGAAGGTGGGGCTGGCGCTGGTGCCGCAGGTGATCGCAGGAACGGATGTCACGTATCAGATTGAAGTGCAGGATTCCGGCGGGAAGGCGATTGATGCGGCGTTTCCGCTGCAGATTTCGATCATCGACCCGTCGGGGAAGACGGTGTATGAAGTGTTTCGCGCGGCGGCTCCGCAGTATCGCGGGGCATATCGCGTGCCGGTGAATGGCGCGACGGGCGCGTGGAAAATTCGGGTGCGGGAGTTGATTGCGGGGAATGTGTCGGAGGGGACGTTGAATGTGACGGCGGGGACGTTGGTCGGGGCGTCATTGGATGAGCGGGTGGTGCGGTTGCGCGATGCGTCTGGCATGCGGAAATTTTTGGACGACAAGACGCCGCTGGTGATTGCGATTGATGAGGAGCAGACGTGGGTGCGGCCGCATGCGGAGCGTTTGCAGAAGTCGCTGGCGGCGAAGGGGCGGGAGGCGCGCATCGCGGCGGTGGCGTCGATCACGTATTTGCCGGGTGCGGGGGCGAGCGATGGGCTGACGCCGGGCATTGATGGAACGCGGCTGTGGCGTGGGGAATCGGTGGAGCCGGCGATCTTCGCGGATATGCCGCTGATCCTTCTGGGCCATCGTTACGAGAATCGATTGACGGAGGCGTTGATTCGGCGCGATGCGCTGGTGGAGCCTTTGTCGGCGAATTTTCCGGGGCCTGGGCGGGCGTTGGTGGACTGGACACCCAAGGCATTCAGCACGCGGTTTGATACGATCACGGTTCTGTCGAACGATGATGCGGGGCTGAGCGCGGGGATTGAAGCGTTGCTGAATCCCACGAGCGGCCAGGAGTTGCCAGTGCATGCGCCGCGGGCGGTGGCGCAAGTGGATGCCAAGGCGCAGTTGACGGCGGCTGTGGCCGCAGCGGCGGCACCGGTTTCTTATGGCGATGTGTTTTCCAATCGCGAGCGATTTCGCACGATCGACATAGATTCGGCAAGCGGGCGGATTTTAGCGGGGACGTATGGCTATGGTGACAATCTCTTTTGCTTCACGGCGGAGGGAAAACTGCTGTGGAAGACGCACCTGCCTGAGCACAATGTCTATTACGCCAAGTTTATGGATGACGGAAAGCGGATTATCGCGGCGACCGGGCGGGGGCAATATGCGTTCATTGTGGATTCCGAAGATGGCAAGGTGCTGAAGAAATTTACGACGACCGAGTGGCCCGATGGACACGGCCATGCCGGCTATTGGGAAGGCGCGGGCAATACGGAGGTGCGCATACAGATCAACGCGCCGTTGCGGCAAATCTTGATTCAGGGGCGCACGGGATTGATGGCGGTGTCTTTCGAAGGCAAACGAATGTGGACGTTTGATCGCGCCGAAGCGATTACGGCCTATCCGAAAGAAGCCGAGCAAGGACTGGCGGCCTCGTTCAGCACGAGCCTGTCGCTGGGAAATTTCGCGGTTTCGCCGGATGGGAACAAGATCGTCTGCTCCGAAGAGATCATCGCCGGATCGACGCCGGATCCGCAGAGGCATGGCGCGACCGTTATTTTTTGGCGGCACACGCCCAAGATTATCGACGCGCGAACGGGGCAGCTACTGATAGAGAACAACGAGGACCCGGGGATCCGGTACTCGCCGGGCATGTGGAGCGTTTACTGGCAGGCCAACTCGCCCAACCCGCATGTGTATATTGGGCCGGGATTGGTGCGGCAGTTTGCCAGCGCCCAGATTCTGGAAAACGGCAAGTTGGGTGTGTTCGCGCCCACGTCGCCGGATTATTTGAGCGATGGGGCGTCGGTGGAGCTTACGCCCAAGAGCGTCACGCGTCGCGATCAAAAAGGCGAAGTACGCTGGAGCCGCACCTATGAGCAGACGTTTATCAGTTCACTGGATGTGAAGGTTCCGGACCAGATGCGTTTGTACCGATGTGATCGCGATGGCCTGGTGTTGTGCATCAACCTCGCCGATGGGCAGACGTTGTGGAATTACCAGTTGCCGTTTGCGGCGACAATGCGGGCTACGGCCGACGGCCTGGTGGCAGGATCAAGCAGCGGAGAATTGATTCGCCTCGATCGGGCCGGGAAGCGCGTGTGGGCGGTGAATGTGCGCAGCTTGAAAGAACTGCCCAGCAGCGATTATCCCGCGTATGTGTCGGCCGGTGTGCGGCGCGATGCGGATTCCAGCGGGGAGATACTGGGCAGCGTCGTCGATGCGCCGGGCGATTACGACAAGATATTCCGCATGGGCATAGAGCAACTCGTGAACACCGACATGGAGAACGCGGACGCATGGTCGCTGGCGAGCGGCGGCAAGCCCACCTATGCGGCGCCGGCCTCCGCGGGCGAAAAATCGCTGCAGCTCACGATGGGCCAGTTGGTGACGCAGCGCGTGCAGCGGCGAATCATTCCTTCCGCGACATATCTGCTGGAGTTTTTCTACCAGGTGGAAAATGATCGGACGAAGGTGATCGCCGGCGCCAACCAGGACAATGGAAAACAGGACTCGCTGACGGCCAGCAAATTTGCCGCACCTGCTGAGAAAAGCGGCCAGTGGCTGTTCGGCCGCCTGGCGATCAAGACGCTGGGCGATACGTCGACGCTGGATGTGGGCTTTGAAGCCGAAGGCGGGACAATACGCGTGGACAGAGTTTCACTGCGTCCGGTCCGTTTTCCTTCGCCGAACCTGCTGGCAAATGCGGAATTGGCGGCCATTGAACCCACGTTCGTGCGGGACTATCGCTTTCAATACGATCGTGTTCCACGGTCCTTGCGTGATCGCCTGATGTCGCGAAACCATGTCGTGGGGCTGCGCATGGGCGAAGCAAACACGGCGATTCTGTGGATGCAGGAAGAGACCTACCTGCAGAACGGCCGACTCGACGATATCGGTGAATCGTGGTCGTATCAACCGGACAACATTGGGTATTCCGTGGTGCTGGCGAAGCCGACCTGGGTATCGCACCTGGTGTTGTATCTGAACAACGCGACGCCCGACAACGCCTATGCAACGATTTCCGTTCTGGCCAACGACATGGAGGCGAAGCTTCCCACGAATGTCGCCCTGGTGCGAAAAAACACCCGCCGATTTGTCGTGATACATTTCGACAAGCCCGTCTACACGGACGTGCTGAAGATTCTGCCGGGCTATCATCCCGCGCATAAAGAAAATATGACGGAGATTGAAGTGTATGGTCCGTTGGGTGGGCCGGAAGTCTCGGGCAAGCCGAAGGCGTTCAGCGAGGATGCGGATGCGATGCCGATGTTCATGGGCGATCCGACGCACGTGCGGGCAAAGTTGCCGTCGGATGTGACAGGGGCGTATGGCGAAATCGCTGCGGCGGGGTCGGATGCGCCGGCCTATTTTGTAGGTGCCACCATCGTCGACGACCTGCTGGCATTCGGTCATGCCTCCGGCTCAATCCAGTCGTATCGTTTTCCGAAAGAGGGCGCCAAGGATCCGCGATTTGAGTATGGGCGCTCGTGGCCGCTCGCGTCGGTGACGCCCACTTCCACACCCGCCCGCTATGCAGGAAGACTGCTGGTCGGCTCCGCGGATAAAAAGCTGCATGCCATTGCCGACGATGGCAACCCGCTGTGGGCATTCACCACGGGCGGCCGCGTCTATTCTTCGCCCACGCCGGCGGGCGATGATGTCATCGTCGGCTCGGACGATGGAAAGTTGTACAAACTGGATGTGGACTCGGGCATCTTGATTTGGGAGTTCGCGACGGGGGACAAGGTTCGTGCATCGCCAGCGCTGGCGAAAAACCGGGTGTTCGCTGCTTCGTTCGACGGTTTCCTCTACGCGGTGGATGCGCAATCGGGGTTGCAATTGTGGAAGTCGCCCATCGCCAAACTGACGCGTGCCAGCGCGGCCGTGAAGGGTGAGCGGGTGTATATCGGTGATGAGGAGGGGGGAATGCACTGCTTCGACGCGGCGACGGGAGCGGCGCTGTGGAAAACTGTCTTGAAGATCGAAGGATACATTTCCGCATGTCCGGTGGTGACGGACGAGGGCGTGTTTTTTGCGTCGGAATCCGGAGCGATGGCACTGGTCGGTGAAGATGGCGCTGTACGGTGGAAGAAAAAATTGGCAGCGCGCCTCACGGGTCAGCCCGTGGCGACGGAAACGCAATTGCTGCTTCCCACGAACGCCGGTCTGCAGGTGCTGCGACGCGCCGATGGCCAGGCAGACGAGCGCTTTACGACCACTGCGCCGGGCCGCCCCGTGCTGTCGGTTCTGAAGTATCGCGACGCCCTGTGCCTCATGGAGGCGACGACTTCGACTGCCGACATTAACAATCGCACGTTTGTCACCTATTCAGGAGTGGCGCGGATTTTGGGGCCGGTCACGCCGGGCGCCAAGACGCCGCCCAAGACCGCCCGACCTCCGAGGGAACGTAAATGAATGTATTTGCAATGTTGAAATATGTTTGGCCCGCGCCGCGGCGAACGCGCGGCGTCCTGACCGCACTGACCACGTTTCTACTTCCGACGATGGCGTTCGGCCAGTCCTATCACCTTGTCGACAACTTCAGCACGACATCGGTGTCGAGTGCGACCATCAGCATCCAGGCCGACACGACTGCACCGAAGGTGGGCGCAGCCAGCGGCCGCCTCTCGTACCAGTTGGATATCAAAACACGGAGCGCGGTCATTGATCTGCCCGACAACTACCGGACTCTGCCCAGCGCCGGCACGCTCAAACTGTGGATCAAGGGCGATGGATCCACCAACGAGTTGCAACTGGTGATTCGATCGGCCGTGCAAAAAACATCTACCAACGGCGAACGGTATTTGGAAAATGCCCAGGCTTTAGGGCTGCCGCCGGTAAAACTGAATTTTTCAGAATGGAAGGAAGTATCGCTGGATGCGTCAGGCGTGGGCGCGGGCCGCGTGATCTGGCTGGACGGCTATCGCATCAGCGCCCCGCCGGTTCCTGCGGCGCCGTTGCCGGACACCACGAAAAGTGAGTCCTCCATTGAGCTCGACGATCTGCGCGTCATCCCCGCGACCAACGCGCCGACGAGCGCGTACACGGCGGGTTTGATTGGCCCGTCGGTGCGGGCCTATTCGCCCGACATCGCCATGAACCTGGATCTGCGTTCATTTTCGAAATCGAAGGCCAAAGTGCGGGCGCGGCTCACGATGACGGATCGCAATGACAATCTCGTGGTGGACCGCGATTTTCCCATTGAGTTGGCCGCCGGAGAGTCCAGAGAACTCAATCTGGCTGCGACGCCGGACAATCTCGAAGCGTTCCTCCCGCCTTTCAATATTGTGCTGGACGTGATTTCGACCGATCTTCCGGAGATCACCACGCGGCGCGAGCAGTCGCTGGTGATGGGTAACTCGCTGTTTCTATTTGATGATCTTTCGAATGTGACGGGGCGGTGGTTCACCGCGGGGCAACCGGCGGCCTTTCAAATGCATACCCACAATTGGCAGCAATGGTCGCACGGCGAAGGGCAGCGCTATAGCGCTATGGCGCAGACGACGGCCGCTCTGGCGCGCGTCAAAGTTCCGGATGCTGACCGCGCCACGGCGAACGCGGCAGTTGCCGGTAGCCCGACGGTGCTTGGTCCCTACGCCATGCAAATCAACTATCAAACAACCGCCATCGCCTTCAGCGGTGCGGATCGTTACCTTCCCGGTAACGCGTATCGCATGGGCGTGTGGGTCAAGGGCGATGGCTCTAATTCCCAGCTCTCGGCCCTCGTGCTCGACTACACCGACGGCGGCGATTTCTGGCCGGGCGGATGGAAGCGCACCACCGCCGACACCTCCTTGTGCGTGCTCAACTTTACCGACTGGCGCTACATCGAAGTCAACCTGCCCGGACGCGGCCTCGGTCGAAATTCGCCGCGCGGCTCGACCGACGACCTGGACTTTCCATTGGAGATCACCGCGTTTCATATTGATCCGCGCTCCAAGGATGATGCGCCTCAGAGCGGCAGCGTGTTGATCGGCGCTATCTATGCCCACACGCAGCAAACTGCCGCCAACTCGCTCTCCGTGCAGATCGCCTACGATCAAACCGACTTGCGTTACGCACCCGCAGCCAATGCCAGCGCCGTCATTCAGAACTCCTGGCGCATGGCACCGCGGCAGGTGAAGGCGACCTGGTCGCTGCTGGATCACAGTGAAAAGCCCATCGCGTCGGGCTCTGCGACGCTGGACATTCCCGCCCTCAAAGCAGTCACCTGGCCCATTCCTCTGGCCGAACAGGCGGCCGCAATCAAACAGCACCAGGGGCCATTTCGTTTGCAGTTGCTGGCCGTGGATGTGCGTGATGTATCGGTCTCGTCCACGCGCGAAGTGATCATTGGAAATGCCGACAGCGAAGTACATTTTGCTGATTTTGAATCCACACGCGGATACATAGGCTTGACCGCGGCGGGCGTTGCGCCGCCGTCTCCGGGTGGGCCGATTGCGTTCACCTCGACGGCCCAGGCGCACGAGGGCAAGCAATCGCTGGCGATTACGTGGGACAAAGGCCAGACCCCCACGC
Organism: Phycisphaerae bacterium; assembly: GCA_038248985.1. GTDB lineage: Bacteria > Planctomycetota > Phycisphaerae > WQYP01 > WQYP01 > JBBRWV01. The sequence goes on from JBBRWV010000015.1 coordinate 17,921, forward strand.
GCTTCGTATCGATCGATCCGGCGCTGCCCGGCGTACCGGTTGCTATTTCCATGTGGATCTATGGCGATAATTCCGGGGCGATTTTCTATCCGTTGCTCGGTGATCGCCGCGGCATCATCAAGGGAGCGCCGCAAGGGCAGTGGAATATGTTCCTGACCCGCTCGACGGATGGACCGCTGCAGAATGTGGTGAAGATGGATTTTGCCGGCTGGAAAAAGTTTACGTTCCTGCTTCCTCCGCCGCAGCCCAATTACAAGCTCGACACTCCCACGCTGGCGTTTGCGCCCAACTATCCGCTCGGCCTGCACCTGTGTGTCTTGAGCGGCGGTGCCACCAATGAGAAGGGCATCGTCTTTGTTGACGATATCGTGGTGAGCACCCATTTGCCTCCGCAACGCCGCCTGGGTTTGAGCATCGAGCGCGCGGGCGAATCCAACGTGCTCAAGCCCGGCGACATCATTCGCGTGACGACGACCAATTTTGATGCCTCGATGAAGCGTCAAGGCCAACTGACCGCCTCTGTGTTGAACTGGCGAAACATCGCCGTGGCCAGCATCACTCAGACGGTTGATCTTGCACCGGGGCAAAGCCGGCAATTTACGCTCGCGGAAAAACTGCCCATGGGTGCCTATATCCTGCGGGCCACGTTGAAGGATGGGGCCGAGACGTTGGCCTCGACCGAAGATGAGTTGCTCATCGCTGATCTCACTCCACATTTGGGAAGTGATCCGGCGGAATCCCTGCGCAGTTCGTGGAAGCTGCGCGTTCCGCTGAGGGATCGTTATACGTTCGTGGATGAAGACTGGGATTGGGTGGAACACTACCCGGGCAATTCGCAGCTCGACTCGATTCGCGCGCGCACGCGGCCGGTCGTTGACAACGGCGCCGAACCCTATCTGTTGCTGGGCTACTCTGCCTATTGGGCCGCCGGCGTGGGGCAGGATCAGGTGAAAAAGGCGCAGTTCGGACGCCGCCAGCGCGACATCGGTCACGCAGTCGACATCTTTCTGGTGCCCGAAAATATTGATGACTGGGATTCCTATGTGCGCGAGGTGATCCGCGGCGTGGGCAAGGAAGTGGGCGGGTTTGTCGTGTGGAACAATCCTGACACCGATGGCCCAATGGGCGTGAAGCCGGAAAAGTTTGCCCAGTTGCTGGCCTCGGCGAACAAGTATCGCCGCGCCTACAGCCCCAATACGCCGTTGCTCATCGGAGGCATGAACCGCGGCTCCGCGATTCCGTATCTGACGAAGCTCGCGGAGGTGGGGGGGCTCGACAACATCACTGGGGTAAACGTGCGGCTGGATGTCGGGCGGCTCTCGCCGGAAGATGCGGAAGTAGCCGGTTATGTTGAAGATCTGCGTGCGGTGTTGCGTCAGTTCAAATCGGATCCCAACCAAATAGGTCCGTCGGATACTAAAACAATTCTGCTGACCGATCTCGACTGGGCCGTGGAAAAAGATGCCGAGGGCCTCACTGGTTTTGACCAGGCGGCCTATCTGGTGCGTTCCGATCTGCTGCTTTCCAAATTCAATATTCAGCCGGCCCTGTCGGTGCGCAACGAGGATGACATTCGCTTGGGATTGGGGCTGACGTACCGCAACGCCCTGCGGATTCCTCCGACCGTCGCAAAATTTCCCACCTACCAGTTGCGTCCCGCCTGGTGGGCGCTGGCCCGCACGCGCGCCTTGTTGACGCAATTGAATGTCCCCGTGGAATTGTCGGTTCCAGACTTGTTCCCCGGCCGCACGCGGGCTTTGCTCTACACCCGCAAGGCCAATGCCAAGCAAATCTTGATCGTGTGGCGAAATGACGATCCCGGATTCGCATCTTTTAGCCGCACCGGAGTTGCCGTGGAGTCCGCCGAGGACGTCTTCGGCACGCCCGCGACGGCGGAAAAAGACGGTGCCTATCCCGTCGGCAAGGTGCCCACCGTCTTCACCCTGGCAGGGTCGCCTGCGGATGTCGCAAAAAATATCGCCCGCCTGCAAGTGTTCGATTCGGCCGACACGGTCGCGTGGCATCAGCGCGTGCTGGCGGCCTTTCCGGCCTCCGGCGGCACGGCTACGCCCATGGAATCGCGTTTCATTTCCGGAGAGATGCTCAATGCCAACGCCATGACCTTCGTAAAAGGCGCATCCGAAAAACTGACGGTCAACGTCCCCAAGGATGCCGACATCATTCTGCGCAAGCAGTATGTTCTGGACGATGTCGGGCAGTCGGCGGAGGTCTATGTCAACGATAAATCCGTCGGCGTGTGGGATTTGACCCGCTCGGATCAGCAACTTCGCAAGGGCGTGCGCGATGCGTTGTTCATCCTTCCCCGAAGCGCCCTGGCTGGCAAGCCTGAAGCGCTGGTCGAACTGCGCTACACCACCGCCGCCAACACAATTTCGTGGCAGATTCTGGAGTATCGCGATTCCGACCGCGGCCTATTTCCCCTGACCGCCGTCGGTCCGCTGCATGCCGATCAAAATGTCGGTCATGTGCGATTCTCACGCAACACGATCGGCTCGCCTCTGAAAATCGGCAACACCGGTTATGCCAGCGGCCTGGGCGTCTTTGCACAATCGCTCGTGGAGTATTCTGTTAATGGCCAGTTTTCGCGCTTCACCGCAACGATCGGCGTGGATGCGGCCACGGAAGGCCGCGGATCGGTCATTTTTGAAGTGTATGCCGACGGGAAAAAGGTATACACTTCTCCGGTGATGTCAGGGCTGGAAGCGCCCCGGGACATCGATGTGGACATCCGGTCAGTCCGTCGTCTGCGGCTGGTAGTCACCGACGCGGGCGATGGCAATAAGTTTGATGCCGCGAACTGGTGCAATCCCATTTTGCACCGCTGAGGATCTCTAGCTCAAGGAGAGTTTGTGCCAAGCCTGCTCACCGCCATTGGCGCTTGTGTTTCACTGATGATACTGCTGTTCGCCAACAACCTGGCGTGTTCCAAGGCCCCCGCGGGGATGGCGGTTGCCGGTCCCGCGACCGAGCCGAGCGGTCCCGCATCGCCACCCACTACTGCGCCGGCCGTTCCGTATACGAAGACGCCGCTGGTCATCGATGGCGCGCTGGATGAGGACGTGTGGAAATCCGCCACCGCCATTCCGGTCGACCATGTTCACTACAAAAAAAATCTGCGCGCCGCGGCCAATCCCATGAATGCCCGATACGCGTACGACGAAAACTATCTCTACATCGGTTACGAGACATTTGAGAAGCAACTGTTGGCGCTGGGTACGGGCAACAAGCAGGGGCCCACGCACAATCAGCGCGAGGGGGCGCTGATTTTCATTCCCAATAAAAAAGTCGATGTTGTGGAATTTTTCATCGCCTTCGACGACCTCCACTTCATGTGGGAGATTCATCTCAATGCCGCCAACCAGTTCAACGACATCTTCTGCATCGTGCCCAATCCCTCCTGGCCCGTGGCCAAGTCCTCCTTCGCCGCGCCCTTTGGCATCATGTTCTTTGAAGACCCGTATCTGCCCGATGATGGCAAAAACACCTTGAAGACCGCGGTGCGGCTCAAGCCCAAGGCCGACGGCACACCTGCCACCCTGAATGATTCCACCGACAACACGGGCTACACCGCCGAGATCCGCATTCCCTGGCGCTCGCTCGGCGCGCCTCAGGCATGGGCCCAGGGCAAGCCGCCCGTCTTCGCGCCGGCCGGTCATGAGTTCAGCATTCTGGCCGTCTGTCAGGATGCCGAACTGCCGGACCGCTATCACACCTCCGTCGCCAACCTGCCCGACCCCTGGTTTCACAAGTGTGCTCCGCAATGGCCGCGCTACACGTTGGGCCCGAAGCAGTAATCAGACAGGTGAACCATGCTCCGTTCATCACCGGATAGATCTGCCGCGCACGTGCGCCGTACTGCAAAGCGGACGACATGGCTCATCTGCGGTGTGGCAATGGGCCTATTGAGCGCCCGTGCGCTGCATGCCCACGACGATGGCACACCGCATTCACATGATGCGCCCGCCACGGGGCCGGCGCAGAAAACAACGCCGTCCGCCGAGGAATTGTTCGCCGAAAAGCTGCACGGCTCCGATTGGCCTGAGCTGTCCGAGGCGCAGAGTCAGCAATTGATGGCCCGCGGGATGTCTGTCGCGGTGATCGCAGCAACGCACCTCAACGAAATGAAGCAGGATAAATCCACCGAACTCTTGCGCTTGATTTCCCAACTGGCACGCAGTCGCCGGACGCAACCGGAGTTGCTCCGCCTATATGACCCCATCGCGTACCTGACTTTCTACGGCCCCGATGCCCGCGCGAAACAACAGCAATTTGCGGTTCCACTGATGTGGAGAAAATGGCCGTCTCAAACGGTCTATACCATGGTCCGCGTCGCACCCCTGCCACTGCTCGCCTATCTGCAGACGCAGGCCGATGCCAAGATGCCCGACTCGGATCATCTCGAAGAAGTTTTTCGCGAGTGGGGCTGGTGGGTGCGCACGGGTAATGAAATTCAACACGTCAAAGAGCTGAATGAAATTATTCCTCGCCTCTTCAAAAATGCCACGATCACCACCGATGAAAAGTTACTGGCGGCGTTGGTCCGTTTCACGGGAGAAGCCCACGCAACGGCCGCCGTTCCCTTGCTGCTGCCCTGCTTATCCCACAACTCTGAGACAGTCCGCGCCGGCACCGCCGCAGCGCTGTTACGTATCCTGCGCGTACTTCCCGCCGCCGATCGTTCCGCAGTGCGCGACGCCGTGGTCGACCGTTTGAATAACGAAACCGGTACCGAGGCCCAAACCGCGCTCGCTGCCACCGCCGAAATACTCGGCGCTGAGGAAAGTGTGGGCGACGCCCTGCTCGACCTGTCCAGCCGCGCAAAATCGCCCGCCGTCCGTCGCGCAATCCTGTTCAGTGCCGCCCATGCCCAATGGTCCAAGCGTGACAAACTCATTCTCGCTGGATTGGCCGACCCCGACCCGGGCACGATCGCCGTGGCCCTGCAGGCGGTCGCCGCCCACCCCACACCCGCGGCGCTTCCTTCCGTTTTGGAATTGCTCGACTCGATCAAATCCGCGCAGTCTCCCCTGATCGACGCCGCCGGCGCCCTGGCCGACCCCCGCGCCGTCCCCACCCTGAAACGCTGGCTGGCCGACACCAATCCCGCGATCCGCCTGAAGATCGCTCTGGCCTTGGAAAAGATCGCCGCTGCCGAGAGTGCCGCCAAGAAATCCTCTACCGCCGCCACGCTGCTCTTGAGCGAACTGAATCATGAAGCCTCCTCAATGGTCGTGCCGCACCTGATCGCCGCCGCCGCGCGCCTGCGCCTGCCCGATGCCGAACCCACGTTGATTGCTCTGGCGGTCGATTCCACCGCGCCGCTGGTAGTCCGCACGCAAGCCGTGTGGGCCCTGGGTAAATTTGACTCGCCGGCCGTCCGCAAAACCCTGCAGGACCTTCAGGACGACACCAAGAAATATTTCGGCGACGCCTTCGACCCCGCGCTGCCCGCCGGCTCTCCCGAAAGAATCGAACAGGCCCGATTGTTTGTCGCGCTGAGCCGCATGCAGCTCGGCGTCCCCGGCGCCAAGCAGGAAGCCGAAGCCATCTGCCGCCGCGGCAACCCCACCACGCAACTCACAATGCTCATGGTGCTGGCCGAACTGCAGCTCGATCACCCCGCCGTACGCCAGGGCTTGAACTCCTCCGAGTTCGCCATCTTGCTCGCCGCGATAAAAGCCGCCGAAGCCATCGACCCGCAAAAATATTATGCCGACCTCCTGGCCCTGCAACGCGCTCCCTTTATCGCGCCGCTCGGCGCGTCCGGCCTCAACACGATGGGCCTGAACGCCATTCTTCAATCCGCCATAGATGCCGGCCAGGAGGATAAGAAATGAAACGCCCGACAACCCGCCACGCGTTCCTCGGTATTCTCGCCGCACTGGCGGGCGCAGGATCATTGCCGCTCGCCACCAGCGCCCACGAATCCCCCATTGATCACGTCAGCCGCGTCCTGCAATTGACCGTGCAACGCAAGGATGCCGTCGATCATCTGATGATTTCGTACCGCATCGTACTTTCCGAACGCGCCGCGCTGTTGCAACTTCGCGCCATGGATGCCAACCAGGATGCCAAAATATCCGATGCCGAGCGCGCCGAATATCTCGACAAACTGGCCGTGGATATCTCCCGCCAGATGCAAATGACCGTCGATGAAACCGCCGTGCCCGTCGCCGTCGCTGGCTCGTGCCAACTCGATGCGGAGTTTGGCCAGACCTTCACTTTTTCCGTGCCCCTTCCCCGTCTCACCTCCGGCGTTCACACCGCGCAGCTTTTGGACATGTACTCGCGTAATTTTCCCGGCCCGTATGTCTTGCGGGCCTCGCGGCCCGGCACGACCACCCAACCCGCGATCTCACCCGTGGAACTGTCCATCTCCGGCATAGGCGGTGAAACGCCGACCACTGCGCCCGCACTCCGGCACGATAAACCCCACGAAAGCATGATCGCTGTGAAACTGAAGCTGACCGTCCCCTGATCCCTGATTCGTATTTCCCGACCCGCCTCATCGCGTCTGCGTTGATGGTTCAATGCGTTCGAGCAGCGTCATGCTGTCGCCTGTCTGGGCCACGCGAAACAACGGCCGATACTTCGTAAAATCCGGCGAGTGGAGCAGGTCGAGCGTTCCGTACTGTTTCCATTGAATAATGCACTCTGCCTCTTCAATCTGCTTCTGCACGCGCCGGATTTCCGCCGGAGTCGGAATGCCCGGCTCCGGAAACCACGCATCCGGAAGCTGAATGTTGGCGGGCAGGTTTGGAATATAGCCGTGAGTCATCAGCAGCGTGGGCCGCCCCGCCACCAAGCCGCGAAACTTGTTCCATTCCTCCAGCTTGTCGGAATAAACAAACAGCCCGTCATCCGTGCGCGGCTTCGTGCGCCAGTCGTTGATCGACCACTGCAAATGCTGCGTGTGCCCCAGAAGCGTCAGCCCAAGAATCGCCGCGAAAACAACCCGGTGCAGCGGAAATAGCGCGACTAGGATCGCCAGTGCGAGCATGGGCATGTACGAGTAGTAGGTCCACGAGCCCGTCCACCCGTAGAACCCGATGAGAAACGCGCCATGAAGTCCGACCACCGTCAGAAGTATTTCGCTGCGCATCGCATGGGCGAAGATGCGGGCATTCATCCATGAAGGAAGGATGCCGCGCCAGGACTTTGGCGTCAGAAGCGCCAGCGCAATCCCCAGTGAGCCCAGCACCGCGATCAGCCATATCCCCACCGGACTGCACACATAGTCGATGAGATGAGGTGTCCACCAGAACGCGCGGCCCGACGGCGTAAAGAACCCGAAGTTCGTGGCCGCGTACGTCTTGGCGCCCGTCAGCGGCAGCAACGTATGCAGCACCGGTGCCACGCCGTAAAGCAGCGCCAGCCCGCCAAACGCCACGAAAAACGTGAGAATCGCCGGCACAAAATTGCGCACGCGCACTGCCCATACATCCGCCCTCCGCGTGAGGATGACAATGGTGAGAAACAGCCCGTAAACATACGCCATGGAAGGTTTGACAAAAATGCACAACGCCAGCGTGGCCAGCGCATTGTGCCGTTTTCCCTCGGCATGATCAGCCAATGCCATCAGCAACAGCAACGCCTCCAAAGGATGCGTGAACGTCAGATACGCCGGCATGATGGCAATCGGAAGTGCCGCCAGAAAAATAAAAATCGAGCGGCGCGGCAATTTCAAAGCGATCAGTATTCGCGCCAGGGCACCCGCCATCAGCAGTTCCAGAAAAAACGTGACCCCCAAATACGTAAACGGTGTCCGGCCGAAAACCGCGAACACCGCCCGCCCAAAAGCCAGCGGAATCAGCCCGTGCGTGTAGCCAAAGTCGATCGTCGGTACGTAATTCTTGGCGAGAAGAATATCCCCCTTGATCGTCGTCCCGGGATCGTAAAACGAAAAAAGCTGCCAGTCCGCCGCCTGCGTGGACGGAAACTGTATGAAAAAACTGACGCCGAGGATCAGGGCGATCAGGGCGGTGAGCCGGGTTTTGGAGGTCTCAAGTTTCACGTGCTGCGTTTCAATGGCAAGAGAAAAAAACAGTCAAAAGGATATGAGATGTCCGGAATGATATACTGTCCGCATGACTACCGCGATGTGTTATCAAGTGAAAACTGCCGCCGGCACAACGTCCCCGCGCGGCGTGTCGTTGAACGTCCTGGACACAGCGCCGGCGGCCAATCCACTCAGTAACGGCATCACCGGACCGCGCGATATTTCCTACGTGAAAATGCTGCGAATTTCCGTCACCGATGTCTGCAACCTCCGCTGCGTCTACTGCATGCCCGAAGAAGGCGTCGAGTGGCTGGGCAAGTCGGAAATCCTCTCCTTCGAAGAAATCGCCGCTGTCGTCCGGGCCAGCGTCCGCCTCGGCATTACCCACTTCAAACTCACCGGTGGCGAGCCCACCGCCCGCAAAGATCTCCCCGTCCTCGTCGCCCTGCTCCGCGCCATCGACGGCGTCCGCGATCTCTCCCTCACCACCAACGGCATTCTACTCGGCCCGCAGTTGGTAAAACTTAAAGCCGCCGGCCTCGACCGCATCACCGTGTCGATGGATTCGCTGCGGCCCGAACGCTTCTCGGAAATAACCCGTGGCGGAGATTTCCATCGCGTCTGGGCCGCCATCGAACAAGCCCTCGCCATGGGGTTTGAACGCGTGAAAATCAACGTCGTGGTGATGCGCGGCATGAATGAAAACGAAGTCGCGGATTTCGCCGGCCTCACCAAGCGGTGGCCCGTGACCGTGCGCTTCATCGAGTTCATGCCCCTCGGACGCAGCGGCCTGACCGACAATCCTCTCGAATCCATGGTGACCGAATCACAAATGCGCTCCCAGATCGAATCTGCCCACGGACTCCTGCAACCCGTCGACCGCACCTCCGAACGCGGCGTCGGCCCCGCCAATGTCTGGCGCATCAATGAGGGCGTCGGCCGCGTCGGCTTCATCAGCGCGATGAGCAAACCTTTCTGTGACACCTGCAATCGCCTGCGCATGACCCCCGAAGGCTTGATGCGCAGTTGCCTGTTCGACGGTGGCGAGGTTGATCTCAAACCTATTTTGCGCAGCGAAACTCACCAGGCCGCAAGCACACAAACGCCTGCCGAGCACAACACCGGCAACCTCGTCGGCCTCGATGAGCGCGTCATGCGTGCCATGACTGAATGCGTCGCACTGAAACCCGACACGCATTCGTTCACGGGAAACAAGGCCATGAATCGGATCGGGGGCTAAGTGAAGGCACCACGCACAATCAGCAAACCGCAGGACACCCGCAAACTCTCGCATATCGACGACGCCGGCGCTGCCCGCATGGTGGATGTCTCGCCCAAAAAAAACACCCTGCGCCGCGCCGTCGTCGAAGGCTTCGTCATCATGGCGCCACCCACCCTCCGCGCCCTGCGCGACTCCACCGGTCCCAAGGGCGAAGTCCTCGGTGTCGCCCGCGTCGCCGGCATCCTCGCCGCCAAACGCTGCGGCGAACTGATCCCCCTCTGTCATCCCCTTCCTGTCGAGCACGTCACTGTGGATTTTTATCTGCATCCGCCCGAGCGCATCCGCATCGTCGCCGAAACCGTGGTCACCGGAAAAACCGGTGTCGAGATGGAAGCGTTCTGCGCCGTTACCGTCGCCGGCCTCACCATCATCGATATGCTCAAGGCGATCGATCAGCAAATGATCCTGACCGGCGTGCGCCTGCGCGAAAAAACCGGCGGCAAAATGCCCTTCGTCGCCCCCTGACCTACCCTTCCCATCCCGCAAAAAAGAACAGGGCCGAATGCACGCATCCGGCCCTGTGAATTTCAATTATGGATTGATCAGACTGCCATGCCGCCGACATACGGCAGCATTCCCAGAAAACGCGCCCGCTTGATCGCGTCGGTGATCATGCGCTGTTCCATCGCCGATGCGCCCGTGCGCTTGCGCGACAAAATCTTGCCGTTGATCGACAGGAATTTCTTGAGCGACTCCATGTCCTTGAAGTCCACGTACACCTTGCCGGTGGACGAAACTTTCGCGACGCGGGTCTTCGGACGCTGAAACGATTGAAACCGGGGTTTGCGTGGAGGAGGCATGTGGGGAAACTCCGTGATTTTTTCCGGCCACGAGAGCGGGGAAACGCGTCCGCATCGTCGGTTGAGGATGGTCGCCGCAACGAGTCCTCACATGGCCGGGGTTCATTTAAGACAAGCAAGTATACCGGATTGGAAGCAAGCCTCCAAGCGCGGCGAAAAGGTTACTTCGCCGCAGTCACTTTTTGTAGTGATCCGCGTTGAGCTGAATGTAATCCTTCCACTCTGCCGGCACGTCATCCTCGGTGAAAATCGCTTTCACCGGGCATTCGTCCACGCACAGCCCGCAGTCAATGCACGTGTCGGGATCGATATAAAGCATCTTCCGAGTCTCAAACTCCGGCTCGTCCTTCCGCGGATGAATGCAGTCCACCGGGCAAACCGTGACACAGGCCGTATCTTTCGTGCCGATGCAGGGCTCGGCAATTACGTGTGGCATGAAATAACTCCTGGGAATCCGCAAATCGAGACGGGGAATTATAGGGAAATCAATGCTGCATTCAAGAGACCACGTATCTCAATTCCGACGCAACAGAATATCCTGCCCGCCCTTCACGTGCGAATCCAGCGGCACCGCTACCCGCCACGGATGCACGCCCGCCGTCGAAACATACAATTCCGTGCGACTTCCAAAAGCGATCATCCCGAATCGCTCCCCGCGCGACAGCACATCCCCCGGCACAACTGGCGCAATGATCCGCCGGGCAATCGCCCCCACAATCTGTTTCACGATCGCAATGGGCTGCTTCGATGAAGGATCTGCCAGGCACAGCGTGTGCGACTGGTTCTTCGCGGAGCAATCAGGATGTCGCGCATCCAGAAAAAGACCTTCTTCGTAACGCGTCCATAGCACCGTCGCATCGCACGGCGAACGATTGACGTGTACGTCCAGCACCGACAGAAAAATCCCCACCTTCAACGCCGGCCCATTGAATGGCGCGTAGTGCTCAAGGTGCGTGATTTCCGAAACCTTGCCGTCCGCCGGTGCCACCATCACATGCGGCCCGTTCGGAATCGGCCGCGGAAAGTCACGGTAAAACGCCAGCGTCGCCACGGTCAACACCGCGAAAATGGCCGCCACAATCAGGATCGGCCACGACCACGGTACGGACGTAAACCCAATCAGCGCAAGTATCACCGTCGCCAGCGTCCCCGTAATCGCCACCGGCACCCAAAACGTCCACCCATAAAGCGTCAAAAAAAACTGCGGCGGGGCATTCCTCATTACTTTCCTCGTTACTTTCCTCGTTCCTGCATCGACGTGTTCGCAGCAGGCACTGCCGGCGCGTCCATGAGAATAATCACCTCGACCCACTGCTCCTTCGCGGCATGCGCGACGTCTTCCGCAGCCGGCGAAACCTTGTTCAACGGTGCCGTCGCAGGTGCCGACGCCAGCGCCTGGGGCGCGACCGTCACGGGGGCCGTAGTTGCAGTGTCGAGGGCTTTTTTTCTTGTCCCCTCTAATTGTTCTCGCGCGATCTTTTCGGATTCCTTGTCTGCCTCCGCGCGAGCCTGTTCGCCCTTGGCAGAAGTCCCCGGTGCAGGTGCATCAATAATCTTTCCCTTTCCATCGGCATTGGCCCCACTGTTGCCCTCGTACCGGTCGCGCCGGGCCGTGCTATTCCGCGTGGTGAAATTATCGATCACATACGCGGAAGGGCCACGCGTAATCGAATAAACTTCGAAGTTGGTGGTCACCTGGGCCAGTTGATCCGCCCGCAGGATGATGCGGTACGGGTTGAGGGTGTTCGTCGTGTTGTTGCGACTGAAGTCGCCCTCGTTCTGCAGGCTGCCTTGCTTGTTGCCGCTTCCGCCGCTCGCGTTGGCCCCCGTTTGTGCTTCGAGAGCCTTTTGATCTCCGCCGCGCGCGCCGGAGCCGGAATTGTCGTTAATACTAGCGGAGGCAGTTGTGTTGCTCGCATACTGCCGCTCAAAATCCTTATTGGCACCGTTGTAGAGATTGTAGTCCAGCGCGTTGGCGGCCAGCGCCCCGCCGGAATTCTGGGCGATCTGCTTGCCTTGCTCCTGCGGATTTTGCGCGCGTCGCGCACTGCGCTGCACGCCGTAACTTCCCGCATTCTGCTGCAGCGCATTATTCAGCGTGAGTTGATTGCCCAACGCCACCTGACGCGTCGCGGCAGCGTCATCACGCCGAATCATCTCCTGCAAAAACGATCGCAGCCGCTGCGGATCCCCGTCATCTCGCGCCACCAGGTTGATAAGCACCGGCGTCCCCGAAACAAATTTCGTCGGCGCAGCTTTTACATTCTCCAGCGCCACCTGCGGCGTGCTCGCCGGCGCAAAACCATTCTTGAGAGCCTTCTCCACCGGCTCCTGCACCACCGCCTGGCTGCGCAAAACCTGTTCGTTGAGCGCCACTTCTTCTCTTAATTGTGCCAGCTCAGCGCCGTGGGATTCTCCCCCCATTAAATTATCGCCCTTGCTGGCAACTCCGGCGTGTTTGCCCGCCTCACTCTTCAGCTTGGGCTCAGCCCCGCCCGGCTTGGCCGCCAATCCATCCCGACTTTCACTGTCCAACAGATCACCCGACGCGATGGAACCCTTCCGCGTGTCTTTCTCGCCGAGAAGTTCACCCCCACCGGGATCCCTGGCAATCTGCTCCTTCGCGCCATTGCGCCCCTCCACAAAATTGTGAAATCCGTTCTCATCCCGCACCGTGGATTGAATCACCACGTATGTAAATCCTGACAAAATCAACAGCAGACCCGCCGCCAGTGCCGACCGCGTCTGCCACCACGGCTTCTTGGGGGGCGTCAGGTTCTCCACCTCATGCAGCAGCGATGTACGCTCCACCGCTTCCATGATCCGCCCCGAAAGATCCTCAGGCGAGCTCACCTTCGGCAGATGACGCACCGCATACTTGTCCGAAATCATGCCAATCACTTGATCCGCCAGGGTCTGGTCCGTGTTCGCCAGGTAGACCTCCAGTCGCGCCGCTTCATCGGGCGGAAGTTCGCCATCGATAAATGCCGCAATGCGTGCTTCAAGATCTTCACGGTTCTGGTTCATGGTTTTCTCTATGCGTTCTTTCTTTCAGGACTCTCATGCGCGAGCGACGTTTACATATCCAGATCAATCAACGGTGTGATTTCCTGCGGTCCCATTCGCCTGACGCGGCTGCCGGGTGAGCAGCTCCCGCAGGGCTGCCCGCGCCCGAAACAATCGGCTCTTAACGGTGCCGACCGGAATCTCCAGGATGGCGGCAATCTTCTCATAGTCACAATCCTCAATATCGCGGAGCACAATCACCGCGCGGAAATCAGGATCGAGCCTGGCCAGGGCCGCAATGATGCGTTCGTGTTCCAGATGCTGCTCCGCCGTTTCAGCGGGGTCAGGCTCGGTGGTCTGGGACAGCTCGCGTCGAAGCGATGCCGCCTGCTGATTTACCGACGCGTTTTCCTCCTTCGTCGCATCGCCATCCAGCGTAAACGTCTGACGATACACCGCCGCTCGCCGGTGACTGATCGACAGATTCACCGCGATCCGGAAGAGCCACGTATACAGGCTCGATTTGCCTTCAAAGCGGCTGATGTTCTGAATGGCCTTTACAAAAGTCTCTTGCACCAGATCGGCCGCATCATCCGGGTGGCCGACTAGCCGGAACACGGTGGAGAAGAGGCGATCCTGATAACGCTGCACCAACTGCTCGATCGCCGCATGGTTGCCGCGACGAAGCTGCGCCAAAGTCTGATGGTCCTGCATCGAGAATGGTTCCGGGGCATCCGTCGGCATGACGGAATCTCCCGGAGCAATCCTGGGCTGCAGGGTCTGAGCCAGCGAATCAGGAGTAGTCGCCAGAGGCTGCTGCACCTGTTGGTTCCTTTGACGCAAGAGGAGGCTGTGGGGTTCCCGAAAAAGACAAAATACCCCCACATTAGGTATGTTGCCGCGAACCGGGCGCTGTTTCACCGAGGTTTGTGAAATCCATTGTGGCGTTTATGGGCTAAAAACGCAAAGTGCGGCGGGAGCGACGCCAAATATCCCAAAAATGGCACGCACGACGTGTGGAGTTAAGATTTCTTAGGGAATTTTAAGCGTTTTTTAGGGGGTTCCCAACTCAGTTCAGCGTGTGGAGTCGAATACTCTGATGCGACTGACCATCCGAAAGTATGCTGGTAATGCACGCCGGCAGCATCGAACTCCGGTTGACCAACCCCGCCGCCGCATCCGCAATGATGTATCGCACCCGCTGCCCCGTCGAAAACCGCGCCGACGCCGGCAAATCAATACACAACGCCGCATCCCCCGACGCCCGCAAAACGCCCACGTGATAGCGATTCGTCAGCAAATCCAACAGCTTCACCAACGTGATTTCATGGCGCTCCATCGGGGTAACTTCAATCGAACGGACCATTTTCGTTCCTTCCATGAAACGCCTTGAGCCTCCACGCCACCCAGCGGCAGCGCACGGTCAGACAACTCAGTGACCTATCGGCCATTGAATGCGGAATTGTTGCATGATTATCGGAGGGAATCGCCAACAATTTTCAGGGGCGATAATGTTGGCCGTATGTGGGCTGTTAGGGGCGGCACATGCCCCGCCCTCAACGCTAAACCAGCCAAGCCAGCAAACGCTCCAGCGCTTGCTCTTGCGAAAGGTGAGTGACATCCAGCGTTTCATCCGCCGCCGCCGCATAAAGCGGTGCCCGCTGCGCGACGAGCTTTTGCACCTCCTCCAACGTCCCGCCCATCGCGGTAAGGCTCGGACGCGTCGCCGCCGTGGCCGGGTCCGCATGTATCCGCTGATGCAGCGTCCCCGCATCCGCCTTCAGCCAGATAATCTTGCCGCAACGTTTGAACGCCCGAACATTCTGCGGATTCAGCACCGCGCCGCCGCCCGCCGCAATGACCAGATGATCGCGCGCCGCAACCTCGGCGATGGCCTCGACTTCCCGCTGGCGAAAACCAGCCTCAGACTCGGCCGCAAAAATCTGCTGGATGGTTTTTCCCGCGCGCTCCGTGATGAGCACGTCCGTATCAATAAAATCCGCCCCGAGCTTCTCCGCCAGAAGCTTTCCCAGCGACGATTTGCCGGAACCCCGATAGCCGATGAGTACAATGTTCATGCACGCAATAATAGCGGCGGACGCAGATCCGCGTTAGTCCCCCTGCTCCGCGTAGAAAAGATCCCCAAATACCGATCCCCCGGAGGTCACAAGGCGTGCGGGCCCGTCGCCGGTATGGCCTCGCGCTGGCCCGTCGGCGTGCTGTTGGCCGAATCGTAATCCGTCGTGTCCTGCTCGCGCCGGGAGTTGAGGTAATTCCACGTCACCACCAGGTCCGCCACAAACGGAATCGACACCAGTATGCCCAGAAATCCGAAAAGCGTGCCAAAAACGATCGCCGCAATAATCGTCACCAGCACCGGAAGTTGTACGGAAAATCTCAGCATCAGCGGCGAGAGCGTGTAACTCTGAACCGTCTGAATCAGAATCAGCACACCTATCACGTAAACCGTCTTCTCCGGCTCCGCCAGCAGCGTAATCACGACCGCCGGAAGCGCCGCCAGCAATGGCCCCACGTTGGGCACAAGCTCGCCAAAACCCGCGATGAGCCCAAAAGCCAGCGCCCCCGGCACACCCAGGAAGTAAAGCCCCATGCCCGTGAGCAACGCGGAGGAAAGGATGTTGCCGCAGGAAGCCACCGCCCAACCGCGATGCGCCTGGGCTATTTGCGTAAAGAGTCGCGTCGCTTCGATGCGATATTGCTGGGGCAAAATCGTGCGGGCCGCCTTCAAATGATCGGCCCCATCGATCAACATGTACAAGATGAGAAAGAAAAACACCACCAGCCAGCCGACGAATTCAAACCCCAGCAGCGCGTTGGTAAATAGCGTCGAGACCTTGGGAAGAATCTGCGTCACCGCCGCCCCGATATCGAAATTTGGCATGTGTTTTTCCAGCTCGGGAAAATGTCCTTTGACTTGATTGACGAGCTCGTTGAAACGCTCCGGCGCTTTGGTCAGGTTGGCCGAAACCGCCGACGCCTGCCCGTAAAGGCTGGTGACCACCGCATAGACCACAACGAGCACCAGCGATAGCGTCGCCAGAGAAACGATCACCGCGCCGAGCCCCCGCCGAATCCCCCGTCGTTTGAGCCACTGCACCGGTGCTTCCAGTACCGTCGCCGCGATGAAGGCCAGATACACCAGCAGAATCAACCACGTAAGAGAATAAAAAAGCCAGCCCGCCAGTGCTGCCAGCAGAATCCCTAATGCCAGCGAAAGCGCCATCGGCATGGAACGCTTAACCGCCGCCGGAGCCGCCTGGATCGCCGCGGTGGTCGGAGTGGTTTCCTGCCCAGGTGCCGCCGCCGGTGGTGCCAAACTCGGGCCGGGAAGCGGGCGGGGCGCATCATTATCCGCCGGGCGGTCGGTCATGGGAACTCCTGAAAAGAACCCGGCCAAGAGCCTCACCCATGGAGCAGTCATTGGACTTCAAATCGCACCGGACTTCAAATCGCACCAGGCCCCGTGGATGTGTCTCGCCTGCTCAGATTGTAGGCTGCCGCGCTCCGCGCGGCGGAAGCAATCTGAGAATTTGCAACGTGAGTGTGTACACCGTCCCCATGTGACGAAAAGCCCACCCCGCCTGACGCCCCCCTATATCGCAACAGCACTACGCGAATTCCGCCTCCACCGCTTCCAGAATCAAATGCAAAATCACCTGGTGCGCCTCCTGAATATGATTGGTCAGCGGCGAATCCACCACCAGCGAAAGATCGCAAATCGCTTTGGCCTTCCCCCCCGTGTTGCCCAGCAGACCAATCGTCTTCCCCCCGACTTTCTTCATCGCCTTCGCCGCCGCCACACAATTCGCCGAATTGCCCGACGTCGTGAACAGTACGAGGACATCGCCTTTCTTCGCCAACGCTTCGATTTGCCGCGCAAAAATGTGCGCGTAGTCCCAGTCATTCGCAATGCACGTAAGCGCCGTAACATCGGCCGCCAGGCAAATCCCCGGCAACGCCCGACGAGGCTTCTTGTATTTCCCCGTAAGCTCCTCCGCCAGATGCAGCGCCTCCGCCGCCGAACCCCCGTTGCCGCACGAAAACAGCGTGTTCTTCCTCTTCAATGTGCTCACGACCAGCGTCGTAATCTCCTGAATGAGCGGCAGCTGGTTCTCCAGCGTAAAAACCGTCGACGCCGCCTGCGCAATGTAGTCGCCGATTTGGTCCTGCGAGAATTTCCGGGAGCGAGATATTTTCATGGAGGTTCCTTTGCCAAGACGCTAAGTATATCAGCGCCATGGATTGAAGACGCGCACGCCGCAATGGGCAAAATCAGTTTTGTCGCGCGTGACGAGGGTGAGGTCATGGAACAGCGCAGTGGCGGCCAAAATATAATCCACTGCGGGCATCGCGTTCCCCCGGGCGTCGAGGGCCGCGCGGAGCTCGCCCCATTTCCCCGCCACGTCCAGATCCACGGGAATGGGAGGATGGATAAAACTGGGAAGCAGTTCTTTCTTAAGCCATTCCTCCAGTGCATTGCGTCGCCGCGACGGCGGGAGTTTACTGATTCCCTGCCCGATCTCTGCGACGGCAATGACGCTGATGTATGTTTCGGAAAAATCGATTTGCTCGATAAAAGTGGTGACTCCCGCGTTGGGCCGTTTACGCGTAGGTTCGCAGAGCACACAAGTATCGATCAGCCAAGCCATAATTACTCTGAAAAATCAGGGGTTCGACGGTCCGGATTCTGGTCTCGCTGGATATCGAGCTCAGCGAGAGAAGTGGGGGCGCTGCGCAAGACCTGCAGGAGCGACGCCCCTTTGCCCTTGGTCCCCAAAAGCCGTTTGTATTCCTTCAGCGGCAGGAGCACGGCTTCGTCTTTCCCGTGTCGCGTCACATGTTGCGGACCTTCGGTGAAAGCTTTGTCAAAAACCTTCGAAAACTGCGCCTTCGCTTCCTGAAGCTGCCAAGGCCTGGATGCCGGGTTCAATTTCATGAGCTCTCCTGACTAGTCTGACTAGAGTGTATCGGAGCAATAAGCCGCCTGCAACAGCGCCCTGTCGATTCCCCCTCCAAAAAATCGCCCAGCCCCTGACCCTGCACCTCACCGCTTAATCCGCGCGCTCCCACCCTTAAACACATGCATCAACTCTTCCTTCGTGATCTGGCTCGTATCGCCCCGCGTCGTCTGCAGCAACGCCCCATGCGCCGCCCCCAAATTCACGCATTCTTCCGGTGTCATCCCCGTCAGAAAACCATAAGCAAACCCCGACGCAAACCCGTCGCCCCCGCCCACGCGGTCTTCAATCTCCAGATTGTCAAACCGCCGCGATTCGTGAAACTTCCCGTCGTGCCACAAAATCGCCGACCAATTGTTCACCAGCCCCGATTTCACCTCCCGCAGCGTCGTCCCCACCACCTTGATGTTCGGATACTTCGCCACCACCTTCTCCACCATCTTCTTGTATGCCGACGTGTCCAACGCCCCCAGGTTCTCCGCGTCGATGCCCTCCACATTGAACCCCAGCACCTTCTGAAAATCTTCCTCATTCCCGATCAGACAATCCACGTATGGAATCAAATCCTTCGTCACCGCCTGCGCCTTCTGACTCGACCACAGCTTCGATCGGAAATTCAGATCGTACGAAGTAATCGTCCCGTTGTTCTTCGCCTTCACCAACGCCTCCTTCACCGTCGCCGCCGTCGTATCCGATAACGCTGTAAAAATGCCCCCGGTGTGCAGCCACCGCACCCCGCGCTTGGCGAAAAGCCCGTCAAAATCCACATCCGTTGGCTTCATGTGCATCGCCGCCGAATGCCCCCGGTCATACATCGTCACCGATCCCCGCACGCCCGTCCCCACTTCCGTAAAGTTCAATCCGATCCGGTCCGCCGTCCCCACCCCGTCATACGCCGCCACCGCCACCGCCGAAACATCCACGCCCACCGCCCGCGCATGATTAAGAATGAGCTGCCCCAAAGGATTGTCCACCAGCCGGTTCGTCCACCCCGTCCGTAAACCCAAACGCGATAAAGCATACGCCACGTTGTACTCACCCCCGCCCACCCACACTTCCAGCGTGTTGGAAAATTCAATGCGGCCGTGCGCGGGAGGCGACAAGCGGATCATCGTCTCGCCCAACGCCACAAGATCAAGCTGGCAGGATTCTTTTGATTTAAGGTTGAGCGACATATGCAGGTCCTTTCGGGAAGAATGTGGTAAATCTGCGCGGGCAAGGGTGCCGCCGGGGAAACGCAAGAAGATACACGATGGCGCGCGAAGATTGAAGTTTTCGGTGCCGAGGAATTCCGCCGCCGCCCCGGCCAACTGATCAGGGGGCTCGTTGCACTCCGCCCCTCAGGCACCAACACCGTCCACGCACCCTCCGGCGATGACAGCACCTTCGGTTGTGCCGCCCGCAACGCATTCAATTCCACAAACGCCTCGCCCCGCGCCAGCATCTCCGGCCGTTCCGCCCATTCTCGAATGCGCCCCGCCAACTCCCGCAAAATACCACGATCCCGCTCCGCCACCATAAATCACCTCGCAGACCGCTTGAACCACCCTCGCCCCTGTACCGCGCCACCCATGGCGCCGCCACAAATCTCTCTTCCCCGCCGCCCGGGCGTGCCCGTTTTTCAGGGGAGCGATCAATTGCGGTGATTAAACGCGTTTTGCCAGTAGCGGTCCCACAGGCCGGTGCTCTGGTAGAGCGCCTCCAACGTCATGAGGGCCTCGGCGTTGTCGAGGCCCCAACGCCAGCCCCGCCTCTTGCGCCGGTCGGTGGTCACCCCGCACATCGATTCCATCGGGCCGCTGCCCACGTCCCAGCCTTTCTTCTCACACGCGTCGTAGCGATCATCTCCTGACGCGGCACCACATAGCCGATGAGCGCGTCGGCCGACTTCCGCCTGCCGCCACGCAGCGGCGTCCGCCAGTCCACCAACTGCTGGAAGAACGGAGCGTAGCCCTCGTCCCGTAACTTACCTCCACTTTTCATGCCCATCTTCCACGTTTTTGCGCAGTTTGTTCACGGTATTGCGCACGTCTGCATATTTTTATCCCAAAATCCTACTTTGTTCTTTTCTTTGCGCCTTGCCAAATTATTATCTACCCTATGGAAATTATCCGCGATACTGGCGTCACCTCCGGCTTCCGTATCCTCAACCCCGTTGAAGGCTGGCCCATCCTCCACCACTGCGGCGAAGCTCACTGCAGCGCCTCCCACGGCCCCGGATACGACCAACACCCCGTCTTCGAATTCACCTACCTCGTCCAAGGCACACTCACCATCCGCGCCGCCAACCGCCTCCACCACCTCGCCACCGGCGATATGTTCGTCGCCCACCCCGGCCAAGTCCACGGCTGGCTCGGCGACGTCCACCCCCTCCCGCCCTTCCATCAATTCTGGCTCGCCTTCGATCTCCCCAACTTCAGCCCCGCCGGCAAATCCCTCGCCCAACAACTCCTCCTTTCCCATTGCTCCCTCATCCATCAATGTATCGACGTCGAACCCGTCCTCCGCGGCATGATCCGCTGGGTTCTCGGACAAGAACTCGGTCGCCAGCAGGTCATCGCCTCCTACCTCGCCCTCTTCATCGAACTCGTCCACGCCCGCCTCCGCACCTCCCCCGACATCTCCCTCGCCCCCGGTGACGCCAACACCTCGCCCCACAATTCCGACTCCGCCACCTCACCACCCCCCGCCCGCCACCGCACCTACAACTATGAAATCGAAAAAGCCGTCCGCTACCTCCAGTCCAATCTCCGCCGACGCGTCACCCTCCCCGAACTCGCCATCTTCAGCGGCTATGCCCCTCCGCACCTCTGCCGACTCTTCCATCAACAAGTCGGCGTCGCCCCCGCCGCCTATCACCTCCGCCTCCGCCTCGAAGCCTCCCGCGAAGCCCTCCTCGGCACCGATGTCAGCATCGCCGACATCGCCCGCGACTTCGGCTTCAACTCCTCCCAACACTTCAGCACCCGCTTCCGCGAAATCTTCGGCCTCACCCCCCGCGACTGGCAACTCAAGGCCCAAAAACCCGGCCCATAACCCGCCTCACATTCACATCCCGTCTCGCGATCCTCCCCGCGCCCGCAGCTTCGTCGCCCTCGCAACTTTTAATCCGACATTTTGACCCACCACACCCCGTCACTCTGTCCACGTTCTATAATTTCGCCCGCCATGTCGCCCCCCTCAGCCCCTTTTTCTTAATTGTACACGCGTCTTTTTCGTTTCCCCCGCGCGCCTTCTTTCGCGAGGCACGCTGATTGCGATTACCCCTTTCGCAACACCTTTTGACCTCCCACCTCTTGAACCTGCAAATGGAAATATTTGTCCCTGGCCCGTTGCCTCGGACCAACACTCATCTACCCCCGCGTGAGGAGTCCTACCATGTCCCAGACCGTTTCCAACTCCAATACCACCGAAAACGAAAAGAAAAAAGCCCAGGATGATGCCAACCGCGATCCCCTCAGCGGACGTGCTGGTGCCCATCCCGTCGGCACAGGAATCGGTGCGGCCGCAGGCGGCGCAGCTGCTGGCATCGCTACCGGCGCAGCCATCGGCACAGTCGCTGGCCCCGTCGGTACCGCAATCGGCGCAGCCGCCGGGGCCGCCGTCGGTGCCATCGCCGGGGGGCTTGCCGGCAAAGGCGTCGCCGAAGCCATCAACCCCACCGAAGAACACGGCTATTGGCGCGGCAACTACACCAGCCGACCCTACGTCGAAAAAGACGCCAACTACGAACAGTACGGTCCCGCCTACCAATACGGCTGGGAAGCCCAATCCCGCGCCCAAGGACAGGACTTCGCCTCCGTCGAGTCCGATCTCGCCCGCGACTGGGAACGCTCCCGCGGTGCCTCCACCCTCTCCTGGGACAGCGCCAAAGAAGCCGTCAAAGATTCCTGGTCCCGCGTCGCTGATCGCACCAACAAAGGCACCACCGAATCCAAAGGTGCCAGCACCCAACAACTCTGATCGACCCCGCGCTCTCTACTTCAACCGTCAGCGTGGTTTCCCTCACCACCCCTTGATTCACCACAGGGTCACTCTCCCGCTGACGTCAAGATAACCGGGGACTGCCGGAAAAAATCGTGTGCCTCGAGCGGTTTGCCATCCTTCTGAACTCCCTCCGCAAATCGCCCAGGCACCTTTTCCGGCGGTCTTCTGGAGGGGGTTTCCTCCTCCCGTCTTGCAAATCGTTAGCCCCCAAGAAACGTTACCAAAATAACCGTTGTCCGGTTTCGACATCCCTCCAACTTTTTTTACGAAAGGTGCCTTATGGACACTCTTCAGGAACTGCTCGTCGATCAACTCAAGGATATCTACAACGCTGAAAATCAACTCCTCAAAGCGCTCCCCAAACTCGCCAAAAAAGCCTCCTCTGAAACCCTCAAAAAAGCCTTCCTCGATCACCTCGAACAAACCCGCGGCCACGTCGAACGCCTCGACCAGGTCGGCCAATCCCTCTCCGCCAAACTCACCGGGAAAAAATGCGCAGCCATGGAAGGCCTCGTCAAAGAAGGCCAGGAAATCCTCGAAGAAGAGGGCCAAAGCCCCGTTATCGATGTCGCCCTCGTCGGTGCCGCCCAACGCGTCGAACACTATGAAATGGCCGCCTACGGCAACGTCCGCGCCATCGCCGAAAAACTCGGCCACTCCGAAGTCGTCGATCTCCTCCAGGAAACCCTCGACGAAGAAGGGGTCGCCGACAAACTCCTCACCCAAATCTCCCAGGACGAACTCCTCGACGCCGCCAACTCCGAAGACGCCGAAGCCGATGACGACGCCGAGGACGAAGACGACACCGCCGCCGAAGAAGACGACGATGAAGACTCCGAAAAAGCAGAAAAACCCGCCCCCAAACCCTCCCGCAAAAAATAACCCCCAAAAAACCCTTCATCCCCTCGTTCCCACCCCGCCGGCGGCCGGCGCGACTAAAAAATCACCCTTCCGCTTTTTAGTGCGAGAACACCTAAAAAGTCTGGCGTGAAGTCGCACCGCCCGCCGGCTTCCTTGCGCCCCCACCCCCTTCGCCCTTGAAACTTGAAACTTCCCCTCCCCTCTGCCCCCTTAAAATCCCACATTTCCTCTTCCCTCCCCCTAACCAATTGTTTAGAATTGATAAAGACCGGACAGGATTTACAACCCCGACCCCCCCGCTTTTAGCCGAAAATTAAACACTCCCTTTCCCCCTACCCCTAACGTGGATCTACGGAGCACGCCGTCCCTTACCCCCGGCCGCTTGCCACCGCGCCACCTCTGATCGATTTGGAGGTCGCTGCCCAAACATGCCAACCATGCTCATGATCCTCGGAGGAGTCGCCCTCCTCGTCTTCGCCACACGCTACCTCCGCGAAGGCTTCGACCGCGTCTTCGGAGACCGCCTCGCTCAGTGGCTCCAAACCGTCTCCAAAAACCCCCTCCAAGCCTTCTTCGCTGGCATGGCCGCCGCCGTCGCCGCACCCTCCTCCACCACCATGTCCATGCTCGCCGTCCAAGCCGTCCAGCAAGGACACGTCACCACCCGCCAAATGCTCGTTCTTATGCTCGGTGCCGACATCGGCCTCACCCTCATCGTCCAGTTCATCGCTCTCTCCATCGAACAATTCGCACCCATCTTCATCCTCTTCGGCGTTCTCCTCTTCCAATTCTCCAGCCGACGCACCTACCGCGGCCTCGGCCAAGTCATCCTCGCACTCGGCTTCCTCTTCCTCGGCATCGCCATCATCAAATCCTCCGCCAACACCGGCACACCCAACCCCGACTTCATCAAACTCCTCGAAATCGCCCAGCACTACCCCATCAGCCTCGCCCTCATCGCCGCCCTCCTCTCCATGGTCCTCCAATCCGCCACCGCCACCATCGGACTCCTCATCTCCCTCGCCGCCGCCACCAACCACGGCCACGGCCTCTCCCTCCAACTCGCCCTCCCCGTCGTCTGCGGTGCCAACATCGGCATCTCCATCACCACCCTCGTCGTCGGTTACAAACAATTCGAATCCCGCCGCCTCGCCCTCGCCAACCTCGCTGCCAAAATCCTCACCACCGCCCTCGTCATCACCCTTACCCCCACCCTCGTCAACCTCCTCACCAAAACCCCCGGCACCATCGTCAACCACGTCGCCCACGCCCACACCGGCTTCAACTTCCTCAAAGCCCTTCTCATCTTCCCCTTCATCCCCCCCCTCTGCAAACTCGTCGAATGGTGGGTCCCCACGCCCCCCCGCGATGAACGTGGACAGTTCGGACCACGCTACATCCAGCACGGCCCCTTCGACGGCCCCACCATGGCCATGGCCCAGTCCGCCCGCGAAATCATGTACGCCGCCGAAATCGTCCGCTCCATGCTCGAAGACCTCTGGCGCGCCATGAAAACCAACGACGAAAACCTCGTCCGCAAAATCTCCGACCGCGACAACCAGGTCGATCTCCTCGACGCCGAAGTCAAAAAATTCCTCGCCCACCTCGCCTCCAAACCCCTCGACGAAACCGACGTCCAGGAGCAGCTCCGCCAACTCCGCTACCTCGCCGAACTCGAATCCATCGGCGACATCATCGACAAAAACCTCTGCCGCCTCGTACTCAAAAAAATCAAGCTCGGCGTCGATTTCTCCAGCGCCAACTGGAAAGAACTTGATGACTTCGACAAAAAAGTCCTCGAAAACATGCTCCTCGCCGACACCGCCTTCCAGACCCGCGACAAAATCCTCGCCGAAAAACTCCTCCGCCACAAAGACCACCTCGACCTCCAGATCCGCCAGCTCCGCGACCAGCACTTCGCCAGCTTCCAGGCCGACAACGAACAGCAATACGAAACCAGCGCCATTCACCTCGACGTCCTGACCAACCTCAAACGCATCAACTCCCACGTCTCCCACGTCGCCTTCGCCGTCCTCCACGCCGGCGACTACACCACCGCCCCCTACCCCCGCTCCGTCACCTAACAAAAAAGCCGCCCCTCCCCGAACCAACTCTCCCCAAAAAACAAACCCTGAGATCTCCATCCCTGAGCCCACACGCGCCCCGATCTACCCCCTCCAGCCCCCCAGTCCCCCCCCAGTCCCCCCCCC
>JBBRWV010000016.1:0-42404 GCA_038248985.1 Phycisphaerae bacterium
GTCGTTTTGGGGGATGAGGGGGGGGGTGGAGGGGTAGCAGAGGGGGGGCGCGCGGGGGGTAAAGGGGGGGGCAAGGGGGGGGTGACGGGGGTCTTTTTG
The DNA here is from genome assembly GCA_038248985.1 of Phycisphaerae bacterium. Classification (GTDB taxonomy): domain Bacteria; phylum Planctomycetota; class Phycisphaerae; order WQYP01; family WQYP01; genus JBBRWV01. The sequence continues at coordinate 100 of JBBRWV010000016.1, forward strand.
CTGGATGGGGAGGGGTTCGAGGCCATGAAGGGGGGGGAAGAGGCGGGGAAAGTTTCACCAGGCGAAGGATGGTCCTCCTCACCCCGAAAACCCTCCAACGCTTTTGCGGATGCGTCTCCGTCGCGCGGCGGGATGTGGCCGATGGGCGGAGCGGCACTGGCCGGAGTGACGACCACCTGGCATAGCGAGGTGGTCTGGACCAGCCGGGTGGGAGCGCTGGTGGAAATGAAACAGACGGTCGGTCCGTTTGATGCGCTGGGGCGTCCGCGGGCGGAAGTGCTGTGGCGATTCATGATTTACCAGTGGGGGCAGATGTATGTGGATGTGTCGTTGACGGCGGAGGATGCGGAGAGGGTGGGGCGGCCGGTGAGCTGGGCCTTGGCGTTGGAGAGGTCGATGATCGGCAAGCCGCGGGGGATTGAGATGGTGGGGGTCGATGGCGATCCGGAGAAGTTGCTGCGGGCGATTTATCCGCAGGCGGTGCGCGAGTCGCCGACGATCCGGGAGTTGCCGCACCAGCTACAGGGCGGGTGGCCGGTGGCGATGATCGGGCGGAACGGGGCGGTAAATCCGTGGTGGGCGGCGGAGCAGAAGGCGGGCGTTGCGGGGGCCGGGGCGGGTCGGACGGTTTTTGGTGTGGGGATAGATGGCCGGAATATCACGCCGGTGGGCGGGCGCGTTTCGTTTGATTGCATGGTGCTGCTGAACAACCCGACGGCGTTGATGATGGCGGGGAGTTTTGGGCAGTATCTGTCGCCGCCACGGATCAAGGTTCGGCAGGGGGAACTGGACCGCAATTTTCCCGGCGATGTGGACAACGATGGGTTTGTGGATTCGTATGGATTTCAGGTGGTGCGATTGAGCAAGGGTCGGGCGAGCTTTGTGCTGGACCCGACGGATGTGACGGCGCCGCGCGGGTCGGATGGGGCGCGGCCGGTGTTCTACCCGGCGGTGCTGTTTACGGTGCCGGCGGTGGAACGGGATGCGGTGGATTTGAAGAACAGCCGGATGCTGCTCAATATCGATGGGAAGCAGTTTGCGGATCCACCGCAGTGGCCGGACGGGAGTTTTCTTTTGCAGTTGCCGTATGTGTTGGATCGTCCGGTAGGGGTGGAGGCGGTGGTGGTGAAGAAGTGAAAGTGATTCGCGTTGAGTAGAGTAGGTCGTGGGGAGGGGCCACCGAATTCATTGGAGTAGGACAGATGCAACTTTTTAAGCGCGCGGGTATTTATTTCTCGCTGGTATTTGGGACGGGTTTTGTGCTGGGGGTGATTCGGGTGCTGGTGCTGGTGCCGCGGATGGGGGAGCGTGGGGCGGAGCTGCTGGAGCTGCCGTGGATGATTTGTGCCATCGTGCTGGCGGCGCGGTGGATTAATCGGCGGTGGGTGGCGGGAGCGAACGGCGGGCGGCATTTCTGCCTCGCTTACGGACTCTGGGCGCTGGCGTTTCTGCTGGCGGCGGAATTTTTGCTGGGGTATCTGCTGCGCGGGCTGTCGCCGGTGGAGGCGGTTCTCCAGCGCGATCCGGTAGCGGGGACGGCCTACTTTGTGAGCCTGGCGATTTTTGGGATTATGCCGTGGTGGCTGGGACGAGCCTCGAAGGTTGGGGGCTCAGGGGCGGGGTGACGGGGTGAATGATAGATACTTTTTGTAGGTCCAGAATGGGCGGAGGGGGCTGGCTTTCAATTCGAGAATTGTTTTGATTTTGCGCAGCGCGGCCGGTACAATCATGCTGGAGTCAGCGCTTACACAAGTCATTTCCTTCTTTGATTGAGCCCCCCTGCGAGAGAGAGAACCGTCGTTTTTCGAGTTCTCGGTACGTTTCTCGTCGGAGGGTTTCTCGTGGCACATCGCTATCAGTCTGGACACGTTGCGGTTTTGTTGGCGCTGGCCACGTTGGGGGCGGCATCGGGTTGGGCGACGGCGCGGGCGGAGGCACCCAAGAATGTTATTTTGATTGTGGGGGACGGGATGGGGTATGAACAGACGCGGCTATCGCGGTATTATTTTAACGGGACCAACAGCCTCTACAATTTTGAGCAGTTCAGCAATTTTGCGATCATGACGCACGATGCGGCGGGCGGGGCGGTGACGGATTCGGCGGCATCAGCGACGGCGATGGCTACGGGGGTGAAGGTGAACAATGGAAATATTTCAACGGCGGCGGACAATGGCACGCCGCTGACGACGCTGCTGGAGCAGTTCAAGACGGCAGGCAAATCGACCGGTTTGGTGACGACGGCGTACATGACGGATGCTACGCCGGCGGCGTTTGGGGCGCACGCGACCCATCGCAGCCAAGACGGGAATATTGCGGAAGACTATTTCGTGCGGAGCCAGCCGAATGTGCTGTTTGGTGGAGCATCCACCGGACTCACGCCGGGTTTTACCGTGGGGGCGGCGAACACGGCGGGGTACACGGTGGTGACTAATAAGGCCTCGATGCAGGCGATCAATACGAACACAGCCACGCAGGTTGCGGGGGTTTTTGGAACGGGGGGGACGCTGCCGTACAACTTTGACAACACGGCTTATTCCGGGGTGAGCGCGCTCCCGCGGTTGAGTGAGATGGCCACAACGGCGCTGAATATTTTGGACAACAATGCGAGCGGATTTTTTCTGCTGCTGGAAAACGAATTGACGGATGATGCGGGGCATGGCAACTCGCGGACCAACTCGGTGCATGAGGTTCGGCAGGTGGCGCAGACGGTGGACTCGGTGCTGGCGTGGGCGAACAATCGGCCGCAGGGGCTGTCGGACACGTTGGTGGTGGTGTTGGCGGATCATGAGACGGGGGGGATTTCGTTCAGCGATTATCCGGGGACGGGGACGCTGCCGACGGTGGCATTTTCGACGACTGGGCATTCGAAGACTCCGGTGGGGGTGTACGCGATGGGGGCGAACAGCGAGTTGTTTACGGGGAAGATCGACAACACGCAGATTTCGGCGTTGGCGACGGCGTCGAATGACAATGCGCACACGAAGTATTTTCGCCAAGGGCTTGGCCCAACGCCGGTGACGATGGATACGACGATTCGGCAGATGTCGCCCAGCGATGCGACTTTGGGGACGGCGGCCACGCTGAAGGTGGATGCGGATGATGGCGGCGGGGTGACGCGGGCGCTGATTAAGTTTGCGGAGCTATTCGGGAATGGCCCGGGACAGATACCGCTGAATGCGACGATCACGTCGGCGTATTTGACGGTGCATACGGGGGCGACGACCAACGATGTGTCGCTGCAGGAATTTTCGATTCAGCGGATGAAAATTGATTGGAATGAATCGTCTACGTGGAATACGCTGGTGAACGGGGTGTCGGGGAGTGGTGAAGTGGAGACGACGCCGGATGACAGCGGGCAGATGCCGGACATACTTTCAGAGATGGTGGCGTTTGGGGTGACGGCGTCATTGCAGTCTTGGCTGGCGGACGCGAAATTGGGGATCGACAAGAACTTTGGATGGATGCTGGGCGGGTTGGCGATCGACGGGTGGGTGCTTTTTTCGTCGGAGGCGACGGACATCACGCAGCGCCCGATGCTGAGCGTTTCTTTCACGGTGCCCGAGGCGGCGGCGGTGCCTGAACCTGCCGCGCTGAGCATTCTGGGGCTGGGGATTCCGATTTTGCTGCGGGCACGGCGGCGACGGGGCGCATGAGGAAAGAGGTTCAGGGGAAGAGGTTACGGGGATTATTCCGCTTTCATTTTGCGCAGCATGAGGCGATCGAAGACCACGTCGGACGTGTTCGCGCCCACGCCGATACCGGTTTGTTTTTCCGGCGTCCAGGAATTGGAACTGGTTAAATCCTGGGGATTGCCGGTCCATGTGATGAACGGCTTTTGATTTTCGGTGATGTCGATAGACGCCTTGTCGCCATTGACGCGGACACGAAACACGAAGACGTAGGGCTTGTTATTGACGACGCCGGATTTTCGACGGAGGTCATCGGACTTGTGATTGTCCACGTTTTTGCCAGCGACGATTTCGAGGCCGCTGAGACTGTTGTTCCAGCCGCCGAGGTTGAGATTGGCGCGACTTTGGCCGACGGGAAAGCCGATGTAAACGCCATCGGCGCCACTTTTGCGATTCATGCGGAGGGTCAGCACGTAGGATTCGGGCATGGTGAAGGGGATATTGGCGACGCCAAAGTGGGAGTTTCGCAGGTGGAGCGTCTCATTTACTTTTTGCCAGAGTCCGCGGATGACATCGGACTTTTCGGCGCCGGCGGGGATGCCATTGAGGGCGCGCGAGATATTGGCCAGGTCGACGCCGTCGATCCAGTCACCCTCGCCAAACTGGCCGCCGAGCATCATGAAGTCGAGGCGGGTCTGGACTTTTTTCTGGTGGTCCCGGAGGGTCACCACTTGCGCGGGCTTGATTTGCGGATCGTTCATGCAGGCGGCATAGGCGGCGTGAGTGCGGGTGAGGATGGACAACTGCCCGGCGAGGCCGGCCTGATCCATGATGGCGCTGAGGCGTTGGGCGAGCAGTTCTTTTTGGGTGAGAGAAAGGTTGGCGGGGTCCATCGAGGCGAGGGCGGCGAGGGAGGCGATGTCGCCTTGAGTGTCGCCGGCCTGGGCGACGGCGTGGGCGGCGGCGGGGTCATCGAGTTCCAGCAGGAGGTGGGTGGCGAGGGCGGTGCGCGTGGCGGGATCGAGGGGATGGGCCTGGAGTTTGTTTTTCAGTTCATCACGCAGGGCGGCGGCGTCGATCATGGCGGGGAGGCAGGCGAGGCGGTAGGTGAGCACTTCATCTTCGTCGAGCTGGGCGGCTTTCATGCGGGCGGTGAGGCGTTCCTGGGCGGCGGCGGCCTGGGCGCGGGTGAAGATGCCGGCGCGGGCGGCGGTGGCCGCTTCGGTGACTTCGAGGGCGATGGCGGTGCGTTCAATTTCGGTAATCGCGGAAGTTGCAGCGGAGGCGGTGCTTTCCCAGAGGGCATTTTTGGCGATGGTTTCGAGAAGGGGAATGGCGGTGGTGCCGCGGGTCGCGATGATTTCGATGGCCATGCGTTGGCGGGCATCGAGGGAACCTTCGGGGACTTTGGTGGTCTTTATTTTGTCGAGGATGCCTTGCAGACGCAGCTTGGATTCGGCGGCGGGTTTGGCGGCCAGGGCTTTTTGGAGGGTTTTTTCCGCGGGTTTTCCGAAGTTGATCAGGGCTTCCTGGGCGGCGGCGCGCACGCGGTATTCGTGGGCATCGAGCCGGGCAATGATTTCCTGAATCGCTTTTTCATCGGGCATGGCGGTGAGTTTGTCCGCGAGGACCTGCGCGGCGGCGGCACCTCCGTCGAGCAATTTTTGGCGCGCGGCATTGTCCTTGGGAAGGGCCTCGTAACACTTGGCGTAGTCGACCTCGGCCGCGCACGCGGAGGCGGATGCGCAGGCAATCACGGCGACAGCCATGCTTCGGGAAAGATTGGGCATCTGGTGTTCTCCTGTTATTGCGCCAGCATCATGCTACTTGGCCAGGGTCAAAATGTATAAGGTTCCGGACTGCGTTCCGCCGGAAAAATTTCGTCCGTGCAGGTTTTCGGTACGGACTTTGAAGCCGTACTCCAGCGCGTGGAGGGGGAAATCTTCGGCACTGGTGCGGAGGGGGTCGCTCACCCAGGCGACGCCGCCCGGGGCGAGCAGGGCTTTGATGGCGGAGAGCAGGAGCGGATGGAGCCGCCGCTCGTAGAGGACATCCGAGGCGATGACCCAGGGAAATTTTTCTTCCAGCGGGGCACGCCAATCCATGGGGAGGGCGCAGACGCGTTCGGTGGGGACGCCGTTGCGCAGGGCGTTGTGCTCGGCAAAGAGGACGGCTTCGGCATCGTAGTCGGTGAAGGTGACGTGCCAGCCGCGGCGGCCGGCGAGGATTCCGGTGGTGCCCAGGCCGCAGCCGAGTTCGATGCAGCGTGCGTCTTGGGCCGGGGGCGTGGGCGGAGTGTCGGTGCCGTGGAGGATGCGTTCGGCGAGCATCAAGCCGCTGGGCCAGATGATGGGCCAGTAGGGCATGTAGTTGTCGGCCTTGTGGCGGGCCTCGGTGGCGGGGTCGCTCAGGAGCGCATCGGGATCGACGGGGGCGACGAGGTCGATGGTGAGGTCGCCGACATCCAGGCGATGAATGCGGGTGGGAAAACGTGCTGCGAGCGGCGCAAGAGCGGACATCGGAAGCTTTCTCGAAAACGAATGCGGCGGTGCGTCAAGATGCTCCTCGCGCACCCGCCGCAGTGTACCACTCACGCAGCCGCGCGTCCCCCCTGGAGGCGGGTCTCCCAAACAGGTGATTTTCGCCGGGGCGTCACACCCGCCCGTGAATATATTCCTGCAAATAATGAATTTCGGCATCGAGCCCGTCGGCGTACCAGGCGTTCACATCGCCGATGGAGACCAGCCCCAGCAGCCGCCCCATGTCATCGCACACCGGCAGATGGCGAATCCGCCGCATTTTCATGACCGCGCCGACCTCATCGATATCCGTTTCGGGTTTGGCGTAGGCGACATCGGTGGTCATGACTTCTTCGACCAGGGTGGCGGCCGGATCGCGTTGTTCGCCGAGCACGCGCGTCAGGACGTCGCGCTCGGTAAACATCCCAACCACCCGATCGTCCACTGTTACGACCACGGCACCGATCTTGTGGCGGTTCATGCGTTCGACCGACTCGAGCACCGTTTCCGAGGGGGCGATGCAACAGACAAAATTTCCCTTACGTTCCAACAGGCTTGCGACATTGGCCATGCGAGCACCTTTCAGAAGGGCGGGTTTTCGATTCAATTTTGACGCGTCCAAAACGCGCATTCAGCTTTATATTGGAACCATATACATGCCCCTGCGGGCAAAGCAACAAAGTGATTTAATTAACAATCTATTTATCGTTTGGAGGGCTTGTTGGGGTCTACCTGCTACCCGGACTCGCCTCCTCCGTGGCCGGCGTTTCCGGGGTGGACACTTGCGGGAAAGCCAGATATTCGCCCATATTTTCCGCAGTTTTCTTCCCGACGCCGGGCACACGCTCGACATCGGCCAGGCGTAAGAAGACGCGGCCGTCCTCAGCCATTTCCCGCCGCGCTGCGCGATACTTGACCAGGGCCTCGGCCGTTTTGACGCCCACGCCCGGGATGCGTGCGAGTTCCTCCGCGGTGGCCTGATTGGGATCCACCAGGCGCGGCAACGTCGCCACCACCGCGTGTCCATCCGGGCCGCGCACCACCACGACGCCATCATCCAGCCGCATCGGCCGCCGCACATAGTGATAAATCAGAAGCCCCAGCAAACCCGCCAACAAAAGGCCGAGCCCCAGGCGATGCCCGCGGGTAAAGCCCCAGCATTCCCCCGCCGCCGCGTCGTCTTCACCAGGTTCTTCCGGATAGCTGCCCATCGCGTTGTTCCATTACGACCGCCCTTGTGGAGTCCCCGAACCGGGCGGCGTCGGTGTAGGTGCGGTGCCACTGCCGCCCGCCGGTGCCGCGCCCGAGGCACCCGGTTTGGGCGTCTGGCGAAAACTCATCACTGCCCGCCGCAAACTGGTCCACGACTTCAGCGCCTGCTTCGGGACCAGTTCGGCGGTCGCCATTCCGCCGTGGGGCATGGACTGCGACTTGGCCGGGGAATCGATCAGATCCTGCCAGCAGATGGCTTCGACAAACGGTCGGCTCAGGGCGATATCGGTGATGGCCTCGAGCCATTTGGCCTGCAGCGCCTCGGACCAGGGCTTGCGCCACAACCCCCCCGCCGTGTTCGCTTCCAGCGGCGACCCCGGAAAGCTGCTGGGCACCTGCAAACCACTGATCATCACCGGCTTGCCCAAGGCGGCGAAACGATCGATCAAGCAACTGACTTGGAACAGATCGCGTTGCCAGCATCCTTCGCGCGGCGTGCCAAAACGCAGTTGCACGCCGAACACATCAAACTGAATGCCGCTCTGCACGATCATTTCGGCATAGAGCATGGGGGGGATGCTGCGTTGATTGTTGGCGTAGTACTCGCCCCAGGGTTGCGTCAGCTCGATCATCGTGCGGGCCGAGGGATTGATCTTTTTCACCAGCCCCACCGCCATACGGGTCAGGTCCATCAGTTGATCGAAGGTAAAGGTAAACTGCGCGTTCACATGCAAACCGCTGATCACATTCCACAATGCCACCGCGCTGCCGTAGCGCGTCACCACGCGGTCAATATGCTCGTACAAAAGGTCGCGCACCGTTTCGTAGTCGTGCTCCCAGATGTAGAGCCAGTCGGGAATGGAAACCTCGTTGAATTGCGCCAGCGGGCCGACCACGGCGGGTATGCGGGCCCGCCGCAGAAAATCCATCCACTCATCGCTTTGCACCCAGGAGAACTGCTGCTCCTGCGGTTCGATTGTTTTCCACCACATCGGCAAGCGCACGAAATCCGCGTTGGGCAGCAGCAGTCGGCGATAGGCTTCGGTCGCGATCGTGGGTTCCACGCGGCAGCCAAACGCCCCGCGCGGGAAATTCTTCGTGCTGATCCGCCGCTGCAAGAGCAAATCGGCGTGCGTTAACGCGGCCTGCTCGGACAGCGGCAAAGCGATTTGCAGACATTTGTCGGCATACTCGCTGGCCTTGGCGGGGTCATCCAGGTGCATGATCGCTTCGAGCAGGAGATCGCGGCACTCGAGCGCCTTCTCGTTGACGACCTGCGCTTCGGCAATATCAAACAGTCCCCAGTCTTCGCGCTTCTGCATCAACTTCATCACGCGCCCGCGGGCCAGTTCAACGTTCAACACGTAGGGCTCGTCGCGCTCGGGGAGGCGCGTCGTTTCGAGCATCACGGTGCCGAAGCTGATTGTGTCCCACATGATGGTGAGTGCCGCCGGCCCCGCCGCCCGCTTGCGGCACTGGATTTCGCCATGGGTGTAGGCAAATTCGCCGCGGATCGGCACATTGTCCGAGCCAGCGAGGTACGCGGTGGACAGATCCACATCACGGGGCGCCTCGCCGTCACGGAAAACTCGAAATCGCAGCATCACGGAGGTCCGAAGTGCAGGGGAAAAACCATATCGTCGCCCGCGCACGCTGCGCCGCAACCGGTGTCGCGCGATTATACGAAGCCCGCCCACTCCGTCAAAGTCGGCAGCTCCCTCGCGCGACCCTTTCCCCACTCAGCGCCCGCCCCGCTCCTCATCTTCCATATCGCTCAAATAGGTCAACGTGCGTTCCAGATCGTTCTTCAAATGACGTATCCGGAGCAGGCTCTTCACCCGCGTCAGCAATTCCAGTTTGTTGATCGGCTTGGTCAAAAAATCATCGGTTCCGGATTCCACGCCGCGTTCGATGTCGCCCAGCTCATTTAACGCCGTCACCATCAGGATCGGAATATCACGTGTCTTGGGGTCGGCCTTCAAGCGGCGGCAGACTTCGAACCCGCTCATTCGGGGCATCATGATGTCCAGCAAGATCAAATCCGGTTTTACCACCGGCACCTTCTCCAACGCATCGATGCCGTCGACGGCCACAAACACCGAACACGCGAGCGTCTCCAGGTAGGCCTGCATCAACTCCACATTTTGCGGGTTGTCATCCACCACCAATACGGTGCTGGTGGGCAAATGCGTGTCATGACTGCTCGGCGGCTTCTGCTCGGTGGGCAACCCCATGGCAACTCCTTCCAAATCGCGTCCATGCGCGACCGGAAGTGTACCACACCCCGCGCGCCTTTTCAGCGTGCGGCGGCGATGGCGGGCGCCGACGAGTTGAGCATTGAACCGGCGATCAGCCCAGCGCGTCAGGGTTGCGTGCCGCGTCGGCCAGCATCCGGCGCGTCTGCAACCGCGACTGCTTGCCTTTGGCGTAACGGGTATTCCCTATTCCAATTTTGTGTGATCGAACCTTGGCGCCGGAAGTGCGACGATGAGGCATGGCGAATTCTCCATTCCTGACCGGGAACAATAAATATCTGCCCGCTTCCTGTCTCCGCATTTTCACTGTTGTATGGTTTACAATTCTCCTGGCGGACATGCAACAAAAATCCGCCGCGTTCGAGGCAAAATCAAAAAAAACGTTCCCTTGCGGTTACTTCCCCCGGTTGACGCGTTGGGCAAAAAATCTGTCGTTTATAAATTGATAATCTCCAAGCTGCGGCGATAATCATGAAAGCACCGCGGCTTTGTGGCACCTGTCTTCAGACCCGCTTTTCTTAACTCAAAGGATCTCCTCATGAAAATCCGCACTCTTCGCACTCTTTCCGCACTGGCGATCGTCGCCCTGCTCTCGGCCTCCGTCCGCGCCGCCGAACCGGCGGTCCTGGCGGAAATCCCCGACGATGTCTCGGCCGCCCTGGTCATCCCCAATGTCAAAACTGCTTCCACCCATATCGCCAACCTCGGCACCCGGCTCAGCTTGCCCGTCCCGCCGGATCCCGTGGGCGCGGTGCTTCGCAAATTGCGCATCACGAAGGGCTTTGATCCCGCCGGATCGGCCGCTCTGGTCATTCTCAAACCCCTCGAGAAAAAAGCCGATGACGCCAACGAAGAACCCCTTCCGCCGCCCTTCCTATTGGTCCTCCCCACCACCGACGCCAAGGCTCTTCTCGAGCCGTTTACCCCCGCCGACGCCGACAAAGAGGGCATCAGCGAAGTCACCATGCCCGATTCGCCCACCGATGTCGGTTACGCCGCCACGGTCGGTAAATTCGTGGTGCTGGCCCAGCAGCGTGATGTGCTGGCGCGCTTCCTCATCAAGAAACAGGGCCTGAACAAGACCCTCGGCGCGGACGCCCTCAAAGCGTATGACACCTCCGATTTTGTTCTGTACGCCAACATCCCCTCCATGGCCAAGGCGGGTCTCGAAGCCCTCGAGAAGAAGCAGCAGGAAACGATCGGCATGATGGAAATGGTGGATGCCAACAGCGTGGGCAATGACATTGCCTCGGCCATGCGTCACTTCCAAGTCAACCAGGCCTTCTCCGCGTTCAAGAGCGTGCTCTCGGATGCCAACACCGGACTGGTGACCGTGAAAATTTCTGATGCGGGCGTCAGTCTCGGCCTCGTCGGGCAGTTCAAGAGTGACTCGCCCAGCGGCAAATTCCTGCTGGCCCAGAAAGCCGTCCAGCCGCCGACCCTCGTGGGGCTGCCCACCGGTTCCATCGCTGCGGCTGGTGCCATGGCGTGGGACAGCAAATCCATGACGGCCCAATTCGTTGAGCGGTTCGACCTGTTTCTGAAAGAACCCGCACTTGCCAAGCTGCCCAAACTGCCGGAATACAAGAAGGCCTTGGACCAGTACGGGCAAACTTTCGCCCTGACCAAGTCGGTCAACTTCGTGCTGTTTGAGACGCCCGCTGCGGGCAAAAAAGGATGGCTCAACGGTGCCGCGGTGATCGATACCACGGATTCCGCCGCTTACCTCAAATTGGTCGATCAACTTCTGGCCGGCCCCTTGGGCACTGAAACCGGCGATGCCGACATCATTTCCACGGTCAAGATCACCAAGGATGCCGTCACCCAGGACGGCGTGAAGCTGATGAAAGTCGTCAAGACTTTCTCTTTGCGTGAAGAAACCGCCGACAATCCCGTTTCGCAAACCGCCAAGCACACCATGACGGCCATGCAGTCGATGTATGGCGAAGGCGGAGTGGTCACGTATCTGGGCGCGATCGGCAACAAGGTCATCATGATCGTCGGCAGCGATGGCAAGACCCTCACCAGCGCGATCGAAGCGGTCAAGAAGAATTCCGATGCCTTGGCGCTTGATGCCAAGATCAAGGGCGTCGAAAAGCAGCTCGCCCCCAACAGCCTCGCGACCATGTATGTCTCGCTCGACAAATGGCTGCCCCTGCTTGAAGCGGTAGTGTTCAAAACCCTCGGCCTGCCGGAAGCCCCGCCGGCCCCCGAAGAGGCTGCGGAACCCGCCGCCACTGCTCCCCAGCCCTCGAAGCCCATGGTGATCTCGGTCGGTGTGACCGGCCCGACGCTGACGGTGGAAACGCACATGCCCACTTCCTCCATCCTCGACATCATCAAATGGGGCAACAACCTGCAGGAGCGATTCCGCGGCGGCATGTAACACGGTGCAACAAATCGAATAGACGCATCGCTGCGAAGCGATCCCCGCCAACGACCCCCGCTGAGCCGCATCAGAAAATGCGGCTCAGCTATTTTTGCCCGACCGGATTATCGAAAGTTGAAAAGCGAAATTAAAAAAATCGCGGTGGGTCGTCCGCGCGTCCTCCGTCGCTCTGTAGTTCTGTGCTGAACTGTCGTTATTGTCCAGCCGGCGCAATCAGTCAGCCCTACGACACCGCATAGAAAAACCGCTCGGCCACGATCTTGCCGTTCTTCACCTGGTAGAGCGCGATCTCCTTCATGGGCGTTCGCTTCTGAGTTGCTTTGGCGGTCGAGTCGATGGTCAGCAGGACGGAAAACCAATCATCCGCCACCAGCGGATCCGAGGCACCGCACGCATGCACGATATTGTTCTGCATCCACCATTCCGATTTTCCCCGCACCGTCACCTTGCCGCTGATTTCCGCGGGCATATTCGGCATCGACATCAGCTCCGTCGAAACGATGTTGTCATCGTAAAGCTCATCTATCGCCTGCAGAAATTTGCCATCCCGGCACAGCTCCACGAGACGGGCGGCCACGTGTTGAATGGTCATGATTTGCTCCTTTATCAAAGACCGCAATCATTCCACCGCGCCGCCGGACACCTTTCAAGCAAAAAGAAAAACGACGAAACAATTTAGCGAAGGGTTAGGGTGCAAGGCCGTACGTGAAAACTCTCCGGCCGGGACGACCTTGCACAAAAAAGAATTTCGCATACCGTCCTGTCAGTACTCAAGCACGTCGCAGCCCTCGTCCTTCCCACGGAGAATTTCATGCACGCGCCCGAATATGATCTGCTCAAAAAGAATCTGGCCCGCGGATGGAACACCTGGAACGTTCGCAGCGTCATGTCCCACGTCCTTCTGCCCGCCGGCCTCGCCCTCAACCTGGCCATTCAGGAATATGCCTCCGGCGCCTACCTTAAGGAAGCCCTCATCGGACGCCAAGGCAAAGACGATGAAGCCATCCACCCTGGCCTGCGCAGCTACGACGGCTCGTACACGGAGCTTCAGCTCACGTGGCGCACCATCGTCCTAGAGGTCCAATCCACCACCGACGGTGACGACCTCCTTCTCCTCATCACCCCCAAGGCCAATCAACTCAAGCCCTGCACCCTGGTCCTCGAAACGGGCTTCCTCTGGAATCGCCCGGGCTACTTCCACCATTCACCCACGGCACCCGGCACTATCACCGCGTACTTCCAGTCCTCCTCCGTAACGCTCTTTTCCAGCGGCACACCGGTCTCCATTCCACATGCCGCCACGCAGTCGCCCTACATTGCGGTCAGCGGGCATGAGCCGGTCGCTTTTTCCACCGGCAAAAAACGCACTGTCGCGGAAGCCCAGCAGCTTCTCGCGGCACGCCGCGAGGCACTCATCGCGGCGCGGGCCCATGCGGGCGAGCTGGCGGAGGTTTATGCCGCCACGCAAACTTGTCTCGCCTGGGACACGATCTACGACCCCTCGGAAGATCGCGTCATCAGCCCGGTCAGCCGCGTTTGGTCCGTCGGATCCGGCGGCTTTGTCCTCTTCTGCTGGGATAATTATTTCGCCGGCTACATTGCGGCGCTGGAAAATCGCGCGATTGCCTATTCCAACGTCATTGAAATCACCCGCACTGTCACCGACGACGGCTTTGTGCCCAACTACACCAACGGCTCGGGCCTCAAAAGTCTCGACCGCTCCCAACCCTGCGTCGGCAGCCTCATGGTGCGCGAGATCTATCGCAAATTCCGCGAAAAATGGCTGCTGGAAATGCTGTTCGAGGCATTGCTGCGCTGGAACCGCTGGTGGCATGTCCACCGGCGCTCCGGAAATCTCCTCGCGTGGGGATCCACGCCGTTTAAGCCGCGCCTCGGCAATTTCTGGGAGACCACCGGCGTCAACGAAACCTACGGCGCGGCCCTTGAATCCGGCCTCGACAACTCGCCCATGTACGATGAAATTCCCTTCAACAAAACGACGCATCTGCTCGAGCTTCATGACGTCGGGCTTAACTCGCTCTACGTCGCCGACTGCGATGCGCTGGCCGATATCGCCGACGTGCTGGGCCGCACGGCGGAATCCGCAGAGCTGCGCGCCCGGGGTGGTGCCTATCGCGCCGCGCTGGCCGACCTGTGGGACGATTCGTTCGGGCTGTTCCTCAACCGCCGCACCGACACCGGCGAATTCTCCAAGCGGCTCTCGCCCACGCACTTCTACCCGCTGCTCGCCAAGGCCGCCTCACCGGTGCAGGCGGAGCGCATCATCAATGAACATTTTATGAACGCGGTCGAGTTTTTCGGGCCGCACATGCTCCCTTCCATCGCCCGCAACGATCCGCGTTATCCGGAGCAGGATTACTGGCGCGGCCGTATCTGGGCGCCGATGAATTTCCTCGTCTATCTCGGCCTGCGCAACTACCCACTTGCCGAAAGCCGCACCCTGCTCGCCACGCGCTCGATGGAATTGCTTATGCGCGAATGGCGAGCGCACGGACATGTGCATGAAAATTACGGCGGCGACTCGGGCCTCGGGTGCGACAAGCCTAACTCCGACCGCTTCTACCACTGGGGCGCGCTGCTGGGCACAATCGGGCTCATCGAAGCCGGGCATTATGCCCCGCCCGAAGGGGCGCTTTAGGCCTAGGCGAATTTCCACAATAACGCCACGCCATTGGGTGTCGGGTGAATGTTGCGAGCATTGAAAGGGGTCTCCTCTATCGAGCCCATGAGAACGCGAGGTGGAGTGACGCGTCATGCGTTTTTCGCCTGATTTGCCGTCGGCGCAACCACCGAGCATAATTTTAAATGCGTGAGTTACCTGCAACCTTGAATTGGACCCACTCGCATGACTCAGCCAATACCGTCTCTGGAATACCAGACACCGCAGAAAGTTCCTGCAAACTCGCTAAACATTTCGGCGATCGCGTTGATCATTACCGGCGGGCTCACGCTCATTTGTATTGGTCTTGACCTGATAAGCAAGCAGTTGATGCCGAGGGGCAGTGGTCTCGCCTTCAATTTCGGCCTACACATCGGGCCACCCGAAACCACGATCTTGTTTAACGCCATCGCCGTGCCGCTCACCATTCTCATGATCATCGGCGCGGTACACATGCTGAAAAAAACAATTACACATGGGCCTGCACGGGTGCCATCCTCGCGATGATTCCCGCCACCGCATGGTGCTGCTGCATCTTCACGCTGCCGTTCGGCATTTGGGCAATTATCCTGATTAACAAGCCAGGGGTGAAAGCCTCGTTTACGACTGGTCCTGGTTCATCGTCGTCTCTGTCGCAATAGATGTGGTCGTGTTCTCGTTTGCCCTGGTGCCGTATACTTCCTCCCCATGCTCCTGCACGACCCGAGGCAATTTCCCCCTGCGTTCCACGGCACCGTGCTGTGCATTGGCAATTTTGACGGAGTTCATCTGGGTCACGCACAGATGCTCTCCACGGCGCGGCGTCTGGCCACGCTGCAGAAGCGCCCATTTACGATCATGACCTTTGATCCGCATCCAGCAGTGATTTTGCGGCCGCAAGCGCTGCGACCGGCGCTGACGGTTCCGGCACAACGGGCGTCCCTGCTGCAGGATTTCAAGCCTGATGCGTTGCTCATCATTCCGACTACTGCGGATTTTTTGCGTATGCCGGCCGAAGATTTTGTCGCGGGCATTATTGATGCGGCGCTGCATGCTTCGCTAATTGTTGAAGGTCCGACGTTTACTTTCGGAATGGGCGCTGGGGGCAATCCGGAAACGCTGCGGCAACTTGCACCGGCGCACGGATTCACGGTGGAAATTGTGCCATCGCATGAGACGACGCTTACTGATCTCACGCAGGTTCCGGTCAGCAGCAGTTTGATCCGGTGGCTTCTGGAGCATGGGCGCGTTGCGGATGCGGCGAAATGCCTGGGGCGTCCCTACACGCTGCGCGGCGGGGTGGTTCACGGAGAAAAACGCGGCCGCGCGATTGGCTATCCGACGGCGAACCTGTCGACGACGCAATTGCTCCCTGCGGTGGGGATTTATGCAGGGCGCGCAACGACCTCGCAGGGGCAATACCGGGCGGCGATCAGTATTGGTACCAACCCCACTTTTGGGCGCAACTTACCGACGGTCGAGGCTTACCTGCTGGATTTCGCTGCGGATTTGTATGAGCAGACGATCGATCTGCAATTTCATCGGTGGGTACGCGACACGCTTACTTTCTCCGGCGTTGAACCGCTCATCCGGCAGATCGCACACGATGTGCAGATGACACGCGAAACAATCGCCCTCGAATCTTGAAATTTTTCTACAGAGGTATTTATGCAGAATCTTCTGGCACGTCTTCGCTTGGCCAAGCATGTTGCGATTTTCACCCACCAACGGCCGGATCCGGATGCGTTGGGGTCGCAGGCAGCGGCCGCATTGATATTGCGTGGGCTGGGGGTTGCGGAGGTGACGATTTTGCATTTTGCAGAAACACCGCCGCAGTACGGATTCATTCAACAAGACGCGAAGCTGCCAACGGCTATGTTCGGGGAGGCATGGCTGGAAACTCCCGCGGCCTTGGCCATCGATACGATTTTGGTCGTGGATACGTGCACGTACAATCAACTTGAGCCGGCGGCGGCATACTTGAAAGCCAATCGCGAAAAAGTTGTGGCCATCGATCATCACCTTTCGCGTGATGATCTCGGGCCGATCATTTATGCAGATACAGCGGCGGCGGCGGCGGTGGAAATTTTGTGGCAGCTTGCGCAAGCTGGCGGCATTGCGATGACGGCGACGCTCGCACTTCCGCTGATGTGCGGGTTGGTGGCGGACACGGGTTGGTTTCGTTTTGATTCGGTGACGGCGCGTACGCACCAGATGGCTGCGGAACTGACGCCGCACGTGAACAACTCCGCTCTCTATGAGAAACTTAATCAGATGGAAACGAAGCCGAAGCTGGGGCTGATGCAGCGGGCGATGGCGGCGCTACGGTGGTCGGCAAATGACCGGTTCGCGTGCATGATGCTTGCGCAGAAGGATTTTTCAGAAACGGGAGCGACGCAATCGCAGACTGAATATCTGGTGGACCTGCCCATGATTGTGGGCAGCGTTGAAATCGTGGCGTTGCTGACGGAAATGCCCGACGGAAAAGTTCGCGGCAGCCTGCGGAGCAAGCGCAGCGTTGACGTTAATAAGATTTGTAAGCAATTCAATGGTGGGGGTCACGCGAAGGCGGCGGGAGCGCGATTCGCCGGGCCGCTGGACGCCGCTTATGGCGAGCTCAATGCGGCGGTTCTGGCGGCCTTGCCCGAGATTTGAATTTGGAGTTGCCCCTGCCCTCCTGCGGAGAAAGTTGAAGCTGATTAAATTTTGCGCCGATTTTCCAACTGTTTGCGCAGGTAATCTTTGAAGGTGGGAATACCCGCTTGGGACCAGGCGGCCTCGATGGACTCCGTCAGTTTTTTATTGGAGGAGCGCACGGAGGCCAGCCACGCGGCATCGGGCGAACCCGCGGGGGCGTGCAGATGACGATCATGGGCATCGGCGCGGAACAATAGTTTTTCGCCCGCGTCCGTTCCGTTCCCGGCGGGCTCGGATTCGATCACGAGTTTCATGTGGGGGTACATCGGCTGCCCAATGCGAAGGGCGTAGGCCCGTTCGATGGCGGTGCCCGGGGTACACGCCCCGGTCTCAAAAGGCTCCAGCAGATCCTCGGATACGGCGTCCTCATGTCCCAAGGCGCGCACCGCATCGACGCGCTGCAGCACTGCCGCGGGAACGGTCACGCCGGCATAGGCATGGTGGAGGAATATCTCCAATGCGCGCTGCAATTGATCTGCTCGAATCACCATCATCACGCCTCAACAAACAGCTCGTCCACCCCGTATTCTATTCATCACGCCATGTGGAGGCGGCCCATCCCAGCCATTTCTTATTATGCCGCGGCAACTTCCACTTGCTGAGCTTCCGGCAATACCTTGGTCGAAGGGGCGATCTGGGCGTTGCCTTTGCCGTCGAACTTCACAGCCACGCGTTTGGAGACGCCCTGTTCCTGCATGGTTACGCCATAGAGCATGTTGGCGACGCTCATGGTTCGCTTGTTGTGCGTGATGACGATGAATTGCGAGAAGTTTGTGAAGTCCTGAATGATCGCGGCGAAGCGGGCAGTGTTGGCTTCATCGAGGGCGGCGTCGACTTCATCGAGAATGCAGAAGGGTGAAGGCTTGCTCTTGAAGATGGACATTACGAGGGCGACGGCGGTCATGGTTTTTTCACCGCCGGAGAGGAGCTTCATGGATTGGGGTTCTTTGCCGGGGGGGCGGGCCATGATTTCAATGCCGGACTCGAGGATATCGTCGGGGTTTTCGAGGATGAGGTCGGCTTTACCGCCGCCGAAGAGACGGCGGAACATTTCGGTGAATTCGATACGGATAGCGGCGAAGGATTCGGCGAAGCGCTGGCGGGAATCTTCGTTGATTTTGCCGATCAACTCTTCCAATTGTTTCTTGGCATCGAGAATATCGTTGAGTTGGGCCTGCAGGGAAGCCTGTCGTTCTTCGAGTTGCGACTGTTCGCCGATGGCGTCGAGATTAACATTTCCGAGCCGGGCGATCTTGCCTTTGAGTTCGTTGATCTCACCGGCGACGGCGTCCCAATCGGTCTCGGCAGCTTGGTAGTTCGCGTAGGCCTCGTGCAGGTTAATTTGCAGTTCTTCCATCGTGTGTTCGATCAGGGTTTCGATACGCACGGACAATTCATTCTTGGCCAGGGAAAGTTCATGCTCGCGGCGGGCGAACTGTTCGATTTGTTCCTGCAGGCCGTCGATGCCGCTGGATACGTTGGTATATTCGCTGCGGAGGGTTCGGACGCGGTCGGTGGCTTCGGCGAGGGTGGTTTCGAGAAGGCCGATGGCTTCGGCGAGCGTGGCGAGGGTGGCGGTAGTTTGGGCGATGGTTTTTTCGGCGTCGCCGATGCGTGCTTGCACGGTTTCGGTTTCGCCGGCCATGCGTTCCAATTCGGCTTGGGCTTGGTTGAGTGCGACGCGGGCGGTGGCGAGTTCGCGGGAAATGCCGGTGCGTTGTTCCTGGACCTGGCCCATCGCGATGCGTGCGGCGGTGGCGGCTTCGGCCAATTCGCTGACTTCGTGTTGACGCACAATTAGCTGAGCGCCCAATTCGTGTACCACAGCTTCGACTTGTTTTTGCTGCGATTCGATACCGGCGACTTTTTCTTCGGCTTCGGCCTGGCGCTCGGCGGCGCTGGCGGATTGGCGGTCAATCGATTCCATTTCGCCGGCGAGCAGCGGGGCTTCGCTGGCGGTGCGCTGCAGTTGGGAGCTGGTTTGCTGCCATTGTGCGTTGGCTTCGGCGCGGGCGGAGTCGGTCTGGTAGATGGCGGCACGCAATTCCTGTTGCTGCTGGTCGAGGGAGCGGGAGGTTTGATCGCATTGACCGATCTGGCTGGTCAGTTCATTGACTTGGAGTTCGACTTCGGCGAGTTCAGTCTCGAGCTTGGCGACTTCGGCACGGCGGGTAATCACGCCGCCGCGCTTGGAGATATCGCCGAGGGAAAGAACTGCGCCCATTGTGCCGGTTTCGACGACTTCGCCGGCGCGGGTTACGAAGCGATAGCCGCGAGCGGCGCTTTCAGCGAATTGCAGGGCATCGGCGAGCGTTTCGACGACGCGGGTGCGGCCGAGCAGTTGGTGCATTACCAGGGCTTGCGAGGGCTCGCATTTGATGAGGTTCAGAAGTTTTGTTCCGCCGACGGCTTCGGTGCCTTCCTGATAGGCGAGCATTTGATCGGTCGCGAGCACGGTGACGCGGCCTCCGAGTTTCTGCCAGACTTCGCGGTCAGTCACCAGGGCCTGGGAATCGTTCACGAGGACGGCGTTGGCGAGATCGCCCAGGGCGGCTTCGACGACGGCGGCGTGTTCCAGATCGGCGCTGATGGCGTCGGCGACGAGGCCGATGACGTAGGTGAAGCCTTTGCCAGCATCGCGTTGTTTGAGCAGATCGCGCACGACTTGGGAGACGCCTTCGCGCTTGGCTTGCAAATCCATCAGAACGGTCTGGCGACTCTTGAGGCCGCTGCGATGTTCACGGCGGCGGGCCAGATCCTGAGACATGGCGGCCATTTTCTGATTGTTGGCTTGTTGCTGTTCGCGCACGGCGGCGGCTTGGGTGTGCAGGGTTTCGCTCTTGGCGCCAAGTTCGCCTTTGCGCACTTCGAGCTCGGCGACTTTGGTTTTGAGTTCGGCAATCTGTTGGTCGATAACGGCTTTGCGTTGTTCGAGCCGGACGCGCTGGTTCGCGAGGTTTTCCTGGGTGATGCGATGGGAATTGATTTCGGTGTGCAGGCGGGCGACTTGGCGCATCAAGTCGATGGCGCGGCTCTTGTGTTCATCGACGCTGCGATTCAAACCGGCGATGGCTTTGGCTGCGGTTTCCTGCTTGCCGACGGCTTCCTGAACGGCGGCCTGATGGGCGCTCAATTTGGCATCGATGCCTTGGAGGGTGCCTTCGTGACGCGCGACATCTTCGGTTTTGGCGGCGACGCGTTCGCCGAGATCGGCCTGGCGACGTTCGATGAGGGCAGATTGCTCGCGCAGTTGGGCGACTTGTTGGCGGGCGAAATCGCCGCGCTGCTGGGTGGATTGACGTTCGCTTTGGGCGGCGAGCAGTTCGCGTTCGGCTTTGCGGGCGGATTCCTGGGCACCTTCGAGTTCCATCTGGAGTTCGGCCTGGCGGGTGCGTTTGGATTCGAGGTCGCGGCGGACGGCGGCGAGTTGATCGACGACGCCGTCGAGCAGTTCGGTTTGGACCATGAGTTTTTTGTGGAGGCCGTCGTATTCCTGCATGACGTAGGCGGAGCGTAGTTCTTTGAGGCGGGCGGCGTATTCCTGGTAATTACGGGCGCGGCCAGCCTGCATTTTTACGCTGCGGAGTTGTTTTTCGACTTCTTCGAGGACGAGGTTGGACTGGCCGAGGTTTTGGTCAGTTTTTTCGAGTTTTCGGAGGGCTTCTTTTTTGCGTTGTTTGAAGCGGGAGATGCCGGCGGCTTCTTCGAAGATTTCGCGGCGGTCGTAGTTGCTGGAATCGAGGAGGGCAGAGACGCGGCCTTGTTCGATGAGGGAGTAGGCGTCGACGCCGATGCCGGTGTCGAGGAACATTTCGCGGATGTCTTTGAGGCGTGCGACATGGTTGTTGATGAGGTATTCGGAGGTGGCATCGCGGTAGAGGCGGCGGGTGATTTTGACGGTTTCGGCGTCGATGGGGAGTTTTCGCCCCCCCCCGTCGTCTTCATTGGTGAAGGTGAGGGAGACTTCGGCCATGCCCATGGGTTTGCGGGTGCCGGAGCCGTTGAAGATGACGTCGAGCATGGCGTCGCCGCGGAGGGATTTGGCGGACATTTCGCCGAGGACCCATTTGACGGCGTCGACGACGTTGGATTTGCCGCAGCCGTTGGGACCGACGATGCCGGTGATGCCGTCGTCGAAGACGAGTTCGGTGTAATCGGCGAAGGATTTGAAACCGGAGAGTTCGAGGCGGGCGAGCTTCAAGGGTTCGACCTCCATGTCGGTGGGGATGCCATGGGGAATGATCGCGGGGGACTCCATCAGCACCCGCAGGAGATCATTCTTGTGGTGTTGGGAAAGAATACCACAAAATAGCGGGGGTACAATGGAAATGTTTGGGGGTTCGGGATGGTGGGTGAGGGGTGAAAGGGGTGTTTTTGGGATGAAAATGACAGAGTGCCAAATGAAGGGGGAAAAAGAGAGGAAGCTTGGCAATCTCATCCCAATCCCGGTAGGAATAGTAGGAGATAAAGGGGCAAGGTGGATGAAGCTGAAGTGCTTCGCGGCGGTGGCCCCCCGATAGCTGCCGGGTTTGGGGGGTGCGGGGGGGAGGACGGGGACTGTTTGGTAGGGATGGGGAAAGTGACCGGAGGTGTTCGCTTACGCGAAAACCCCCGGCTATAACGTTTGAGGCTTTCAGCCTCAGCGGGCGGGGTTAGGTGAGTTTTGTTTTGGCGAAGTCGCGGGCGGCGATGAGGGCGGATTCTAGTTTGGCGGGGTCTTTTCCGCCGGCCATGGCGAGTTGGGGGCGGCCGCCGCCGGAGCCTCCGACGAGGGGGGCGATGGCTTTGACCCAGTCGCCGGCTTTGAGTTTGGCGATGAGGGGATCGCCGACGCCGGCGAGGAGGTTAACTTTGGGGGGGAGTTTGTTGCCGTCTTTGTCGAGGTCTTCGACGATGGAGGCGAGGAGCGCGGCGATGTTTTGCTGGGGGTGTTTTTTCTTGAGCCAGTCCCAGGTGTTGCGGAGGGTGTCGGCGGAGGCTTCGGGGACGGAGGCGACGAGGACGATTGTGCCGCCGATGGTTTCGGCGGATTTGAGGAGTTGTTCGGGGTCGAAGGAGCTTTGGCCCCCCCCACTGCCGGTGGATTTTTCGGAGGAGGCGCGTTGGTGTTTCTTTTGGCGTTCCTGGAGTTCGGCGAGGGCAGAGTTGGCGTGGCGTTTGGTGCGGAGGGGCGTGAGGGGGTCGGTGATGGCTTTTTGGAGGGCGGCGATATGCGGGGCGAGGGAGCCGTCGGGGGCGATCCGCGAGGCGGCGAGCAGGGATTGGATGACGTGGGCGTGGGCGAGGGATTCCTTGGCGGTTGGGCCGGTGACGGCGACGAGGCGACGGATGCCTTTGGAGACGGATTCTTCGGAGGTGATGGCGAAGGCTTCGATTTCGGAGGTGTTGGCGAGGTGGGTGCCGCCGCAGAATTCGACGGAGTGTTGGAACCATTTGATTTCGGAGGGCTGGGCGAGGAGATTGGGGACGGGGGCACCGATGGAGACGACGCGGACCATGGGGGGGTATTTTTCGCCGAAGACGGCGCGGAGGCCGGCGATTTTGAGGGCGTCGGACTGGGGGGCGATTTCGGCGTAGACGGGGTAGGCTTTTTGGATGGTGGCGGAGACGAGGGATTCGACTTTGGCGAGTTCGTCGTCGGTCATGGGTTTTTGATGGAGGAAATCGAAGCGGAGTTTTTCGGGATCGACAAGGGAGCCTTTTTGCTGGACGTGCTCGCCGAGGGTTTCGCGGAGGGCCCAGTTGGCGACGTGGGTGGCGGTGTGGTTTTTTTCGGTGCTGTCGCGCCCGCTGCGGCCGCCGAGGACGGAGGCGGTGAGGGCGTCGGTGACGGTGAGTTTGCCAGACTTCAGGTGGCCGAGGTGGAGGACGTAGCCGCCGACGGCGCGGGTGGTTTCGACGACGAAGACGGCGTGGCCGGATCGACCGTGGCCGGCCAGGGTGTCAGCACCACTGCTACTTAAGCCGATGTGGGCGTTGGCACCACTGTCGGTGCGGAGTTCGCCGGAGTCGCCGATTTGTCCGCCCATTTCGGCGTAGAAGTTGGTTTTGTCGAGGATGAGGGCGATGGATTGGCCGGGGCGGGTGTCGGTGGAGTCGAGGGATTGTTCGAGTTTTTGGCCGTTCCAGAGGGCGCGGAGGGTGGCGCGGGCGGGGCCGCGTTTGAATTTGGGGGAGTCGTCGGTGGGTTGGACGTTGAGTTTTTGGAGTTCGTCGAGGATGTTGGGTGGGAGATCGAAGACGGGGTTGCCGGCGCCTTTTTCGGAGGCGCGGGATTTTTCTTTGGCTTCTTCCATGAGTTTTTCGTAGCCGGGGAGGTCAACGGTCATGCCGCGTTCTGCGGCCATCAATTGGGTGAGATCAATCGGAAATCCAAATGTGTCGTACAGTTTGAAAGCTGTTGTAGCAGAGATGACAACTGGTGCGTCCAATTCAGGAGCGCCATAAGCAAGTACGGCGTCCTCGAAAAGCGCGATGCCGCGGTCGAGGGTGCGGCCGAAGGAGATTTCTTCGTCTTTGATGAGTTCGATGACGGTTTGAGGGTTCTTTTTGAGTTCGGGGAACATGTCGCCCATGGTGGTGATGACGACGGGGACGAGTTTGTGGAGGAAGGGGTCTTTGAGGTTGAGTTGCTGGCGGCCGAAGCGGACGGCGCGGCGGAGGATGCGGCGGAGGACGTAGCCGCGGCCGTCATTGGTGGGGACGGCACCGTCGGTGAGGGCGAAGGTGAGGCAGCGGAGGTGATCGGCGATGACGCGGAAGGCGATGTCGTGGCGGAGTTCTTGGTCGGCGGCTTCGGCGACGGGGTCGGCGGCGTTGGTTTTGGGGAATTTGCCGTGGTAGGTGATGCCGGTGAGTTTGGTGAGGGCGTCGAAGAGCGGGGTGAAGAGGTCGGTGGCGTAGTTGTCGTTTTTGTCCTGGATGACCTGGCAGAGGCGTTCGAGGCCCATGCCGGTGTCGACGTGTTGGGAGGGGAGGGTGGTGAGTTTGCCGGTGGCGTCGCGGTTGTATTGGATGAAGACGTTGTTCCAGATTTCCATGACGCGGGGGTCTTCGCCGTTGACGGGGGCTTTTATTCCGGCGGCGCGATCGGCGTCGATTTCGGATTGGGGGCGGCGGTCGACGTAGATTTCGGTGCAGGGGCCGCAGGGGCCGGTGTCGCCCATTTCCCAGAAGTTGTCCTTGCCGAAGTAATGGATGTGATCGTCGCTCTTGAGGCCGTACTGTTCCCAGTTGGCGACTTTGGTCCAGATGTCGGCGGCTTGGGTGTCTTTGGGGACGCCGTGGGAGCCGATGAAGCAGGAGACGTGGAGGCGTTTGGGGTCGAGGCGGTAGACCTGGGTGAGGAGGTGCCAGGACATTTCGATGGCACCTTGTTTGAAGTAGTCGCCGAAGGACCAGTTGCCGAGCATTTCGAAGAAGGTGTGGTGACGGCGGGAGCGGCCGACGTCGTCGAGGTCGTTGTGTTTGCCGCCGGCGCGGATACATTTTTGGGTATTGGCGGCGCGGGGCCAGGGGGCTTTGGCGGTGCCGAGGAAGTAGGGTTTGAACTGGTTCATGCCGGCGTTGGCGAAGAGGAGGGTGGGGTCATCGTGGGGGACGACGGGGGAGGAGGGGACGAAGGTGTGGGCGTGCTTATCGACGAAGAAGTCGAGGAAGGTTTGGCGGATTTGGGCAGATGTGAGGGACGACGCCATGCGAGCACGCTCCAAAGTTTTTAAGGACCAGGGGGATGGGAATCATAATGGAAGTTGGGGCGGTTTGGCTAATTCGCGGGCGCGGATAAATGGCCACGAAAGACACGAAAGACACAAAAAATGGGTTGATTTTGTGGATGAGGGTGCCGGTGGCCGATGCGATGTCGGACTGGAGGTGAATGATTGTTTTTTTTTGGGCCTTGGGATTTAGGTCATTACGTAAATTCCGGCGGGGATTTCCTGGAAGGCACCGGCGGGGGTGCGTTCGTGTTTGGCGTGGGTGAATTTTTCGGTGAGGAGGCGGATTTTGTTCCATTGATCGGGGAGGGTGAAGGAGATTTTTGCGGTGTGGTGCTCGGGGACGGGGACGAAGAGGAGGTCGTCGAGGATGGAGAGGTCGCCGATGAGGTGGGTGAAGACGTTGCGGCCGCCGCGATCTTTGAGGAGTTGGACCATGAAGCGGTTGTGCTCGGGGGTGTTGCCGCGGTCATTGACGTGGGTGTATCCGGCGGCAGGGAAGAGGCGTGGCCCCTGATCGACGACGATTTGTTTTTTGCCGTAGCGGTTGAGGTTGAGGAGGAAATCGCGGGGGCCCATTTTGTCGATGGCGCGGACGGGATTCATGGCGAGGCCGATGACGTTGACGGGGGCGTCGGGGACGGCGCCTTCGCCCATCATGATGGCGTCGGGATCGCATTCCTTGATGTAGGCGTAGATTTCATCGACGAATTTGACGGCCATGCGGTTGGTGTCGCCGGGGTAGCGCATGAAGGAGCGGGGGGCGAAGTCGATGGGAAAGGCCCAGGAGAGGCAGTCGAAGAAGATGCCTTTGCAGCCGCATTCCTTGACGTAGAAGTGGATCCATTTTTTGGTGTATTCGATGTAGCCGGGGTGGCCGGGGTTGATGTGGGTGAGGGAGGGATCGTCGACGCTGCCCCAACTGGCGGAGACTCCGCCATCGATGCCGCGGATGAACCAATCGTCCTGGATGTCGGGGCTGCCGCGGTACATGAGACCGGAGTGGCTCATCCAGACGAGCATGGGTACGCCGCGGGCTTTCATGCGGAGGCACATTTTTTTAAATTCTTCACGGGAGCCGTAGTTGGGATCGGGCTCGTAGCTGTAGGGGGATGTTCCGCTGTGGATGGGGCGATTGGTGACGAGGCTGTAGTGGAGGCCGCTGTATATTCCGGCGTCGATTTCTTTTTCCCAGTGGTCGGCTTGCTGGGACCAGGTGGGTTGATTGTTCCAGGCGAGTGCGCCGCCGAAGAGGGTTTTGTAGACCCAGTCGGGGGGTTCTTCGTAGTGGATGGTGGCGTAGTCGGCGAGCCAGGCCATCATGTCTTCATGGGTTTTGCCGTAGTAGATTTTGATTTCCGGGAGGGGGAGGGATTCGCCGAGGGGGAAGAACGAGTGGAGGGTGAAATCGTAGCTGACGCCGCGGCCGGCGTTTTCGATATTGAGGTTGTAGCCGACGTTGGGGCGGCGACAGGTGACGGCGATCCAGTGGTTGGTTTTGGCGTTGTAGTAGAGGCCGCCGTGGATGACCATGGTGCCGGGGTAGATGCGGCGGCGGATATTCTGGAGGAATTTTTTGCAGATTTCGGGGGTGTCGTGTTCGTAGCCGACGTGGCCGAATTCGTCGGAGGGGCCGCCGGGATGGATGGTGGGGAAAATCATGCGGGTGTCATCGCCCCAGAATTTCCAGTTCCAGTTGAGTGCGGAGAAGGTGTCGACCCAGAGGGGGGCTTCGGTGACGGGGCCGCCGGGGCCGGGGCAGGGGCAGGTTTGATCGGCTTTTTCGCGGCGGACGAGAGTTTGGATGCCGAAGCAACCGTGCGGGAGATTGCGGTGGCCCATGGTGCGGGCGACGACGAGGGACCAGCCGGTGAAGAAGTTGGGAAAATGCTCGCCCTTGAGGTGGGAGAGTTTGCGGTCGCGATCGTGGGGATCGACATGGGGGCGCATTTGTAGGGGGTGGCCGTTGACCCAGAGTTCACTGGCGCAGGGGGCGGCGGTGTCGAGAAGTTCTTCGCCGAAGAGTTTGACGGAAGCGACGCGTCCGGAGGATTCGTCGGTGGTGACTACGAAATCAGAAGCGGCCATGGGCTGTATTACCTGCAAAGATCGAGAATAGGGTCAAGAGGCAAAAAGTATACTTGAAGCGGCGACGGGGTAGCAAACAGGGCGAAAAGTGCGGCTGGGCTGTTTTTTTGAGCAGGAAATCGGGCGCATTATTCGATAGCGAATAGAGTGTGGGTGAATTGTTAACTGGGCACTGGTAGCGAACGAGGTTTTTTTATGAGCACGCCGCCGATTCATGTGGATTTTTCACGCGTCGTACCGTCGCGGGTGACGACGGCATTTGAGCTGGCGGGACATACGGTTCAGCATAATTTGGGGGTGGTGCGGGGGATCACGGTGCGGTCGCGATCGGTGGTGGGGAATATTGGGGCATCGGTGCAGACATTCTTTGGGGGGAACATCACGATTTATACGGAGCTGTGCGAGCAGGCGCGGGCGGATGCGTGGCAGTTGATGGTGCAACACGCGAATGAGGTGGGGGCGAATGCGATCATCGGGGCGCGGTACGATGCGAATGAGATCGCGCCGGGAGTGACAGAGGTGCTGGCGTATGGGACGGCGGTGGTGGCGATGCCGAAGGGATAGTTGCAGGGGGCGCGGAGCGTTGGCGATTAGGAGCGAGGGGCTGTTGCGGGGGAGGTGGGGAGGAAGAGTTCCTGGAGGCGGAGGCGGAGGAGGTCTTGGGATTGTGGGGAGAGGCGGCACTCGATGCGGATGTACCAGAGTGGGACGGGTGAGGGGGAGGCGGGAAGTTTGACGAAGTCTTTGAGGGTGGTGACCCAGGCGTCGATGCCGCGTTGGGCGGTGATTTTTTTCATGGAGTTGAAGTCGCGTTCGGGGCGGTAGAGGTGGTGGTCAGGGAACCAGGAGGCGGCGGATACGGTGAGGCCGAGGGAGCGGACGGTGTGGAGGAAGCCGTTGGGATTGCCGATGCCGGAGAAGGCGAGGACTTTGCGTGTGCCGCCGACCTGGAGGGGGACGCGGTTTCCGGAGGCGTCGAAGATGCCGGTGACTTCGGTGCGTTGCTGGAAGATGGAGCGGGGTTTGACCCAGTTGGTGAGGAGATTGCCGGCGAGTTCAGCGAGTTGGGGGAAAACTTGCTCGCAGCGGGTGAGCATGATCATGTTGGCGCGGCGGAGGGCGCTGGGGGGTTCGCGCCAGGTGCCGCGGGGGATGACGCCGGGGACGCCCATGGGTTCAGTGGCGTCAATGAGGAGGATGTTGAGGTCGCGCTGGAGGCGGCGATGTTGGAAGCCGTCATCCATGACGAGGACATCGGCGGCGAATTTTTCGATGGCGATTTTTCCGGCTTTGACGCGGTCGGCGTCGACGACGACGGGGACGCCGGGGCATTCGTGTTCGAGGACCATGACTTCATCGGATTTGCCGCGGGCACCGTCGGCGAGGCGCGGCGCGCCGTAGCCGCGGGTGATGACGGCGGGTTTGTGTCCGAGACGTTGGAGTTCATGGACGAGCATGATGACGGTGGGGGTTTTGCCGGTGCCGCCGGTGGTGATGTTGCCGACGGAGATAACGGGGACGGAGAGTTTGTGTTGTTTGCGGAGGCCGACATCGAAGAGCCAGTTGCGGAGGATGATGGCGAGAGTGTAGGGGAGTGAGATGGCGGAGAAGAGGGCGCGAAGGATGGCGGCGCCGGCGGAGGCGCGTTCACCGGAGATGATGGTGCGGTAGAAGTGTTCCATGGGGAGATGTTAATTGGGAATGAGGGGTTGGGGTAGTGGTCAGTGGTAATCGCCGATGCGCGAGCACGGCGGACTTACATCAGATCAGGGAAGAACAGAGAGGCCGAGGGATTTTGCGGCGGCACGGAGCGCTTTATCGAGTGTGGCCAATTGCGTATCAAGACGCAGGGCAAGTTCGAGATAAGCGGCATCGTAGGTGGAGAGCTGGAATTTATCGGCAAGATCGAGCGTGGAATTCCATGCGTGCGGGTGAGTATGGGGATCGACATGGATGGTGGCGTTGTCGAGCATGGCGAGGAACTGGGCACGCTGAGTGGAGGTGATCCTCGATTTTGGTTTTTTGCGGATGGCCTGGACAAGCACGTTGGCGACTTCCAGATGCCACAGATTGGGGACGGTGGCGGGGTCGGTGGCGAGGCGGTCGAGCAGGGCGTCGGTTTGCAGAGTTTTTTCATCGTCAAAGCACCAAGCCATGGCGATGGAGGCATCAAATACCCAGGGCATCAGCGACGTCCTTCATTGATGAGATCACGAACGGAGCAACCTTTGAGTTTCACATTTTTTCGAGTACGGCGCCAGCGGGCGACGCTGGCAGTGAAGGCTTTGGAAGGTGCCGTTTGCCGAGAAGGGGGAATAAGGTGGGCGATTGCTTCGCCGTGGCGCGTGATGGCGATTTTTTCGCCTGCGGCCACGCGTTGGAGCAGTTCGGAAAGGCGGGTTTTGGCTTCGTAGGTGCCGACGGTAAACACGATGAGCACTCCTTTCTGGTGGGTTTAGTCTAACCAGAATCATGGAGGGAATTCAATACAAAATATGGCGGGGTGCCTAAACGACGAGGTTGACCATGCGGCCTTTGATGTAGATTTTCTTTTTGGGTTCTTTGCCGGCGAGTTGTTTTTGAATTTCGGGGTCGGCGAGAGTGGTGGCGAAGATGGTGGAGTCGTCGGAATCGTGGGGGACGGAGATGCGCGAACGCAGCTTGCCATTGATCTGGACGGGGAGGTCGAGGGTGACATCAATGAGGAGGGCGGGGTCGTAGTTGGGCCAGGGGAGGGCGGAGATGGAGGACTGGGGACTGAGTGTTGAGGACTGAGTGAGGCGGGCGTGGACTTCTTCGGCGAAGTGCGGGGCGTAGGGTTCGAGGAGGCGGACGAAGGTGAGGGCGACTTCACGGGCGATCAGGTTGGGTGCCCCCCCGCTGCCGGCGGTAGGGGCGGATTTGCCGAGGAAGTTATTGAATTCCATCATGCCGGCGATGGCGGTGTTGAAGCTCATGCGTTCGATGTCGTCGGTGACGCGTTTGATGAGTTTGTGAAGGGCGCGGCGGGTGGCGTCATCGGGCGCGGCATCGGTGATTTTGGGATTGTCGTTCTCATCGAAGAGGTTGCGCCAGACGCGCTGGAGGAAACGGTAGACGCCTTCGACGCCGGCGGTGGACCAGGGTTTGACCTGTTCGAGCGGGCCCATGAACATTTCGAAGAGGCGGAGGGAATCGGCGCCGTAGTCGCGGATGACGTCATCGGGGTTGACGACGTTGCCGCGGGATTTGGACATTTTGAAGGAGCGGGCGTCGACGCGGAGGGAGTGGTCGGATTTGAGGACGAAGTGTTCGCCTTTCTTTTCGACCTGGGTGTCGTCGAGCTTGACGAGTTTGTAGCGGGGGTTGTCATCATCCATGGCGCGTTCGATTTCGGCGGGGAGATCGAGGGCGCTGAGATGCTGGCCGGTGGTGGTGTCTTCGATGATGGTGAATTCCATTTCGCCGAGGATGAGGCCCTGGTTGACGAGTTTGCGGAAGGGTTCGTCGCTGCTGACGAGGGACCAGTCGTGGAGGACTTTGTGCCAGAAGCGGGCGTAGAGGAGGTGGAGGACGGCGTGTTCGACGCCGCCGACGTAGAGGTCTACCCCCCCACCGTTAGGGGCCA
This sequence comes from Phycisphaerae bacterium, assembly GCA_038248985.1. Classification (GTDB taxonomy): domain Bacteria; phylum Planctomycetota; class Phycisphaerae; order WQYP01; family WQYP01; genus JBBRWV01. The sequence continues at coordinate 30,870 of JBBRWV010000016.1, forward strand.
AGGAGCCGAGCCAGTATTTTTCGATTTGTGGATCGACGAAGGCGTGGGTGTTGTGGGGGTCGGTGTAGCGGAGGTAGTACCAGCAGGAGCCGGCCCATTGGGGCATGGTGTTGAGTTCGCGGCGGGCGGGTTGGGCGCCGGGGGTGCTGGCAGGAACGACGCGGGCGAGGGAGGCGCCGGCACGGTCTTCGATGAGGACGTGGATGTTGACCCAGTCGTCGGCTTTGGAGAGGGGCGGGTCGATGGTGCCGGTGGGTTTGAAGTCGGCGAGTTCGGGGAGGGTGAGGGGGAGTTGATCGTCGGCGAGGCGGACGGAGGTGCCGTCCTGGAGATGGATGATGGGAAACGGTTCGCCCCAGTAGCGTTGGCGGGAAAAGAGCCAGTCGCGGATTTTGTAATTGATGGTTTTTTTGCCGAGGGATTTTTCTTCGAGGAGGGCGGTGATTTTCTTTTTGGCATCCTGGGTGGGGAGGTTTTCGATCCAGGGGGAGTTGATGGCGAGGCCTTCGTCAGTGAAGGCTTCCTGCTGCACATCGACCCTTGAGCCATCCAGCGGGGCGACGACCTGGAGGATGGGGAGTTTGAATTTGGTGGCGAACTCGTGGTCGCGATCGTCGTGGGCGGGGACGGCCATGATGGCACCTGTACCGTAGCCCATGAGGACGTAGTCGGAGATGAAGATGGGGATTTGGTTTTGGTTGACGGGGTTGATGGCGTAGGTGCCGGTGAACTCGCCGGTTTTGCGGGTGTCTTCCTGGCGTTCGCGGTCGCTGCGCGAGGCGGCCCATTTGCGATAGGCTTCGACTTTTTCGCGTTGGTCGGCGGTGGTGAGGGTCAAAACAAGCGGGTGTTCCGGGGCGATGACCATATAGGTTGCGCCGTAAAGGGTATCGGGGCGGGTGGTGAAGACGGTGAGAGGAGACTGGAGATGGGCGATTTCAAAAGTGACTTCGGCACCTTCGGATTTGCCGATCCAGTTGCGTTGCATGTCTTTGAGGGAGTCGGACCAGTCGAGATTTTGGAGGCCGCCGATGAGGCGTTCGGCGTAGGCGGTGATGCGGAGCATCCACTGGCGCATGGGTTTTCGTTCGACGGGGAAGCCGCCGACTTCGGATTTGCCGTCGATGACTTCTTCGTTGGCGAGGACGGTGCCGAGGCCGGGGCACCAGTTGACGGGGACTTCGGCTTCGTAGGCGAGGCGGAAGTTGGCGAGGATTTGGCGCTGGTCTGTGGGGGAGAGGGAGGACCAGTCATTGCCGATTGCCGATTGCCGATTGCCCATTGCGGGGAGGGGGCGTTTGCCCGATTCGAATTCGGCGATGAGTTCACTGATGGGGCGGCCTTTTTGTTGGTGCTCGTCGAACCAGGTGTCGTAGAGTTTGAGGAAGATCCACTGTGTCCATTTGTAGTAGGTGGGATCGGTGGTGTCGACTTCGCGGTCCCAGTCGTAGGAAAAGCCGAGGGATTGGAGTTGCCGGCGGAAGTGATGGATGTTTTTGGCGGTGGTTTCGCGGGGGTGGACATTGTTTTTGATGGCGTATTGTTCAGCGGGCAGGCCGTAAGCATCCCAGCCCATGGGGTGGAGGACGTTGAAGCCCTTGGCGCGTTTGTAGCGGGCGAGGATGTCGGTGGCGGTGTAGCCTTCGGGGTGGCCGACGTGGAGGCCCTGGCCGGAGGGGTAGGGGAACATATCGAGGGCGTAGAACTTGGGTTGGGCGGTGGAGGTGGAGGTGGCGTAGGTTTTATTTTGCAGCCAGAAAGCCTGCCACTTTTTTTCGATGGAAGCGGGATTGTAGCCGGGCATTTGGGGGACTCCGTGAGGGTGCATGGTGTTGTGGGAGCGGATCGTCAACGATAATTGCAGCGAGGGGAAGCGACAAGGAACAAAGCCTCCTTTTTGGGGAGGCTTTGTGAAGTTGCCGATGCGTCGGGAGGAGAGGGCTGCGGGGGGCGGATCAGATTTTCTGGAAGCTGGCGGACATATCGACTTCGGTTTTCTGGGTTTCGAGCGTTTTCTTGCCGGCGTATTTTTTGGCCATGTCGCTGATGAAGGCATCGTATTTGTCGCCATCGACGGGGAGTTCGACGGGGAGGCGGGTGAGGCCGGCCATCATCATGGCGTTGCCGATTTCGAGGCCGTTGACGCCTTCGGGTCCGGCGCAGAGGAGGTCGGAATTTTTGGTGTTGGCGCGGATGCCATTGATGAAATTCTGGGTGATGAACTGGTGTTCGCTGCCGTGGCGGTAGTTGTAGGGAATTTCCATGTTCCAAGTTTCGGGAGAGGTGAAGGCTTCGGGCGAGGTGCGGTTGACGATTTGAACATCCTGGCGCGTGCGGTGGAAGTAAATTTTGTTATTTTCGGCGACGATTTTACCGCGTGAGCCGCAGATTTCGAGGCGGTTGGTGCCGGGGGCTTCGCCGGTGGAGGTGATGAAGTGGCCGATGGCACCGTTGGGGTATTCGAGGATGGCGGACATTTCGTCTTCGACTTCGATGGGGTGGGTTTTGCCGACGAAGCCGACGGCGGTGATGCGGCTGGGCATGAGGCCGTTGACGACCCATTGGAGTAGGTCGAGGTTGTGGGGGCACTGGTTGATGAGGACGCCGCCGCCCTCGCCGAGCCAGGTGGCGCGCCAGCCGCCGGAGGCGTAGTAGGTCCAGGTGCGGAACCAGTTGGTGACGAGCCAGGTGATGCGGGTGATTTCGCCGAGTTCATCGGCCGTGATGAGTTCGCGGATTTTCTGGTAGAGGGGGTTGGAGCGTTGGTTGAACATGATGCCGAACTTGAGATCGGGGAATTTCTTAAGGGCTTTTTCGTAGGCGGCGATACCTTCGCGGGCGGCCTTGACGGAGACGGCGATGGGTTTTTCACAGAGGACGTGGATGTTTTTTTCGAAGGCGTCCATGGCGATGGGCATGTGATCATAGTGAGGTGTGGCGATGATGATGGCGTCGACGGTGCCGGAGTTGAGGAGCTCTTTGTGCGAGGTGAAGGTGGGGACGCCGGGGAGTTTGGTTTGCCACTGGGTGAATTTGGCGGCGTTGAGATCGCAAAGCCCGGCGATGACGGCATTTTGAACCTGGGGAAAGTATGAGAGGTGGCCACAGCCCATATTTCCGAGGCCGACGATGCCGATGCGAAGTTTTTGCATGGGTGGGGTCCTTAAAGGGGGTAACAGCGGTTAGGTGCAAATTACAGAACAAATAGGATACGGGATTGGGGGTTGAGAAAAAAGTATGCGTGGCTGAAAGGTGGAAATTACGGCTGCGTGCAGGGGCGCGAGACGAAGATGGCGGTTGGGAGTAGAGTATCGAAGTCCGGTAGATAAATCGTGATGGATGAAACGCTTCTGGAGATCGAGCCATGCAATCATTGAAAAAAACAATTCCGAGTTTGCGCCGGCAGGGTCGGGCAACACAGTTGATCGTGGAGGGGAAGCCGTTCGTGATGATTGGTGGGGAATTGCACAATTCCAGCTCTTCGAGTTTGAAGTTCATGGAGCCGCATTGGGCGCGTTTGAAGGCGATGCACTGCAATACGGTGTTGGCGGCGGTGTCGTGGGAATTGGTGGAGCCGGAAGAGGGGCGATTTGATTTTGAGTTGTTGACGGGGTTGGTGAAAGCGGCGCGGGAGCAGGGGCTGAAACTGATACCGCTGTGGTTTGGGACGTTGAAGAATTCTTTTTCGACCTATGTGCCGGCGTGGGTGAAGACGGATTTGCGGCGTTTTCCGCGGGCGAAATCGGCGGTTGGGCAGCGGCGCGGGGCAATCAGCGTGTTTTCGGTGGAGACGGTGAAGTGCGATGCGCGGGCGTTTGCGGCAGTGATGAAGCACTTGCGGGAAATCGATGCGGAAGAGCAGACGGTGGTGATGGTGCAGGTGGAAAATGAGGTGGGGATATTGGAGCAGGCGCGGGATTATTGCGAGGAGGCGGAGGCGGCATTTGGGAAAAATGTGCCGGCGGAATTGATGAGGTATTTGCAGGACCACCGGGCGGGATTGCGGGCGGAACTGCGGGGAGCGTGGGAAGGTACGGGGACGCGGGTGGATGGTACGTGGGCTGAGGTATTTGGGGAGACGGGCGAAGAGGTGTTTATGGCGTGGCATATGGGGAGTTTCGTGGAGACCGTGGCGGCGGCGGGGGCCAAGGAATATGCGTTGCCGATGTTTGCGAACGCATGGTTGACGGGCACGCCGCCGGGGGTGGCGGGAAAGTATCCTTCCGGCGGGCCGGTGTCGCGGATGATGGATGTGTGGAAGGCGGCGGCGCCGCATCTGTTTACACTGGCGCCGGATAATTACGATGAAGAGCCGTTTGCGGATACGTGCGCGGATTATTGCCGTGAGGATAATCCGCTGCTGATCCCCGAAGCGCGGCGGGATCATTACGCGCCGGCGTGCGTGTGGTACGCGGTGGCGGAGCACGATGCGATGTGTTTTGCGCCGTTTGGCATCGACAGTGTGGGGATGGAGGATCCGGCGATTATGAACATCGTGCAGGAAGGGATTGCGCGGCAGAACGCCACGGGAAATGCGCGGTTGCTGGCGCAGAGTTTTGGCGTATTGAATTCGATGATGCCGGTGATTGCGGAGCATCAAGGGAAGGGTACGATGATCGGCATACTTCAGCGGGAGGGACAGACGTCGGTGCAACGGGAGTTGGGCGAGTATGGGATGACGATTCATTTCAACGAGGAGCGGCGGCCGGGGATCACGCCGGCGGCGGGGCTGATTATTGCGACGGCGAAGGATGAGTTTTTGATTGCAGGGCATGGGTTCCGGGTGCATTTTTGGGTGAAGGGAAAGTCGGGGTACTGGGTGGAGTATCGGGCGATTGACGAGGGCGGGTTCGAGGATGGGAAGTGGGTGAGTTTGCGACGGCTGAATGGGGACGAGGGAAGCGTGCGGCTGCAGACGCGCGAGGTGGAAGTGCGGCGGGCGCAGTTGTTTGCGCTAGAAGTGTAGCGGCGTTCGGGGGCGTGGCGGGAGCGGGGAAAGGGCGTATAGTGCGTGCGTATGAGCAAGCCGATTGTGATAGTTGGATGTACGGCGTCGGGGAAGAGCGACCTGGCGGAGGCGCTGGCGGAGCGGCTGGGCGGGCGGATCATGGCGGTGGATTCGATGCAGGTGTATCGGGGGATGGATATCGGGACGGCGAAACCGGATCAGGAGACGCGCGGGCGGATTCCGCATGTGATGGTGGATGTGTGCGAACCGTGGGAAGCGTATTCGGCGGCGCGGTTTGCGGCGGAGGCGCAGGGGTATCTGAGCGGCGAGGGGTCAGTGGTTTTGGTGGCGGGGACGATTTTGTATTTGCGGGCATTGTTGGAAGGTTTGTTTGAGGGACCCAGCGCGAATGAGGAGGTGCGGGGGCGGCTGGAGAAGGAGGCGGGGATGATGGGGGTGCCGGGGTTGCATAAGCGGCTGGCGGAAGTGGATGCCGTGGCAGCGGGGCGGATTCATGCGAATGATTTGCGTCGGATCGTGCGGGCGCTGGAGGTGTTTGAATTGACGGGCCAGCCGATCAGCACGCTGCAGACGCAGTGGGCGAAGGATCACCCGCGGATGGAGGCGACGTTTATTGGGGTGCGGCGGGAAAAGGAAGCGTTGAATCGGCGGATCAATGCGCGCGTCAGAATGATGATGGAGCGGGGGTTGGTGGAGGAAGTGGATCGGCTGCGGAAGGATCCGCGGGGCTTTTCGGCAGAGGCGGCGTCGGGCGTGGGATATCGGCAACTGCTGGAATATTTTGCGGGGAGGTGTTCATTGGAAGAAGCGGTGGAGCAGGTGAAGATTCAAACGCGGTACCTGGCGAAGATGCAGCGGACGTGGTTGAAGCGTTTTGTGGGGGTGACATGGCTGGATTTGAACGATGAGCAAAGTGGGCGTGACGTGGCGGATACGGCATTGCGGGTGATCGAGCAGGCGGAACACGCAGATGGGTGAATCCATGAGAATCCTGGCGATTGATGTCGGCACATCGGCGGTGAAGGCGGGATATTGGGATGGGCGGCGGTTGGCGGCGACATCGCGGGTGGAACTGGCGGGGATGTATGCGGGGGATCGCGCGGAGATTGCGATGGGGAAAATCTTGCGGGCGGTGGAGGCGGCAGCGCGCGAGGTGATGGCGGGGAGAGGGGCCGTGGAGGTGATGGCGTTTGATGCGTTTTCGTCTGGAGTGGTGGGAGTGGATGCACGCGGCAAAACCGTATTTGGGGCGGTGACGCACCAGGATCGGCGGAGCGCGGCGGAGGCGCAGGAGATGGCGGCGGAGGTGGGCGAAAAAGATCTGCTGCGACGAGCGGGGAATTTGCCGTTTGCCGGGGGGATTGGGAGTTCGACGTTGCGCTGGATGCGGAAGCATGAAAGGGCGCGGTTGAGCCGGTGCGCGTATGTGGGGCAGGCGTCATCGGTGATCGGGCGGCATCTGACGGGGCGGTGGGTGATTGATCCGTCGCAGGCGTGCTTTCTGGGGTTGATGGATATTCGAAAGCGGCAGTGGGATCGCGGGCTCTGCGACCTGGTGGGCGTGAGTGAAGCGATGCTGCCGCGAGTGGAGTTTGCAGATGAGGTATTGGGGATGACGCTGGCCAAGGTGAGCGGGCGGATGGGGGTGAGAAGCGGCACGCCGGTGGTGGGTGGATTTGTGGATACGAGCGCCGCCGTGCTGAATACGCCGATGCAAGCGGGGCAGTTGGTACAGGCAAGCGGGACGACGGATGTGCTGGCGTTGTGCGTCGAGGGGGCGCGGCCGGCCGGGCATTTGTTGACGCGTCCCGTGGGCGTGGGAAGAGTATTTCCGGAGCGGTGGTTGAGTGTGAGCACGATATCGAGTGCGGGCGGCGCGGTGATGTGGGCGCGGGAGGTGATGTTTGGGGAATTGGGGGATGGTGCGTTTGAAAAGGTTTTGCAGGGAGTGGTGAAGAAGAAAGAAGACGGTGAACTGGGGGTTGTTTGTGAGCCGTGGTTGGCGGGGGATCGTACGAGTTTGGCGGTGAAGAGGGGCAGCCTGAGCGGGTTGCATTTGGGAACGACGCGTGAAGACATCTTGGGGGCGATCGTGGCGGGGTTGGCCAAAACGAGTGCGGAGCGCTATGCGGCATTGGCGCAAGTGCGGAAGATTGATCGAACGATTTATACGATGGGCGGGGCCAAGACGCTGGCGGTGGCGATGCGGCGGGGATGGAGCGGGCGGCATCGTTTTGTGGAGATGCAGGGGGATGGATTGGCGGGGTTGGTGAAATTGGCGGAGCGGACGCTGGGGTTGGGATAAAAAGTGGGGGCGCATGCTGAACGTCGCGGCGGGCATGTTAAGCGACGTGTTCTTTGTGGATCTTGATGCGGTGGGGCTGCCAGCCGAAGTGTTTGAGGGCCTCAAGGAGTTGGGTGATGCGCGGAATCATGTGGTCGGGTTTGTGGCGGCGATTGCGGAATGAAAGCGTCATGGGGGCTTTCTTGGCGGGTTTCCAGATGGTTCGCATACCGTGCTTCTTGGCGCCGGCGATATCGGTATGAAGAAGGTCACCGACGAACACCGCGTCTTCCGCGGCGACGCCGATCTGTTCGAGCGCAAGTTTAAAAATGCTGGGGTGGGGTTTGCGGAAACGGACATGGGAGGAATAGACGCGGACAGGAAAGAATTCGAGCAGGCCGGCCTCATCGAGATGGCGATCCAGACAGTGTGGAGGGACAAGAGTGTTGGAGACAATGGCCATTTTGACGCCGGAGTGGCGGAGCGCGTCGAGCATGCCGCGAAGGCCGGGATCGATGAAAGAGGCTTCGAGGATGGGGCGATACCAGAGCCAGGAGAGTTCATGGAGGTCATGCTCGGTGATACCGAGGTTCAGGCGTTTGGCAACATGGCGAAGGACTTCGGCATAGGAAAAATCGCGTCCGGTGATTTTGGAGAGGACGTAGCGGTGTTGCATGGGGCGATAGTGGGCGCGGAAGTAGCGTTCAAAGGTGCCGACGTTTTTGCCTTTGGCGGCGAGATGGTCATAGGTAATTCTGGCGCCGCGGCGATAGATGCCTTCGACTTCGGCGCGGCCGATGCCGAAGTCTATGAGGGTGTCGCCGAGATCGAAGAGAACCGCGTCAATCATTATTTGCCTTGCGTGAGCCTTGCGTGGCCTGAATGAGGATCGAGGATGTACGCACGGATGATAAACGGATGTTGCGTGGGTGGATAGGGTAATTTTGGTTGCAGATTTATTTGAATCTACGCTGCACCAGAGTTTGGTCGGTGAGTTCGGGATAGTGCAGGCCGAGTGATTCCATTTTAGCCGCGATAATGTGGCTGATAAGGTAGTTACGGGTCCATTTTCGATCGGCGGGAATGATGTACCAGGGGGCAAAATCAGTGCTGGTGTTGGGCAGCATCTGTTCGTAGGCAGCGTGATAGTCATCCCAGAATTTGCGCTCGTCGAAATCTCCGGCGGCGAGCTTCCAATGTTTTTTCGGATCCTGCTGACGGGCGCGGAAGCGTTCGGCTTGTTCTTCGCGGGAGATGTGGAGGAAGAATTTCAGGATGGTGGTGCTGCTGTCGACGAGCATGCGTTCGAAGCTTCCGATTTGATGGAAGCGGCGGGGCCAGAGATTTTTGTCATTCCGGAGGTGGTCAGAAAGGAAGCGGTCTTGGTGCACACGGACGATGAGGACATCTTCGTAGTGGCTGCGGTTGAAGACGGCGAGAGTGCCGAGAGCGGGAGCTTTTTGGTGGATGCGCCAGAGAAAATCGTGGCGAAGTTCTTCGGGCGAAGGGGATTTGAAGCTGGTGATGTGGAGGCCGGCAGGATTGACTGCATCGAAGACCTTGCGGATGGCACCGTCTTTGCCCGACGCATCGAGGCCCTGAAAGATGAAAAGGAGCGAGCGGCGGCCTTCGGCGTAGAGAATATCCTGAAGCTCGCCGATGCGTTGCGCGGCTTGTAGTGTTTGGGCTTCGGCGGCTGGGCGGTCGGGAATGTGTTTGGCTTGCGCGGTGGGGAGTTTGCCGAGATTCACTTTTTTTCCCGGGTGAACCAGATAATGATCGAAGGGCTTGAGGGACGCGGATTTGGGCATGTGGCATCCTTAATTAGGGTTGTGCGCGGGAAATCGAGCGGGTTTGGGTTTATCATACCGAAAAACTTGTCAGGCTTATTTTTTAAGTTGGGAAAAGTTGCATGAATGTGATTCGCACGGGGATACCGGATGTGCTGATACTGGAACCGAAGGTTTTTGGGGATGCGCGGGGGTTTTTCATGGAGAGTTTTAATAAGAAGGTGCTGCGGGAGGTGGCGGGGATTGAGGGGGAGTTTGTGCAGGATAATCATTCGCGATCGGGGCGGGGGGTTTTGCGGGGGTTGCATTACCAGTTGAAGCAGCCGCAGGGGAAGCTGGTAAGGGTGGGGCTGGGGGAGGTTTTTGATGTGGTGGTGGACCTGCGGAAGTCGTCAGCTACGTTTGGCAAGTCTGAAGGGGTGTTATTATCGGAAGCGAACAAGCGGATACTGTGGGTGCCGCCGGGGTTTGCACATGGGTTTTTGGTGGTGTCGGAGAGTGCGGACTTTTTGTACAAGACGACGGATTACTATGCGCCGGAGTTTGAGCGGACGCTCTTGTGGAATGATCCGGCGCTGAAAGTGGAGTGGCCGCTGGACAAAATTGGCGAGACGCCGCTGTTGAGCAAGAAGGATGTCTTGGGCATAAGATTAGTGGAGGCAGATGTTTATGAGTGAAGTGATGAAACCGGAACGGGCGGAGATGGAAGACTATCGGGGCTTTGTGCGGCGGAATTTTTTAGTGGAGGGGCTGGAGGCGTGGGTGGTGGAGCCGAAGGAGGTGCCAGCGGCGCGGCCGTGGATCTGGCGGGCGGAGTTTTGGGATCATGAGCCGCAGGTGGATGTGGGGCTGCTGGAGAAGGGGTTTCATGTGGGGTTTATCAAGGTGGGGAACACGTTTGGGTGCCCGGCGGCGGTGCGGCAGTTTGATGCGTTCTATCTGCATGTGACAGAACGGTTTACGTTGGCCAAGCGGATGGCTCTGGAGGGGTTGAGCCGGGGCGGATTGTATTGTTATCGTTTTGGGGGGCTGTATCCGGAGCGGGTGGCGTGCATTTACGCGGACAACGCGGTGTGCGATTTTAAGAGCTGGCCCGGGGGCAAAGGGACGGGGTCGGGGAGTGCGGAGGATTGGACGAAACTGCTTGTGGATTATGGGTTTACATCAGAGCAAGAGGCGCTGGAATGGGGCGGGAATCCGGTGGATCACCTGGTGTCGCTGGCGCGGGCGGGGGTGCCGGTGCTGCACGTTTGCGGGGATGCGGATGTGACGGTGCCGTATGCGGAGAACTCGGCGATTGTGAAGGAGCGGTATCGGGGGCTGGGGGGAAGCTATGAGGAAATGATGAAGCCGGGGATGGGGCACCATCCGCATAGTTTGGTGGATCCGACGGCGATTGTGGATTTTATTTTCCGACATGCGGCGGGCGGATAGCGGCAGGTAAATGATGGTGGGTTAAGGGGTTGCGCGGATTTTGGAAATGAGTTTTTGGAGGGAGTCGAGGGAGTGGAGGGGGAAGTACCATTCGCGCCAGAGGAGGGTGTGGTTTTGCTGGGCGTGCTCTTGGGCATCGCGGAGTTGGTGATCGAGGTTGGCGAGGATGCGCGGGGCTTTGGCGTGGAGGGCGGCGTTGACTTCATGCAATTGATCGAACCACTGGCGGCGCAAGGGTTTATCGGCGGAGGGTGGGAGGAGATTGGCGACCAGTTGGCGACGGAGGAGGAGGAGTTCGGCGACATCGGTGTGGAGGGCGGTGAAGGGGTCGATGACGAGTTGGGGATTGTGCTTGGCGTGGTGGCGGCGGGTGCGGAGGGCGGGGATGTTTTCGGGGATGTAGGCTTGGCCTAGGGGTAGTAGCCAGGCGGCGGAGACACACATATAGGAAGGGGTTTGGTGGGCGATTTCTTGGAGGATGGCGTCGGTGATTTGGTCGTAAAGGGTGCCGCCGATGCCGTGGACGAAGAGGTCGGCGAGGTGGAGGCGGACGAACATGGTCAAGGTGAGGGCACGGGGGCGGATATTATAGGTCGAGGCGGATTGAGGGGGGATGGGGGCGTTGTTGTAGAGGAGAGTGGTTGCGGTGGGGGTTTGGCGGAGGAGGAGGCGTTGGCGGGGTTGGCCGAGGAGGTAGATCCAGAAGGGGAGCTCGTAGGTGATCTCATGTAAGGTATTGGTACAGAGGAGGTTAGGCATGGGTTGCTGGGGGTTCTTGAGGCCGTGATCGAGGCGGTATTGTTGGAGTTTTTGGTTGTAGATGGCGGTCCAGGCGGGGGCGTTTTGGATCCAGGATTGGACGAATTGGTGCCAGGAGGGGGTGGAACAGAGGAGGCTGGTGGGGACATGGTGGACGTGGATGCCGAGGGAGGATTCGAGGGAGAAACGGGCGTGAGACATCCATTTTGTGTAGGGGTAAGGGGGAGGTGAGGGGGGGGGAAATGAGGGGGTGAGGGGGGGGTGAGGGGGGTCATTTGGGGGGGTGAGGGGGGGGTAAA
>JBBRWV010000017.1:0-41269 GCA_038248985.1 Phycisphaerae bacterium
CCCGCTCCGGCAACGCCTTGGCCCCCTCTTCGTTCACCACCTCCGCCACCGCCGTCGGCACCTGCAATTCCGCCAACGCCGCCCCCACCTGCTCCAGCGTATTCTGACTGACCTGATTCTGCTGCACCTGTATCGCCAGCAATCGCAACCCCGCGGCCAGCCCCCACAACACCACCGCCCCCACCACCCCCATCAAAACCTGCCACGCCACCCCCCCGATCACCACCTCCCGCAGCATCCCCGCGTTCGCCGCCTTCACCACCGTCGCCCCGCCGCTCGCCAACCCCGCCAGCAAAACCACCACCCCCAGCACAATCAGCACATACCGCAAAACATCAATCCCCCCCGTCGAAATCCGCTTCGCTGACGCCATCCTGCTACTCCTCGCGACTCATTCCATCTAAAAATCGTCCCGCAATCATACCACACCCCTTCCCCAACGAAATCCACACCAACTTCACCCACGCCACCAACCTCACCAATTTTCACTCCGCGAGGATAAACATGCCCTCTCCACACACGTCAAAATCCGGGGCGATGCACCTCCATGCAGTACATCCTAGCCGTCATTCAACCCGCCAGATGCGAAAAGAACCGACAACAGAAGATCGCTTCGTGCCAAGTTTTGCGTTGCTTTGGGCTTCTACGAACGACCCGCACCCCGTAAAATATAGGGATGAATATTGGATCTTATGAAAGCGTGCCGCACCCGATTCCATATCAGGGAAGCAAACGATGGCTCGCACCCACCATTTGCGGATGTGTACCGGAAAATATTCGCACGTTTTACGAACCGTTCGCGGGATCTGCAGCGGTAAGCCTTTTCGCCGCCAATTCCTCATTGGCTCGATATTTCATCATCGGAGATATCCATGGCCCCATTTCATCCTTGTGGGAAGCGATCATTTCGTCGCCGCATGAGTTGGCAGATGAATACGAGCGGCTCTGGAACGATCAGAAAATTGTCGGAAAGACGCATTTTAACGATGTTCGGCGAGCATTTAATGCGAATCCAAATCCTGCGCACTTCTTGTATCTACTCGCTCGTTGCGTAAAAGCAGCGATTCGGTACAACCGCAATGGAGAGTTCAATAATACTGCGGACCACCGTCGGTTCGGTGCACGACCGGAAACGATGCGTGGCAACATTGTTCGCGCCGCAAGAGTCTTCGCAGGTAAGTCCCGTATCAAAAACGCGACCTACCTGGAAACACTCGAAGATGCCGACATCCATGATGTAATTTACCTTGATCCTCCGTACCAAGGCACCAGCGGTGATCGCGATAACCGCTACGTGAAGGGCATGAGTTTTGGCGAGTTCTGCGATGGTTTGCAACAACTCGTCAAGCGAGATCTTTCCCTTATTATTTCCTACGATGGCCGCATTGGTGACAAAGTCTATGGGCAACGATTGCCCGCCTCTATGCCGTTGCGGCTATTTGAAGTGAAGGCGGGCAGGTCGACTCAAGAAACCCTCCTAGGTCGCGATGGAATGACATTTGAATCTCTCTACATTTCCGAGAGCCTGCTCAGTCGTATTAAACGATTACCGAGGCTGTTGTGCCAGCCGGCGACCACTTCGGAAGAATTACTTCTCTTTTGACGAGTTGGAATGACCACGCCTAACTACTCCGCCGAACTACTTGCAGTTGTTGCTAAGGTAAGAACTAACCGAGGGAAAATCCTTGTCAAACACATCCTTGAACATGGTAGCGTTTCGACTGAAGAATTGGAAAGCACTTATGGCCTAACTGATGCCGCAAGTGCCGCACGTGATGTAAGAGATGCCGGTGTACCACTGTCAAAGTCGTCCGGTAGGCGGAAAACCGGCCGTCAAATGGCTGTTTATACTTTCGGTGATCCCTCCTTGATTCGAGGCGATCGCTTCCAAGGACGTAGGTCTTTCCCCACAGGCTTTAAAAAACAGATCATTGAGAAGTACGAGGCAAAGTGCGCTTTGTGTTCGACACCCTACGAACCACGTTACCTTCAAATTGACCATCGCGTCCCCTACCAAATAGCCGGCGAAGCATCCGAACACGGGCGCAACCAATCGGAATATATGCTGCTCTGTGGCTCATGCCAAAGATCAAAGTCTTGGTCGTGCGAGCACTGCGACAACTGGCGAGAAGGACGACAGCCCGCAATCTGTGAGAAGTGCTACTGGGCGGTGCCCGAAAACTACACCCATATCGCGCTCAAAGACCACCGCCGCCTAGAGATTGTTTGGCTTGGCGCTGATGAGGTCACTGATCACTCGAATCTGAAATCGCTTGCCGTCAAAAATGCCCTTGCTTTACCATTGTACGCGAAGGCCGCTCTGGCCGAGCACGTTCGACGCCAAAATCAAGGGTGAGTGCATTCCTTAAGGTGGCAAACGTGTACTGTTTCTGCGCCTACGCCGCTAGGTCCATCGATTGAAGCGATGCACCACAAACCTCCTCAAAAAACGCACCCTCACCAACCTCTACAACGAACGCCCACCTGGCTCAAACTCGCCCACCAAAAACTCGACCAAGCCGTCCTCGCCGCCTACGCCCACACCGATCCCGCCGGAGCTTGGTCCGAAGACTGGGCCTCCCTCTACACCGACGCTGGTGCCGGCCAACCGCTCCCACCCGATCATCTGCGAGCAAAAGAACGCGCCGCCACCGACCAAAAAATCCTCATCAACCTCCTCCGCCTAAACCACCTCCGCGCCGCCCAACAATAACTTTTCCCACTCCCCACCCTCCCCTCCCTTCGTCTTTCGTCATTGATCCTTCATCCATTCCCCCTTCCCGCCCTCTTCCTTTTTCCCCCGTCAGGGTACCTGACGCCCCTTATAATTTTCCCGCTTGCGCTCCGCATCCTTACCACCCTCAAGTTCAGCCCGCAGACGCAGGCGACGGCTCCCGTGCCGCAGGCCTCGCCCCCCGGACCACACCCCCGTCTTCTCACGTCTTCGTCCCCCGCCCTCCCTCCCTCAAACTTGAAACGTGAACCTCGAACCTTTCCTCGTATTCTTGCATCTTGCATCTTGTTCCCCCCGTCTGACCCATCACCCATCACCCTTCACCCCTCTCCGTCCCCATTGATGATTCCCCCACATTCTGCTATCTATTTACCCCATCGCCACCCCGCGGAATCGATACGCTCTTCCCCGCGATGAAAAATGCCCGCACGGTTTCGGGCACACGCAAAATTCTGAATCGCTGCGGATGAATATCCCCATCCAGCCGCCGGAGATACGTTTCATGACTCAGAGTAATCCTAACAAACCCGCCCCTCTCCTCCACCTCTCCCATCCTGATCATCGCGTCCCCGGCTTTGAAATCCCCGACCAAGCCAGCCCTCCTCCTTCCAAAAAATTCATCCTCATCGCCGGCTTCATCGGCCTCGCCGTGGCCATCCTCGGCTGGCAACTCCACCATGTCGCCTATCAGGCCCCCACCCCCGACGTCGCCCTCCCTTGGGTCATCCCCTTCGCGCTCCTCCTCGCCTGCATCGCCGCCATGCCCTTTATCGCCAAGCACTTCTGGGAACACAACTATCAGTGGGTCTCCATCGTTCTCGGCACCATCGTCTCCGTCTACTACATCTTCTTCCTCAAGGCCGGACCCAAACTCGCAGAAAGCTTCTCCGAATACATCTCCTTCATCCTCCTCCTCGGCTCTCTCTACGTCGTCTCCGGCGGTATCCTCATTCGCGTCCGCCGCAAAGCCACCCCCGGCGTGAATGTCGCGATCCTCCTCATCGGTGCCATCATTGCCAACGTCTTCGGCACCACCGGCGCCTCCATGCTCCTCATCCGCCCCTTCATTCGCATCAACAAAGGACACATCAAACCCTACCACATCGTCTTCTTCATCTTCACCGTCTCCAATCTTGGCGGCTCCCTCACCCCCATCGGCGATCCCCCCCTCTTCCTCGGCTACCTCAAGGGCGTTCCCTTCTGGTGGGTCGCTGAACACTGCTACCTCGCCTGGATCATCGGCATCGGCGCTTTGCTCACCCTCTTCTTCGTGTTTGATACCCTCGCTCACCGCAACGAAAAACGCGCCCCTCACGATGCCGATGATCTCGGACCCGCCGTCTCCCTCTTCGGTGCCGCAAACCTCATCTTCATCGCCATGATCCTCATCGGCGTCTTCCTCCCTCAGCCCTTCCGCGAACTCCTCATGGTCCTCGCCGCCGCCGGCTCCCTCTGGTTCACTTCCGCACGCATCCATGTCGCAAACGTCTTCAACTTCGCCCCCATCAGGGAAGTCGCTCTCCTCTTTGTCGGCATCTTCGCCACCATGGTCCCCGCCCTCAATTACCTCTCCAATCACGCTTCCGATGAAGCCTTCAAAAAATACCTCCAAACCCCCGGCCAGTTCTATTTCCTTTCCGGAACTCTCTCCGCGGTCCTCGACAACGCCCCCACCTACCTCACCTTCCTCGAAACCGAACGCGGAAAACTCGACAAAAACCTCATCAGCGTCGCCACCCAGATCGTCAAGACCCCCAATAAATCCGCCCCCACCCAGGCCGACTACGACACTCTCGCTGAACTCAACAAGGCCCGCTATGCGGAACAACCGGCACTCCAAAACGAAGACATCAAACTCCTCGACAACGCCATCGCCGCCTTGCAGCGTTACCACAAGGAAAAAGTAAACAGTGGCAACCTCTCCAGTGACGCCATCTCCGTCGGCTTCCTCCTCGGCAGCGAAAATCTCAACTGGTACATCGTCGCCATCTCCCTGGGCTCCGTCTTTTTCGGTGCCATGACCTACATCGGCAACGGACCTAACTTCATGGTCAAATCCATCGCCGAGAACGCCGGCGTCAAGTGCCCTTCCTTCTTCGGCTACATCTTCATGTACTCCATCCCCATCCTCCTCCCGATCCTCATTCTCGTCTGGGCAATCTTACTCCGACCCCACTCCGGCCATTAGCCCCCCTTCACCCCCATTTTACCCCCCCGCGCCCCCCTCTTTGACCCCCCCCACCACCACCCCTTCGCCCCCTCTTTTTACCCCCTTTGCCGCCCTTCCACCCCTCACCCGAAGCGCCCCGTTACGTACTCTTCCGTCTGTTTATGATCCGGTTTGCTAAAGATCTTCGCCGTCGGCCCCACCTCCACCAGCGTCCCCAGATAGAAGAACGCCGTCTGATCCGCCACCCGCGCCGCCTGGTGCATGTTGTGCGTCACGATGATGATCGTCACATGTTTCCGCAGTGTTTCCATCAAATGCTCGATTTTATTGGTCGCGATCGGGTCCAATGCCGAGCACGGCTCATCCATCAACAACACCTCCGGCTCCGCCGCCACCGCCCTGGCGATGCACAACCGCTGTTGCTGCCCGCCCGAAAGTGCCTGTGCAGAAGCACTTAGGCGATCTTTCACTTCATCCCACAACCCCGCCCAATGCAGCGACCGCTCTACCGTCTCCTCCAAAATCGACCGCTTGTTAACCCCATCAATCCGCAACGGATAAATCACATTCTCGAAAATGCTCTTGGGAAAAGGATTCGGCTTCTGAAAAACCATCCCAATCCGCTTCCGCAGACTGATTACATCCGTTCCCGGACGAAAAATTTCCTGCCCATTCACTTGAATCGATCCTTCAATGCGACAAACATCGATGAGATCGTTCAATCGATTAATGCAACGCAAAAGCGTAGACTTGCCACACCCGGAAGGTCCGATAAAAGCTGTCACCTGCTTCTCGGGAATGCTGAGAGACACATTATGTAGCGCCTGTTGCTTGCCATAAAAGAGGTTGAGTTTGGAAATCTGCACCGCCGTTGCCGGTGTCGCGGGCACGACGGGAGCGGCGTGACCACGTAAAACACTGGAATTTTGAGTAGCTGGCGTCACAAACGTACGCAATTCCGCGGGGTTTTCGACAGTCGAGACTTCAGACATGTCCTATCCTCCACAGGGGTTCGAGAAACTCCGCCCAGTGGCCATTCGCCACATCCAGCAGTACCGCGCCATCGCGGCACCCACAATCTAAGCCTATCTGGCGCCTCAAGTAAACAAAGAACAGGGGTGTAGAAAGAACATTAGCGCGGGGTTAACAAAGGATTTTGGGGCAATCCCGACCTAAAAACGCGCGGTCCCCGCCAATAAACGCCCTGTGCGACGCTATTTTGCCCCTAAAACTTCCTATTCCCACCTAAAAACCGTCATTCCCCCTTCGGATTCGCCACTCTCCCGATAAACAGGATCTCGCCCGTCGAATTGTGGCGGATCAAAAAGACAAATGGATGGTTGGCCTCGAATATCTTTGATTTCTTGGGCATAGGCATCGCAGTGGTCCGCATGACTACCGCCGTCGCCGCGGCTGCTTCCGTGCCTTCTTCATCCACCGCTACAAAGGCCTTATGGATTACCGCCGAAATAAACAGCTTCTCTGCCGTCGTTATGCCTGAAAAATCCGCTTTGTTGGGATCAAACGCATCCACCATGCCCATTTCCTTTAGCGCATCGGCGAGCATCAACTCGGCGCTCAATGTGAACTTGGGCAAGGTGACCTTCACCGACTCCTTCTTTTTGTCCTTGAGCCACCCGGCCAGATTCTCGGCAGTGAGCTTCTTTTCCACCTCCGCCAATCCTTCCGCCTTCTTGGGCAGCAGGACAATCATCGACAGAACGCTCCGCGAATAGGCCATTTCGAGCATTTGCAAATCGTCGTTTTCCAAATAGCCGTGATCGTGTTCCTGCTGCATCAGCGGCACATTCACCGACTTGTCGGCCGAGAGCTTGAAGGGGCCGTCCTTGGTGGCTGACTTCTGAAAGGGTTCGGCCCAGTTGCTCTTGAAGTAAATGGCATTGGTAAGAACCAGGCGGGTGTCAGTCGTCAATACGCCCTTGGCGAGCAGGTCCTTAATCTTGTCCTTGGTCTGCAACGCCACCCAGTCATTGATGGTGGTTCGCGATTTTTCAGCGTCACCGAAGTCCGTGGGATGCACGTCCGCGCGATAACTTTTCTGAAGCAGTTGGGTAAAGTCGGGTTTGAAGGGAAAATCTTTCTGCCCCCACAATGCATTGGCCACAACGAGTTGATACGCCGGCTTCTTCACCGCCTTGACTGCACCGCCCCCAACACTGGGCTCCCACGTCTCGATTTCCGGTGGGTGATTGAGCGTTTCAATAAGTGTCGCCAGCGCAGTGCTGACTTTGTCTGCGGGCAAATTGAAATGCAGCGTTTTGGCCATCTGCTCGGAAGTGGAGCCATTCGCTCCGGCGTAGGTCATCGCCAGGGCGGTTTCTATGCTCGTGGGCGAAAAGAATAGATTGCCCTTCTTCTGGGCGACTTTGGCGTAAAGGTCGGCGGTGAATGCAGGGATATCTACGGCACGATCCACCTTTGCCTTGGGCACTTCTGCCCATAGCGTGGATGTTGTACTCATGACGAATGCACCGACGACCGCCAAGACAATCCGACCGGACATAAAACACTCCTTTTCTCAAAAACTCAAACTAACTGATCGTAGGACATTGTAGTCCAATTTTCAGATCAGCGATGCCGCCGCCTTGGCGCGCCCTAGCGTGCCTCAACTACCAGCTTATAGGACGAAGGAGGGACTGATAACCATTTTTTTTGCGACGATACTCATTAAGGAGAGGATTGCGTTTGCCAATCGTGGTTTTTGGGGCAATACTTGAATGTCTCGATGGAGATCGAGCAGGGAGAGATAGCTGTGGAACATTCCTCGTCTGAACAAGTCAGTTCGCGCCCCAATCACGAACTCACGCCACCATCGCCGGCAGGAGTCGCAGGAAAAACTCCCACTTTTCCAGACCATCAGTCGTCTGATCCGGAGCAGTTGGCGTTTCTGCTGTCGCTTTACGAGCAGATGCCAATGCTGGTGGTTCGCATCCGCGCGGATGGCGTGGTTTTACAGATAAATCCTGAAGCCACACGTGTGACGGGTTATCGCGCCGAAGAACTATTGGGGCACAATTTTTGGGCCATGATGTTTCCAGGACGCCTGTTTTCCCAGGTGCCGAAATTTATTTCGGCCGTGGATCCTAGCCCGCTTCTCCGCGATATGCCGATGACCTTGCGCACCAAATGCGGTACAGAGCGAACGATCGCCTGGACGCGTTTTGTATTGAATAGCGGTCCCGAAGGAAAAACGTGGGTGTGCATTGGCTCGGACTTAACCGACCGCCTTCTGGAATCGGACAAACTGGGAAATGTCGTGGTGACGGGAGGCAATGCCGGAGCCGTGCAGGATAAAGATACGGGTACGCTTTTGTCTCCGTTGAACGACATCGGACAATCCTCCGAAGAGAATCTGCTAAAACCGGTCGCAGGGGATTTCGTACAACCGCTGGCGATCTCGCCACCGCTCTTGAGCATTGGAGCCGACGGCGGCCAAGCCATTCAAGACGTCCATGAATTTCTGATGCAGGTGGAAACGCGGATCGGGGCGTTGGAGCAGGCTTTTCTGCAAGGTCAAATGGGGCATGTAGCCAGTCTTTCGGACATGTTGCGCAACGGCGCTCACGCCTGCGGATTGTTGGCGTTTTCCTCAGCGGCGCAGCGTCTGCACAGCGCCGCCAATACAGGCGCCCTCGATGCCGTGACGATGCGGGTGCAGGAACTGGTGGGCATGGCCAAGGGCCAACAAGGCGGGCGTCTCAACTAAGCGGGGACAGCGTGGGGCGAAAATCGTGGTAAACGCTGCACGGGCTTTGTTGCGTTTTGAGGTGGGTGATGCTACGTTATTGATCCAGAATATTCTGCGGGCGATTAGCTCAGTTGGTTAGAGCGCATGCATGACACGCATGAGGTCACAGGTTCGAATCCTGTATCGCCCAGTTCATGAAGCCCCCGCAATAACGGGGGCTTTTGAATTTTTGCAATCGATTTAGCGACCTACTATACGTCCACGCGCATGGCGGCGGTAGGTTCCATGCGGGCGGCTTTCCATGCGGGATACATGGCGGCTGCGCCGCTAATGGCAATGCCGATGAATCCCGCACCGCATCCGATGAGCGCCGCGGTCCCTCCGTGGAATTGCGCCCATCCGGACCCCCCATAGGTTTTCACGAGCATCAGCACGGTGGTCGCCAGTCCGAGGAGAACGCCGGCCGCGGTGCCGGCGGCACCAAGAAAGAGTGACTCCAGAAAGAAAAGTTTGAGAATAAACGAATCGAGCGCTCCGAGGCATTTCATTGTGCCGATCTCGCGGAAACGTTCCATGACGGACATGAGCATGGCGTTGGCGATCCCCACGGTGCAGACGAGGAGGGAGAGCGTGATGAGCCAGATCGTGCGCGAGACCGGCGGTTCGGCGACTGCGTCACGAACGCCCTGGGCCAACAAGTCAGCAGCACGGGCAGCAGGTTCAAAGGTGCGCATCGCCCAGATGTAGGTGAGAAAAGCAATCGCCATGGCAATGGTGATTAAGGTCAACACGCTGCGGCCCAGACGGACGCGCAGCGACTTGAACGCGATCGATGTCGCTTTGCTCAGCGGCAATATCACTTGTCTTTGAACCGGTTTGGACATCAGATCCTCCAACCATGCATCGGTTAAGCATACCGGCTTAGTTCGGCAATATCTGGAAAATGCGCGATGCATCCGGCCAAGGAATAAACGCGCCGACGATGACCCACAAGATGGACGCCAGGGATTCTCCCACGATAAGCCCCATGAAGAACGGGCGGGCGCGACGATAGATGCCGGCACCCCCCCACCGCAGAACGGCAAATTTTAGACCCCAGCCAATCATGACGGAGAACCAGATTTTGGTGATCGCCCACGTGTTGAGCATCAGGAGGCCAATGGGATGGAAGGGGCTGGTCGCAAATGCCAGACGTGAAAATCCCACGGAGAGCATGGCGGCTGCACCCATGCCGAAGTTGAGCGGGCGATTGGCTTTGGAGGACGTGACTTCCGGTTCCGCCATGTCGCGGGCCATTTGCAGCGTCTTGGTGGGGAAGCCGCGTGGGCCGTAGCCATTGTCAAAATTTTGTCGGCCGTAGGTGTAAGTGAGAATGTGGTTGGTGGCACCGGACACCAGCAACGCAGTGAGTACGGCAAAGGCGAGCAAAAAGAACGTGGATCGACGACTGCGGGGGGGGGTATCGGAAGTCATGCGCAAGGCGTTGGCGGCAAAAGGCATGAGGGATTCACGTTGGTCCGTGTAAACGACATTGAACGTCATGCTCATGATCATAAAATTGCGAATAGCATCCATTTTCGCGGCGACCGTGGTGGTGACGGTGGAGAATAGCACGCCCATGAAGCGGAACGCATCGGCTCCGCCGGGAAATTGGACAAGAATTACGCCTGCTTCCATGACGATTCGCGAGAGGATTGTCATCCACACGAGCACGACGACCACTCCAATGAAGGCCATGTACCAGGGAAGCCCGCAGGCGATCAGGAACGCGGCGGCGCAGATGATGCAAACGAGAGTTCCGGCGATGCTGCTGCGATAGGCGAGAAATTCTTCTGGCTCGCGCGGGGCAAGAATATTGCGGGCCACATGAAGCAGATGATGCCGAGAAATCCACGCGATGAGAATGGCGTATACTGCCCAGATGCCAAATCCCTGAAAAGTCGCATGTTCCGCCCCGCTCGGAATTCCTGCGCGATTGAATCCCATGATGAGGAACTGGTGGGCCACGTAAAAAAACCAGATCGAGAAAGCGACGTCCAGTGAGACAAAGAAGGTGATGCCGATCATTGAAAAATAGAACGCATTTTGTTTGATAGCGCCGGCGAGAGTATTCCAGGGGTATTCAGAAAGCGCCTGCGTGATATCGTATTCAAGAGGAAATCTGCGCAGCGTGGGGTGGAACATTCCCAGGCCGTTATAGGTATGGATAACCAGCGGAATGAGGATGCCAATCCAGAGCAGGCGATTGCGCCAAAGAGGATTGAACCGGCGGCCGGGCTCAGGGTCGGCGATCAATTCCATTTGAATGGTGGCCAGCGGAAAACTCAGGCGTTCATTGACTACCCATTGTTTACGCATCAACGCGCAAATGAACATGACCGCGAGCATCATGGGTACGAGAAAGAACGCCCAGGCAATGTAAGGAATTATCCAAGGCTGCCAGGTGGATGCCAGAGTTTCGCCTTGGATGGGATCGATGCCGTGAAGGAAAGAACGGATGATGACGCTGGTGGGATCCTTGGTGGGGAGCAGCGCATCGGGTAGGGCGTTGATGTAGTTGGCACCATCCTTTATGTCCGTGGAGTAAAAAACCGTGCTGGCGAGTTGCGGGGGAAAGTAGCGTAGAAGGCCGGAAGTGGGAACGCTACATGCCACAAGCATCATCGCGATGGCCAGAGTCATTTCGCCGGCGGAAAAACGGCGACGGCCCAGTAGTGGATTTACGGCCATGGAAAGAACCGCGATCGTGGCGATGACCAGGATGGGCATGTACCCGCCGATGAGCAACGTGGAGTGGAGAATGTTGTCGGAATAAACCGGGAGGATGGACACCATGAGCACCAAGAGGAAGCCTAGAAAGATGGCGCGGGGCGTGACGCTTCGAGTGTCCAGAGAGTGGGAAGCTTGTGAGGAAGGTCGTTTCATTCCGAGAAATCCAGCACGGTAGTTAATAGGGAAGTTGGAAGACGGCTTTGCTGATGAAAACACATCCTAACGAGAACATGGAAATA
Source organism: Phycisphaerae bacterium (assembly GCA_038248985.1). Taxonomy (GTDB): domain Bacteria; phylum Planctomycetota; class Phycisphaerae; order WQYP01; family WQYP01; genus JBBRWV01. The sequence continues at coordinate 11,625 of JBBRWV010000017.1, forward strand.
AGGCCCACGCCACAAGAGAATCCGGCAAGCAGGACGGGGGCGTATTGCCGCCATTGCAGGCCGAAGCGTTTCTCAAAGTAGAAACGGGCAAGCAGAGCGCCGAGCAACTGGGGGATGACGCCGGAAGTGAGGCCTCCGCCCATGCCGCGGATGAGGCCATAGCAGAGCATGACGGGGGTGCCAAGACCGGAGAGCGTAGCGAAGGTAACGAGACCGAGTCCGGCAGAGGCGGCAATGTAAGGAATCTTCACCGCCTCGTAAAAGGGAGAGTTGGCGCCAAGGGTGGAGGAATGGGTGAGCGCCGCGTTGCGGGCCTGAAGCTCCCAGACTTGGTTGGCGTGCGGGTAAACGGCAGACGGGATGGGCGCAATACGCCAAAGGTATTGGGAAAAGAGGATGGAGCTGATGATGACCACGGGAAAGATAACAAGCTCGGCTTTGATGAGACTGGTGAATTTTGTTCCAGTGAGTTCCTGAACGCGGAAGTTGACGACAGTGCTGGCATAATTGTGGAGCGGAATGGGGGCGAACCAGATGTCCACGCCTCGGTAGCCGAGCGATTGCGAGGCGATGAAAGTGGCTTCGCGAACCATCGGAATGTCGACCCATTGCCCGGCGACGCCTTCCATACGTGCGGCGACATACGAGATGACGGGAGTATAGACAAAGCCGTAGGCGAGCAAAATCCAGAGCGGAAAAGTGGGGACGAGGTAGGCGCTTATTGCGATATAGCTACTTGTGGATACGAGATAAATGAGGATGCCCACCCAGATCGGAAAATCGCCGCGGCCGGGCGGCGGGTTCCTGAGACGCTGAAAGAAAGTAGATTCGGAACGTGGCGTTTTCTTCTTGAAGAATGAGCGGCCGACATGGACGAAGCCGATGAGAGCGATGGCGAGGGTGAGTCCGATTCCGACGGAAAGGTAAACATCCAACTGCGTGGCGAACGCCGTGTCGAGGGCGTTCATGCCGGGCTTCCAGTGGGGCAATTGGCCGGTGGATTGCAGGATGGGGTTGGCGATCCACGTCACGAGCATACCGAAGAAGGTTCCAAGAACGGCAAAGAAGGGGAGGACCATGCCGACGAGGAGATTCCCCAAATCGAAGGAGAGGGTCACGGGAGTTGCAGGAAGGAGGGATTGGGTGTCGGAGGTGAGGTCGAGGAAGACGGGCGGAAGGATGGTAATCGGGGCCTTAAGGAGTGCGCCTGAGAGGGCCGGGACGGCGACGAAGATTGCCCCGAAGAGAAGACCGATCATGCCGCCGATGGAAAATATTCTCCAGCGCCAGGATTCGTTTCCCGCGGAGGAATCGGCCAGAGCGGTGATGCCCAAAGCGCCGACTGGGGCCATGGGAAAGGGAAGTTTTTCGACATCGGATGTGACGCGGAAAAGCACGTAACCAAGGCCGAAATTATCGAGGCGGCCCAGAAGTTGGCCAAGAATGATCATCGCCATCGGGCCAAGCCAGCCAGGATGAAAGAAGGTGCGCGTGGCGATGACGTTCTCACGCGGAGCAACCCAGGCGGGGAGTTGTGAAGCGATGCCGAGGGCCTTGGCAGGATCGCTGGTGGCGTAATACTGGATCCACAGGAGGCCAGAGAACGGTGAGGATACGGCGGCGCCGGCCATGTAGAAAAGGATAAAAATTTCGGGGCGTTTCATGGTGGTGAAACTGCGCCGGGCGAGTTCGACAAAGAGAATGACGGTGACCCAGCGGGCGGCGGACGACATTTGATCGCCGCCGATGAGGAGCGAAAGGTACATGGCACCGGGCATCATGACCAGGCCAATGAAAATGCAGCCGATGACGGAACGAAAGGAGAAGCCGTCGGTGAAGACCGAAGGGGGCTCCAGAAGGGAACGGTATTGAGCGAGTTCGGCGTCTTGCTTCATTCTTTTCCGGAGATGGAGGAGAAGAGATGTGACGGGGAGGGGGGCACGGAGCCAATGGGTGGGCGAGGTAGACCGAGCGAAATAGACATAGTTCGGATTCACGACGTGGTTGATGCCGCGGATATACTTCAATCAGTAGGTATCCTGACAAACCCAGATGAGCATCGGGTGTCGCTGGCTACCTTGTAGTGCCCGGGCTTCAATAGCGGGAACGGTCTTCGCGGAGGGCCACGGGAGGGCCCAGGAGTTCGCTGAGGATAATTCCTGCACGGAGGGAGGGCTTGCTGCGGAGCATCTTCCAAACGCGGGAGGCACCGAGCGTGCCGGTAACGATGGTGTTAACTGCGGATTCGGAAATGGGCTGATTGGCGACCTGGGTGACCGCGGAGTAAGAGTCTGCTTGGGGCGCTGGTGATTTTTTGGTTGGCGGAGGAGGAGTTGACCGGCGTGATTGCTGCTGCTGGGGCCGGGGCACCTGAACTGGCGGACGTTGATAAGTACGCTGTGACGGCGGCGGGGCATTTTTTTGGGCCTCAGTCCGAGGCATGGGGATTCTGGCCGGAAGACTGCCGCCGTTTGGGTCTTGTTGCGATCGGGAGTTGGAAGGAAGCGCGGTGGGACCGGTCCCAATATTACGAATCGTCGGCGGGACGTTCGTAGATGACTGCGGTGGCGGGATGTTACGTCGCTGTTGCTGGCGGCGCGCAAGTTCCTCGATGGAGATCTTTCCCGAAAGGATATCTCGTGCAAGTTGGCGGGGATCTTGCGGCATGTCAGCCATGAGTGTCCTCACAGAGAGCATTGCGCGATTTCGCGGGTGGGTTGCCGCGGTTATCCGGCAGATTTATTTCTTGGTGGATTTGCTGGCCTTGGTGCGCAGACGAACTTTGCCGCTGCTGCGGGAGAAGATTTTGCCTTTTTTGGTACGACGATCGCCTCGACCCATGGTAACTCCTGAAAAAGTTTGAATGAAAGGGATGGGAACGCTAAGTGCGCGGCCCGATTACGTCAAGGGAATTGTAGCAGATTCCGGTACCGGCGACGACTCCGATTCTAACGAAACCGCGAATCGCTGACGACGACGCGACTCGAATGTCTTGCTGGACGCGTTACCACTGTGGCGGATCAGCCTTTGTTGGAGTCATCGCCCGTGCCGAGCGACTCGCGCATCGAGGTATCGGCCTGAATATTCCGCATCTTGTAGTAATCCATAATGCCCAGGTGTCCGGAGCGGAACGCTTCGGCCATCGCCAGCGGAATTTGAGCCTCGGCCTTGATAACCTCGGCGCGGTTGAGTTGGGCGAGAGCCTTGTTTTCCTGCTCGGTGGCAATAGCGAGCGCGCGACGTTTTTCAGCTTCCGCCTGGAAGCGACGTTTGTCAGATTCCGCCTGATCCGCCTGGAGCTTCGCGCCGACATTGTCACCAACGTCCACATCGGCGATGTCGATGGAAAGAATCTCAAACGCGGTGCCGGCGTCGAGGCCCTTGTGAAGAACAGTCTTGGAAATGGTGTCGGGGTTCTCGAGCACGTATTTGTAAGTTTCCGCCGACCCGATCGAAGTCACGATGCCTTCGCCGACTCGGGCAATGATGGTTTCTTCCGTGGCACCACCGATCAACTGTTGAATATTGGTGCGGACGGTGACCTTGGCCTTGACCTTCAACTGAATGCCGTCCTTGGCAACCGCGTCGATCGTGGAGCGCCCGGATGCGGCGTTGGGCACGTCGATGACCTTCGGGTTGACGGACGTCTGCACGGCATCGAGAACGTCGCGTCCGGCAAGGTCGATGGCGGCAGCCTTCGACCAATCGAGATCAATGCGGGCGCGGTGGGCGGCGATCATGGCGCGGACGACATTGGGCACACGTCCACCGGCAAGATAGTGCGACTCAAGCTGTTCCGTGGTGAGGATGAGCCCGGCCTGGATGGCCGAGATCTTGGAAAGGACGATCTGGCGGGAGTCGACCTTGCGAAGGCGCATGCCGATCAGCGACCAGAACGTCACCGAGGATCGGGCCATGAAGGCCTGGAGCCACAGCGAGAAGAACTGGGCGATAATTCCGAAGAAAACCAGCACGACGATGAAGGCGACGCCGAGTATGACGAGAAAGATAACAGTTTTGCCTTCCATACCTTGGGCGAGCAACGGCCTGAGCGCAAGAGCAACTAGATTCACGATAGGGTCCTCCAACAAAAGAAGTGTATTTCAGCAGTGAACATAGGTTAGGCGAGGTGATTCGTCAACCAAGTTAAGACGTGGATTGACGTTCTGCTGGGTGAGGTTATTTCTTGCTGGCGGGAACTTTTTCCGGAATGATGCGAACGCCGGGGAAGCCTTCCTTGGCGCGTCCACCGATATGATGGGCGCTTTCGGCCTCCTCGAACATGTCGGAAGCGATGTCGGGATCCTCGCGAGGTTCGATGGAGATGCCTTCATTGCCAAGGTACGCGGAATAAAGGGTGCCGTTTTTGACCACGCGGGTGGCGGGAACATCGCGAATGACTTGAAGGCCACGTTTGGCGGCAAGTTGGGGATTCTGGATCATCTCCCAGACATTGGACCAGAGGCGAATTTCATAGTGCATGGGAGAGGGTCTGTCGACGTGAACCCGCGAGGACAGGGGGACCTGGTACGGTGTCTGAAAAGAAAAACGATCAAGCCTATTTTGTTCCTCGGAATAGACGTGATCAAAATAGGCGAGTTTCTTATTTTGCAGGGTACGGACATCGCCCTGCGTGATATTTTCGCTAAAGATCAGACGCATGCCGTCGACTGTCATGCGATCACCCGGTATGGCGACGCGCACGACGGGGAGATGACGCTCCTCGTTTTTATCGGGAAATAGATAGCGGCGGATGAGAATGGAAGTCTCGAGGACTTTTCCTCGGGCATCGATTCGCTGCCACTGGACGAGTATATCCATGCGGCGCTGGCGGTCGTTGAAGCGTCCAATGACCTGCTCAAAGTACTGTTCTTCCTGCTTGTTAGCCAGAGCTTGGTTGCGTGAGCTACGCATGGTGGAATAGAGGACCATGGAAAGATTGAGGATCACACCGAGGCCAATGGTCAAGAGGACAAAACGAACAAATGGTGTCATGAGAAATTCCATTCGCTGGGAAGATTACCGGGAAGCAGATAAGGCCGAAAAATTGCAGGCCTCTGAGGGTGTTATCGGTCACAAATGGAGCCAACCTGAGTCGATATTGCGCGGGCACGAGGGCCTATTTAACTTTCTCGAGTTGCTTGCCCCACAAAAGCCTCATCGCCTCTTCCGTGGTGGGCGTGAGCACGGATTGATCGCTGGTGCGCATCATGAGCATCTTGCCTTCCCGGTCGGTCCAGATGTACGTAGTCCCAGGGTCGAGTTCATCGCTGAGCTTGATCGCGTCGACCGACTTCCCATCAAGGTTGATTTTGTCGGGACCAATAACCGAGAGGGTGCGATACTGGGGCTTGCCGGTGGCGCCATTGTAAACCAGAAATGTCATCACCGAAGGCTTCGTGAGTTCGACCACGCGGGGCCATGTGTATTCCAGTATCTTGGGCAGTGGAAGTGTGCCATTATCGGGAAGGTTGGCGGCGAAAGAACGATTGCCAGCAGTGAGTTGCTGCGTTTCATCACCCGTACGCTCGACGGATAGCTTGAGAATGCGCGTAGATTCGGTGATGGGCGGTGGCGGTTTGTCGGTGTTATTGAACGCTGATTTTACCATCATCCTCTTGATAATTTCTTCCCGTTGAGCTCGAAGAGTTTCAATTTCTTCCTTGGTAAAGCGAGTGCTTTTGATACTTTGCAGCAACCCGATTTCCATCAGCCAAAATTCTTCTTTTTTGCCATTGGGCCGGAAGAGAACGGTCTTCGAACTGTTGGTGTAGTTCGAGAACCAGAGTCGGTCATCGGGGTCCTTCTCACGGACCTTGGCCCAGTAGGCCTCATTGGCCCCCATGACAATGGAGCCGTCATTTGGGAAGGCGCGTGAGTCCACGGTGAGGAGAAGCCCCGGGAGCTTATCGCGCGTGGTTTCTCCAGCATTGAAACGGACGTAGCCCATATCCTTCCCGCCGACGCGGATGCGGAAAATCTGCGGCATCGCCCCGAGCTTGGCCTTAAGCTCATCCGCTGAACGTTTTTCGAGCCACACGCGTCCTACCTCACTACTTTTGAGACGCTGCTCGGCGATCACGCTGCGATCGAGAATCTCAAATTGTGTGAGCATGGCATCAAACGTTTTGGTGGCGGCTTCGCGATCCTTGAGCGGCGTATAGAAAGTCAGAACCAGGAACTGCTTGGATGTCAACTGGATCATCAGTTGCTGCCGATACATGGAGATGCGATCGCGTGCCCCACCCTTCACTGACGCGGCGACTTCAGCCTCCATCGAGGTGGCCAAACGTCCGGCGCGCAGTTTCTGAAAAGTAATGGCCCTGTTCTCAAGGACCTGCACCGCCGCGAATGCCTTGGACTGCGCCAGGGCGTTGGCGGTAGCCTTAAGATAATCCTCGAGCGTGTATTCTTTGGGGAGATTGACCATTTGCAGACTCCCCCCCCACTGCTTGGCATCGTTGACGTAGCTCATCAAGTCGAGATCGGCCCGGTTGATGATGCGGGAGCCTGCGGGTGGGCACATGCGAAAGCCCGCGTTTTCGTCTTTGTACTGTGGTCCGAGATATTGGGCGGGATCTTCCTTGACGGCGTTGAGGATGGCAGTCCCATCGCCTGCGTCAATGATCTGAGCAGGGGCATTCAGGTGCGTGAAAGCAAGGCCCAGCAGCGCCAGGGTCAGAATGAATGTGCGGATGTTGCAGAACATGGTTACCTCGTGCGAATTGCCACGCCGTGGCGGCAAACTTGTGAAAAGAGCTCTTCATCCGCATCGGTTATGGGGTGGAGACCGCTGTAGTGAATTGCCACGATGCGATTGCCCACAAATGCCCAGCGGAGGATATCAAATCGAAGGGTCTCGGTTTCGGGGAGATCCTCTGAGGAGGGAAAGTTTCGGAGTTCGACGGCGGGAAGTCCCGCAAGTGTGGTGGCCCCGGCATGGGTGGGAGCGGAGCCGACGATTTCCTCAAAAAGGTCGCGTGCGGCCTCGAGCGGGCTGCGGGCTTTCTCCGTGCCGGAGAAAAAATAGACCTCCAACACACGCGGTTGCCCGTCAATAAGGCCGCGACGGGACGTAATGATGCGTGGATCGTCCGAGGCGACTTCCGGAAGGATGTCGGGGATCTTGACCGTAATCGAGGAATGACGCGTCGCCCCCCGATCTTGCTGGATCGAAAGAAGCAGATGCTTTGCGGCGCTGCGCTGTACAAGGAGTTGTGCAAAGCCGATCGATGCGAGAAAACAAAGCAGCAACACGACGAGCGCGACTATCCTGCGGGCGCGTGTAAGGGGTTCGATTTTGGGCATGGTGAGACTCCGAGGTTACTACGCACGCATTGTCCCATCGGATGTGGCGCGAATGCAAGCGGACGAAAAGCCAACCGCCCAGTCCGAGGGACCGGGCGGCAGGACGATTGCTCTTCGTAATCCAGCGCGGATCACTTCTTCATTTTTTCAGCAGCTTCGGCGGCTTCCTCGACCACGCCGACGTACATAAACGCACCTTCGGGCAGATGATCCCACTTGCCTTCGACGATTTCTTTGCAGGAGCGGATGGAGTCGACAAGCTGAACGTTCGAACCCGGCTTGCCCGTGAACACTTCGCCCACGTAGAACGGCTGCGAGAAAAAGCGTTCCAGCTTACGGGCGCGGGCGACCGTGAGTTTGTCCTCTTCGGAGAGTTCATCCACGCCGAGAATGGCGATGATGTCCTGCAGGTCCTTATAGCGTTGAAGGGTGCGTTTGACGCTTTGCGCAACGTTGTAATGTTCTTCGCCAAGAATGTTGGGGTCCATGATGCGGGAAGAAGATTCGAGAGGATCGACTGCGGGATAGATGCCCTTTTCCGCGATGGACCGGGAAAGCACCGTGAACGCGTCCAAGTGCGTAAACGCCGTCGCGGGAGCCGGGTCCGTGAGATCGTCGGCAGGCACGTAGATCGCCTGAACGGAAGTAACGGCGCCTTTCGTGGTAGAAGTAATGCGCTCCTGGAGATCACCCATTTCCGTCGACAGCGTGGGCTGGTAACCGACGGCCGAGGGCATACGGCCGAGGAGTGCCGAGACTTCGGACCCCGCCTGGGTGAAGCGGAAAATATTGTCTATAAAGAGGAGCACATCCGCGCCGGTTTGATCACGGAAATATTCGGCCATCGTGAGGGCCGACAGCGCGACGCGGAGACGCGAGCCGGGCGGTTCGTTCATCTGGCCAAACACCATGACCGTCTGGTCGATGACGTGCTTGCCGGTGTCGCCAATGGCGGCTTCCTGCATTTCGAGCCAGAGATCGTTGCCTTCGCGGGTACGTTCACCCACACCGGCAAAGCAGGAATAGCCCGAGTGAAAGCGGGCAAGACGTGCAATAAGCTCCTGAATGATGACGGTTTTTCCGACGCCGGCCCCGCCGAAGAGACCGGTCTTTCCGCCACGCACGTAAGGGGCAAGCAAATCGATGACCTTGATGCCGGTCTCGAAGATTTTCGTTTTGGGTTCCAGGTTCTTGAACTCCGGCGGAGCTTGGTGAATCGGCCGGAAATCTTTGGCGTTCACTGGCCCCTTCTTGTCGATGGGCTCCCCGAGCATGTTGAACACGCGGCCGAGAGTTTCCAGCCCGACCGGGACCGTCACCGGTGCGCCCGTGTCGAGCACGGCCATGCCACGTGAAAGACCGTCCGTGGTGCCCAACGCGATGGCGCGCACGCGCCCGCCACCCAGGTGCTGCTGAACTTCGCCGGTGAGGTTGATATCGATGCCGCGATTGTTAGCCTGCACTTTGACGGCATTGTAGATCGCCGGAAGTTGATTCTCGGGGAACTCGGCATCGAAAGTAGAGCCGATGACTTGCGTGATGACGCCTGAGGTTGCCATTTTTTTAACTCCGCTTGGGTTGGGTGTGGTCGGGATTCCGTTGGGGGTATGGGGCTTCGCACTACAACATTACTTCATGGCTTCAACGCCGCCCATGAGCTCGGCCAATTCGCTGGTGATCTGGCTCTGGCGGGCGCGGTTGTAATCCTGGCTGAGCTTCTTGCCCAGCTTTTCCGCATTGTCCGTGGCCGCTTTCATGGCCACCATTCGTGCCATCTGCTCGCTCACAGCGGCCTCGATGAAGGCCTGGAATATACTCGCCTTCACCGTCGTCGGAATAAGGTCGTTGAGAATTTCTTCGGCGCCGGGCAGGAAGTCGTACTGTGTGTTGACTGTTCGTTGAGCAGTGGCAGCCGACTCGGGGGCATCTGCAAGACGGGCCAGCGGGAGAACGTCCATGACGGTGGCCCGTTGCTGGCCCGCGCTGATGAAACGCATGTAAACGATTTTGAGGCCGCTGATCTTGCCGGACGTGAACTCGGCGATGAATTGATCTGCAAGCTCCGCGATCTCCGCAAACTTGGGCGCTTCACCCAACTGCGTGTACGTGGCCGCCGGGGTGTAACCGAGGAACTTGAAGTACGCGATCCCCTTCTTGCCCGAAATGTGCAGGCTCGTCTGGTCGCCCGCAGCGGTCAGTTCGCGATAAGCGCTGCCAGCCAGACGAAGAATGTTTCCATTGTATCCGCCACACAGCCCGCGATTGCTGGTAATGACCAGAATCGCGATCTTGTGAACCCCCGCCTTGGGGTCCTGCATCAAGGGGTGATCGATGTTCTTGCCGGACGCCTTCACCGCCGCGACAACCGAAGCGACAAGCTCGCCCAGTTTTTTAACGTACGGCTTCGTGCCGATGGCTCGCCGATACGCTTTCTGATAACGCGAACTGGCGATCATCTGCATGACCTTCGTGATCTTCCGGATGTTGCGGACGGCCTTGCGTCGCTTGATGATGATTCTTGCTTTTGCCATGTGTTCCTATTTTTTACCACGAGGGCTCGGAGTCTCGCAGAGGCGTCTTAATTAAACCTTTTTGCCGATTGTTGTGGAGGCGATAAAACGCTGGATGGTTTCGTTGAGCTTGGCTTCGATCTCCGGCGTCAAGTCTTTCTTCTTCTGCATCTCGGTGCGTAGCTCCGCGGCACTGGTGGAGAAATATTCCAGGAACGCCTTCTCCCACGCGGCCACCTGGTTACGCGGCACCGTGTCCAGGTAGCCCTGCGAACCGGCGTAGATAATGACGATCTGATCGATGACGTCCATGGGGACGAACTGCAATTGCTTGAGCACCTCCACCATGCGGGCACCACGATCCAACTGCCGCTGCGTGGCCGCTTCCAGATCAGTTCCGAGCTGCGCAAACGCTTCGAGTTCGCGAAACGCCGCCAAATCGAGTCGCAACGACGCGGCAACCTTCTTGTTTTTCATGGCCTTGATCTGCGCCGAGCCACCGACACGCGACACGGAAATACCGACGTTGATCGCGGGACGGACACCACCCGCAAAGAGATCGGGCTCGAGATAAATCTGGCCATCGGTGATGGAGATAACATTGGTGGGGATATAGGCGGAGACTTCGCCTTCCTGGGTTTCGATGATCGGCAGCGCCGTGAGAGAACCACCGCCGTTGGCATCGGAAAGTTTGCAGGAGCGTTCCAGCAAGCGGCTGTGCAGATAGAAAACGTCGCCGGGATATGCCTCGCGGCCGGGCGGGCGACGCAGCAAGAGCGACAACTGACGATACGCAACGGCCTGCTTGGAAAGATCGTCGTAAACGCACAGGACATGCTTGCCCTGCCACATGAAATATTCACCCATGGCACAGCCGGAGTACGGCGCGATGTACTGCAACGGCGCGGGATCGGATGCACCCGCACAAACAACAATCGTGTAATCCATCGCCCCTGCGCGACGGAGCTGATCGACCACGCCGGCAACCGTCGATTCTTTTTGGCCAATGGCAACATAGATGCAGACCACAGCATCGGGTGTGCCCCAGAATTTTTTCTGGTTGATGATCGCGTCGATCGCAATGGCCGTCTTGCCGGTCTTGCGATCACCAATGATGAGCTCACGCTGGCCACGCCCAATCGGAATCATGGCGTCGATGGCCTTGATGCCCGTCTGCAGCGGCTGCTTCACCGGCTGCCGATCGGCGATGCCCGGAGCGATGATGTCCACCTTGCGGCGATCCTTGGTCTGAATTTCCGGCCCGCCATCGATCGGCGCACCCAGCGGATCAACAACACGGCCCAGGAGTGCTTCACCGACGGGAACGCTCAACAATTCTCCGGTGGTGCGAACGGTTCCGCCTTCTTGTATCTTCTTGTAATCGCCGAAAATAACCGCGCCCACGGTTTCTTCTTCCAGATTGAACACCTGCCCGTAGATGGAGCCATCCGCCGTGGGGAACTCCAGCATCTCGCCGGCCATCGCGCCGCGAAGGCCGTAAATGCGGGCGATGCCGTCACCCACTTCGATGACCTTGCCGACCTGCGTGACGTCCAGCTGATTTTGATACTGCGAGATTTCCGCTTGGATCACGGAGGTAATTTCATCAATTTTGAATTTCATTCGTTCCTCGTTCTGTGAGTGTTGGGCGTTGGGTTTGGAAGATCAGGTGAGCACGGCCGATGTCAGAAGTTTCTCGGTGCCGCCACGTGTGAGCGACTTCCGCATTTTGGCCAGTTGGGTGACGACGCTGCCATCCATCAGGATGTCGCCAACGCGAAGCGTGATGCCGCCGATGAGTGCCGGATCGATCTTCGTCGTAAACTCCGGCGTTCCCTGGATGTTCGTGGCAACTATCTGCCGGATATGGTTCATGGTCGAATCGCTGAGCGGAGAAGCGGAAACCAGCTCCACCTCCACAATGCCGCGGGATTTGCGAATGATCGCGTCAAACGCTCGGACAAATCCCGCCAAAAACATGAGGCGGTCCCGCGATGAAAGACTCTTGAGCACATGCAGCGTGAGCGGATGAACGCGCCCCGTGAAAATACGGTCCAGTGCCACGCCGCGTTTGTCTTCGCTGATGGTGACGGACTGCGTAAACGCCGCAAAATCCGCGTTGGTCTTGAGCAGCTCGCCGATGCCTTGGACATCCTCGGAAATGGCATCGAGAGCGTTTTGTTTATTCGCCTCATTGATCAGCGCCTGAGCGTAAATGTCGCCGATGGCTTCGATATGAAAGGATTGTTCGGGCATGGGGTTGGACGGTTACTCGCGTTGATCGTGAACCAGTTCGCCAGTGCGGCATGGTTCCATCTGCCATTAAGCCAATTGCGGGGTAACCGTTTTCCTCCTTTGCAGTTTGAGATTGTGCATTGAGATTGAGATTAATTCTTGCGGGCGATCTCCGCTAGGCTTTCTTCGACCAGCCGGTTCTGATCATCAACCGTCACGTTGCGCTGCAATATGCGCCGCGCGACCGCCAAACCAAGATCGGCCGCATGGGCATTGATTTCTGAAATCGCCTGCGACTTTGCCGCATCGATATCCTTGAGTGTTCGATCTTTGAGGGCCAGGCTGTCTGCTTCCGCCTGATGCTTGATGGAATCGGCCAACTTCTGGGCATCCACCTTGGCCTGTGCAAGTTGCTGACTCGCCTGCCGCTGCACTTCCACCATTTTGGCCTCAAGTTCGCGACCGGCAATCTCCGCGTCACTCTTGGCTTTGGCAGCACCTTCGACAGCGTTGCGTATGGCCTCCTCGCGCGTCTTCAGCCCCGCCAGGATGGGCTTCCACGCGAACTTGCCCAGGACCAGCAGCAGTAGACCAAACACGACTACCGCGACCACCGACGATCCAAAGTCAGGATTCATGAGGCTGGGCTCTTTATCATGGCCCCCTTTTTTGTCATGCGCATCAGCGGTCGCTTCGTGCTTGTCTGCAGCGGTTGCACCGACCATATGCTTGGCGGATTCAGCGTTGTGCTCCGTGTGGGCGTTGGCCGCCGGCTCCGATGTGGCACTTGTCGTGGCTGTGGCAGGTTGCTCCAGCGCTTCGTCGGCCGCATTCACTGCGACGGAAAAGCAAAGCAGCAACAGCGCCGTCAGCATCGTAAGAAAGCGAAATTTCATAAGGCTCCTAGGGAGATGGCAAGAGCAGAGATGCTAATCCAGTTGGAGGATTTCATCAATCGCACAGAGGGCAATACGATTGCACTTACTTAGGCGTCGACTGTCGCAGTCGCGTTTCTCACTAAAGACAAAAAGGCCCGGGTTGCGTCCCGGGCCTTTTTTGGTCTTCCCATTAGACGAGCTTGTTCATGACCAGCAGGCCGATTACCAAACCGAAGAATGTGAACCCTTCGATAAGGGCCGCAGCGATGATCATGTTCGTCCCGATCGAACCCTTGGCTTCCGGCTGACGGGCAATGGCTTCCACGGCGCTGCCGCCGATGTGGCCGATGCCGCGCGCCGCGCCCATGATGCCGATGCCTGCACCGATCATGATGCCGGCGGCACCCAGGCCGATGCCGAGATTGCCGTAGTTATTCACGACGGTAGGGGCTGCTTGTGCGAGAATTTCGAACATGTGTGACTCCTGCCCGGTTGGGCTAAGCGATTCGTCTGCGGGTATCAAATGTCGCAGAGGAACCTAAATGTATCTCCGACGTTTCAATCAAAGGGGCTTCGGCGTCGGCTACCAGCCCAAAATCAGGCCTTGACTCGTCAGTGTTCCGGCGCGACCGCGCTGCCAATGAACAAGGTGGTCAAGAATGTAAAAATGTACGCCTGCAGAAAGCAGACGAAAACTTCAAGAATACTCAGCGCCGCCGACCCGATGGCAATGGGTATGGAAACCCCGATCTTCGTGTAAAGAGTCACGCCGTGAACGGTGAACGGAATCATGATGAGGAGCGACGCCAGAATAAGGTGGCCGGCGATCATGTTGGCAAACAAACGAACGCACAGTGCGAAAGGCTTGACCAGTGCGCCCAACATTTCCAGGATCAAAAGGCCGAACCAGAGTGTAAGGTCCATGACCTTAATACCCGTTTCGGGATGCGGCGCGAAATTCCACAGATATCGGAGGCCACCCACGGGAACCGCCACAATGAAGTTCCGCCCTTCCGGGCCATGGTGGGCGTGCGGGTCGCCATGACCGTGCGCCCCGTGATGATGGTGCGGATCAAGCGAGGGATCCATCGCCATGCGTACCTGCTGGCTGACGCCGCCAATGTGTATCGTCAGAAAGGTCATGATCGCCAGCGTGCCGGTGACGACCCAGTTACCCGTGGCAGTACCCCAGAAATGAGGGGCCGTCCCGCCCGTGACGATGTTGGCAATTTGGCCCAGCGGAAGCATGCCCAGCAGATTACAGAAGAGGATGAAGAAGAAGACCGTCCACAGAAACGGGGTGAAGCGATCGGTATTCTCTTTCAAGGCCGGGCGGAAAACCTCGGTGCGCAGGAACGACAAGATAGCTTCGAAAAAATTGTGCAAACCCGATGGAATGGTGTTGGTGCGGGCCTTGGCGCCCACATACAGAAAAGCGATCAGCATCACCACGCCCACCACAATCATCGTGAACTGATGGTTGGTGAAGTGAAAAACGTGCCCGAAAAGGCTGTACTGCCATTCATAAATGGGATGCGCTACGACATGCGTCAGCGGATTGTCGCCCGAGGCCAGCGTGCCAGTGAAGATAGATGCAATCATCGACATATATTTTTCGTTCGCTCCGACGTGGAAAATGAGCGGCTATTGTCCGCGACCCACGCATTTCGTCAAGTTACCGCGTCGCCTTGCTGCTCAGCCACGCTGCACAAGCGGTTTCAGCCGCCAAAACCGGGAAATATAACCCGAGTGTCCAATACGCAAGGCTCATTTTGTCCAGGCCCCATGCGGGCGAGAATGCCAGAATCAGACCAAACAGCAATGCCCCGCAACGAATAATCATCCCGAGAACCGACGCCTGAATAATGGCCAGCACGCCCCGCTTCATAAAGAAAACCGCAGGCAACGCCGCCAAGACGCCCGCCACGATGGTAATAATCGCAGCCCCAAACATCTCCACCGCCATCAGCGGCAGCGTCAGGCTGGTCAGCAAGACATACCCAATCGCCATCGTCAGAGCCACCGTCAGCGGAGTCGCAATCAGAAACAGCGTGCCCGGCGTCAGCGCAATCTTGATATTGATTTCCGGACCCACAATGGGCTTGTTTTCAATCGCGGGTTTGGTCGCGGTCGCCGTATGCATCCTTTGGACAAGTTCCGGTTGGTTCATGATGGTGGTCATAAGGCACCTCTGTGAGAGTCACTTCTTCTTGGGTTTGTCCGCGTTGAGGGCTTCCTTGATGAGCAAGTACATGTTGCCGACCAAGGCGATGAGCGTCAGGGTGATAATGGCGACATTGTTCCAGCCTTGCCACTGGTCAATCTTGTAGCCCGCGAAGGCGAAAAGCCCGATGCTTCCGGCAAACTGGAGTCCGAGTCCGGCGTACGCCCAAGGTGATTTTTCATGGCTGTCTGGCAAAGGTGGCTTCTGGTGTTCGGGCAAGCCAGAGGAGCGGTTGGCCAGATCGTCGAGGTAGGACTTTTTCTTGTCGTCAGAAGGGTCGATAGGTTGCTTCAACATCGATTGTGGTCCACTTCTTCGTATATTGTACTTTTATTCACAGTCAAATCAAGATAATTGCGCCCAATTTCACAATGTTCACAAAGTGCGATTCTATAAGAGCTTGTCACTACTAGTGTTGTATTTCACGAAGTTTATGCGCGCGCCATCCATAAGGATATCTCCTAGTAATCTATCGACATTAATGGACTAATTAATCTCTATATTTCGCTGCTGCAACGAACCCCCAAAAGGTTTCGCAACCTCAATGTTGACAAATACTTACAAAGAACAACACCGGCCGTAGACAAAACTCCAAACGCTCCCGCCTTCGAAAACGCTGGAGTTATCCACCTCCCGACATTCCATTTTGGGGATAAATAGCGGGCCACGCAACCTACCTTATCAGCGTCTGATGCCGCCCCGGACCTATCGATATGATCTTCACCGGGACACCAATGTGATGCTCAATCCGCAGAATGTAACTCTGCGCGTTCTTCGGCAGCGCCTTAAATGATGTCGCCGCCGTGATATCTTCCGACCAGCCCGCCAGCGTCTCGTAAATCGGCTCCGCCGTCGCCAGTTCCACCGCATCCGCTGGAAACCACTCCACCGCCTGCGTTACCCCCCCACCATCGGTGATCTTGTACCCCGTGCAAATCTTCAGTTCATCGAACGTCGAAAGCACATCCAGCAACATGATGGATACGGCAGTGGCACCTGAAATCGCGATCGAATAACGCAGCGCCACCGTATCGAGCCATCCGCACCGCCGCGGGCGCCCCGTGGTCGTGCCATACTCGTGGCCACGCTCCCGGATCTTTTCCCCCAGCGCATTGTTGAGCTCCGTCGGAAATGGCCCCGAACCTACCCGTGTCGAATACGCCTTGACGACGCCCAACGTCGTGTCTACCGCTTTCGCAGGCAACCCCGTGCCGACCGACAACCCCGTGCCGCAATTCGATGAAGTGACAAACGGAAATGTCCCATGATCCAGATCGAGCAGAACGGCGTTGGCCCCTTCGAAGAGCATGCGCTTGCCCGAGTTCCATGCTTTATGCAGAAGCTGCGTGGTGTCCGTGATGTACGGGCGCAGCAGCTCGCCACAGGCGCGGTATTGCTCAAAGATCGGCTTCCAATCAAGCGCCTCTGCCCCATAAACGGCCTTCAAAATCGCATTTTTCTCCGGCACAATGCGCATCAGCTTTTCCGTAAGCCGGCCATCATCCAAAATATCTGCCAAGCGAATAGCCGTGGAGCGATTGGCCTTGTCCGCATAACACGGCCCAATGCCGCGGCCCGTGGTCCCCAGTTTTCCACCCGCCGCCTTGGCCTCCGCCAGTTGATCCTGCAATTTGTGATAGGGAAGAACAACCTGGGCATTGGCGGAGAGTTTCAAGTTGGATTCAATGACCACGCCCTGCGAAGAAAGCCCGTCAATTTCCTCCAGCGTCTTGATGGGATCGATCACGACGCCCGAGCAGATAACAGACGTCACGCCAGGACGCAGAATGCCTATCGGTATAAGGTGAAAGCGATATTTGTTGGCCCCCACTTCCACTTTGTGCCCCGCGTTGGAGCCGCCATTCCAGCGCACCGCCAGATCGTAATCGCCCGAAAGCAAATCGATAATTTTGCCTTTGCCTTCGTCCCCCCACTGCAGGCCCACAATGGACGTATTGCCCAGCGCCGGGATCAGCGGGCTCGTGACCGGTGCATTCGCGGACGCGGGAAGAGTATCGGTTGTCATAAGGATCCCCTCGGGTAGAAAAGGCCGGTCGCGGGACGGTGGAACACTCGGTGGGTGTCGACGGAAAGTCGTCACTGCGCGGAAAAATTGCAGCGCCTGAAAATAGCGGGACCGCGCAACGACTGCAAGGCGCAAGCCCCACGAATCCACGGTATCCTCCGCCGCCCCTTATCGTTATGATTATCTGGCACGCAAAAAGGTCTATTTCAGGAGCGCCGTGGTATGAACATGTCGAACCAACGAAGTTACAGCCTGCTGTTGGCATTGCTGGCCGCGACCATCGTGGGAACATCTCTGGCGGGCTGCAATTCTCAACGCGGTTTGTTTTCCGATGACGACATCACCACCCGAAATCGCTTGCGCTATTTCGAAGGCGAATCCGCGCGGGAAACAACAGAATCACGCCGGCAATCCTCCGGCATGGGCTTCGGATTTCCCACCGGGGGCGGAGCACAATAACCCTCCCACCACCGACATCGGGCGACAGCTTGGTACGCGAAGTTTGTCAATGGGGGTTGAATTCTCTCAACACGCGCATAGCATGATAGATCAGGCAGGCATTTCTAGTGGCCGACTGCATCATCACGTCGGTCGCATTGAGCAGTCGTATGTAACGTCCATCGAACGATGCCGGACACGTGTGTTTTAACAAGTGAGTTGACATGCATGGCACGATCTCAGAAATGACCACCACCATCGACGCACAGGAATTTCTCGAACAACTCGGTCCCACACTCTTTAACGGCAAATTGGAAGACGCGGCGGGTGCCATCCGCAAACGCTGGAACCCTGAACAAATCACCCAATTACTGCAAAGCCCCTGCCCTGATGTTCGCAAGGTTGCCGCCCTCGGGTTGGCGTTGGTGGGGGATCGCAGCACCGTGCGTCCCCTCGCGATTGCCCTGCATGATCCGGACCAGATGGTGAATCAGCTTGCCGAACACGCCCTCTGGACGATCTGGTTTCGCCTCGGAAAACCGGAAGCCGTGCGTCTGGTGAAGTTGGGGAACCGCCACCTGCAACACAACAATCACTATTGTGCAATTGAGCAATTCAGTCATGCGATTGAACTGGATGCAGACTTCCCCGAAGCCTACAACCAGCTCGCCATCGCCCTGTATTTGTCCGATCTATTTGAAGATGCCGTCAAGAATTGCCGCGCGGCCCTGGCGCGCATGCCGGAGCATTTCGGCGCGATGGCAAGCATGGGACACTCTTACGCCCACCTCGGTTGCTGGGGACAGGCCAAAAAGTGCTATCGACTCGCCTTGGCCATTCATCCGCGACTGGAGGGCATTCAAGCCTCCCTGACCCAGATCAATGCCCTCTTGAAAGAAACGGATGCTGCCTAATGGACCAAAGCGGGGCGGCGGCGACAAATCGTTTTTATATGAAGCGCCCCAAAATACCCCGGCATCACCACGCAAAACCGCGCGCATGCGTGCTATGATGCCGCCAAAAACGCCTCCTACAATAGACAGGTTTCATAAATGCCCACCCACCCTCTCCAACCCTTCCATGAGCAAACCGAAGCCGCGTTTCTGCCCTACGGCGACGAACTGCAGATCGTTGAAAGCTATGGCGAAATGGAAGCCGAATATGCCGCCTTGCGCAAATCCGTTGCCCTGATGGATGCCCCCCACCGCGGCGTCGTTATCCTCACCGGCCAGGACCGCCTCGCCTTTCTACATAATAAAGTGACCAACGAAACCGCCAAGCTCCAACCCGGCCAAGGCTGCTACGCGTATCTGCTGAACCTCAAAGGACGCATCGTGCTCGACATGGTCATCCTGCATGGCGCGGATGCCACCCTGGTCGACCTCGACATCCGCGAAGTTCCGCGCTTCATGAGCATCATGGAAAAGTATATTTTCTCGGAAGATGTGCAACTGCTCGATGCCACGCAGCAGTTGGCTCGCCTGACGCTGATGGGTCCCCACGCCGCTGAACTGCTGCATAAAATCACCAGTGAATCCACCGCCAGTTTGACCCGGGATTTTCAGCACCTGCGCTGTCTCATCGAAAAAGCCGTCGTGACCATTTTTCGCCAGGATATCACCGGCGAAGCCGGCTACGAATTGCTCGTCCCGCGCGATCATTTGGTCACCCTCTGGCAGATCCTCCACGAAACCGGCGCCGGCACCGCGCACCCCTCTCCCGCAGCTTCTAGCGGATTGGGACTTCGCCCGATTGGATGGTCCGCCTTCAACATTGCCCGCGTCGAAGCCGGAACACCCCTCTGGGGCATCGATATCACCGACAACTATCTGCCCATGGAAACCGGGCCTTGGTACGCCCGCGCCGTCAGCGTCACCAAAGGCTGTTATCTCGGCCAGGAAATCGTCGCGCGCATGCACGCCCACAAAACCGTCGCACGAATGCTGGTGGGCCTGCGAATCGAAGGACCATGCCTGCCCGTCGCCGGCACCGAAATTTTCGCCGGAACCCAGCAAGTGGGCATCGTGACCAGTTCCACCCTCTCCCCCATGCTCGGCGCGGCCCCTGTCGCGCTAGGCTACGTAAAGAAAGCCTTTTCCACCGCAGGCCAGCAAGTCGAAGTTCTGGCCGAAGGCGGCCGCGCCCAGGCGACGGTGCGCGAACTGCCCCTGTGGACCAAGTCGCCCGCCGGAACATACTGAAATCGAACCCCTATTTCTCACGAGGCTTTCATGCGGGTATTAAGCATTGGTCAATGTGGCTATGACGATTCGCAGCTCGCACGCGCCGTACGCGAAGTCGGCGCCACGCTCGAACGCGCCCTTGACGCCGACGATGCCCTGAAAATGCTCGCGGCAAATAAGTATGCCCTGGTCCTCGTCAATCGCGTGTTCGATGCCGATGGCGAATCAGGTGTCGACTTTATTTCTGCTGCCCGAAAAACTGGACACGCTCCCCCTCTGATGCTCGTCAGCGACTATCCCGAAGCCCAGGCCAAGGCCGTTGCCGAAGGAGCACTCCTCGGGTTTGGCAAGAGCGCCCTCGGAACCGCAGAGGTATCCGCGCTACTCCGCCAAGTGCTCGCCGCCCCACCGTAACCGATCTAAACCCCGCTCGCCCAACACCCCCCAAAAAACCGGCCAGGTTATTCCTGAATATCCGCATTCGAATAAACGTTCTGCACGTCCTCATGATCATCCAGCGCATCAATAATCTTCTGCACTCGCTGGGCACCTTCCCCCGATACCGTCACCGTCTGCGAAGGTACCATCACCACCTCCGCATACGCCAGTTCAATCTTCGCCGCCACCAGTGCCTGCCGCACCTTCTCAAAATCCTGCAGCGTCGTCGTAACTTCGTAACCCTCTTCCGATGTCTGAATATCTTCAGCGCCCGCATCCAGCGCCAACTCCATCAGCTTCTCTTCCTCGATCTTGCTCCGCTCAATATTGATGATGCCCTTCTTCGTGAACATCCAGCCCACCGCATTGGCGCCCGCCACCGCCCCGTGTCCCTTATCAAAAATCATGCGAATCTCCCCCGCTGTGCGATTGCGGTTATCCGTTAGCGCATCCACCAATATCGCCACGCCCCCCTCGCCATACCCCTCGTAAAGTACCGATTCATATGCGGCCTTGCCCAGTTCCCCCGTCCCCTTCTTGATCGCTTTTTCAATCGTGTCGTTGGGCATATTGACCGCCCGCCCCTTGTCCATCGCCAGGCGCAAATTCGGATTGTCATTCGGATTCCCCCCTCCGCGCTGCGCCGCCACCGTGATAATTCGCGAGACCTTCGACCATTCTTTTCCCCGCCGCGCATCCGAGACGGCTTTTTTACGCTTGATATTTTTCCAGTGGGAATGGCCAGCCATGAGGTCTCCGGTTTGGGGAATCGTAAAAACCTACTGCGGGAACGGCATTATCATTGGGGAATTCTCATTTATCAATCTCCTCATCTGCGCCATCACAGTTCCCGCTCCTCCTTGATGCCTTGGCCCAGCGGAGAAATCTCCGGATTCTTCCCGTCCCGAAGCTGCCGCAGAACCTTCTCCAGATACACCTTGATGGGCGACCTGCGACCCACCTCCACAGGCACCAAATCCAGGGCCCTGCTCCATTGATCAATCGCCTCATCCTTCTTTCCCGCCCGATACAACGCATCTCCCAGGTGCGACAACAACTCCGGCTCCCGGCCCCCCGGCATGCCCACGGCCTGGTTCAGATAAGTGATCGCTTGCTTGAAATCGCCCTGCTTGTAATACACCCATCCCAAGGAATCGAGAAACGCTTCATTGTTGGGCTGATTCGTCAACGCCTTGCGAATCATGACCGCCGCCTTGTCCAGATTCTTCCCCGCATCCGCCCAGAAATACCCCAGATCATTATTCGCCCCTGAATGGTCCGGAATAATATCCAAAATACGCAGCATCGTGGCCTCGGCGTCCGTGGGCAAGTTGGCCTCCGATTGCAGATGGGCCAGTGAATAAAGCTTCGATGTACTGCTCCCAGTATGCGACATGTACTGGCTGTAAACCTTCACCGCATCAGCCCCCCGGCTGTCATTCAGCAGCAAACGGCTATACAGCCCGGCCAGCGCCTCCGAGCGCGGGTGATCCGCCACCGCCTTCTCCGCCACTTTGAATGCTTCATCACGCTGCAACGGACTAAGATAAAACTGCGCCTTCAGCAATATCCAACTGTCGTTCGTCGGGTCCTTCGCCGACAACTTTTCCAACACATCCAACGCCTCCTCCGTCATGCTCTGACGCCGGTAAAGCATCATCAAAGTCTGTACGATGGACACCTCCGGCTTGCGCTCCAACGCCTCTCGCAGCAATGCCGTCGCGGCCTCCCGCTCGTTCTGCGCAAAACGAATCTCCGCCAGCGGTACCAGCACATCGGGGTCGGCCGGCGCATCCTTCAGCATGCGCTCCAGCAATCGTTGCCCCTCCTCCAGGCGACCCGTACGCGCCTGCAAAATGGCCGTTATCAATTGTCCAAATCGCGACCCAGGCACCTCCCGCACCAGCCGGCCCAGCATCGCCACCGACTCGGAAATCATCCGCTCATTCGCCACCTCATCGCGGCTGCGCTCCAGGTACGAATCGATCAGCCGCTGATACGCCAACTCAAACTTGGGAAACTCATCAATGGTGGCGATAAGTTCCGCATCGGCCTCCGTGTGCTGGCGGCGAATTCGGTAAACACTGGCCAGCGCCATGCGAATGTCCGTCGAACGCGGAAACGCCGCCTTCGCCTCCCGCCCGATCTTCACCGCATCCGGATAGTGATGCTGCGCCACCGCTGATTCCATCTGCAAAATAGCCATCTTGCTCCGCGCCTGATCCGCCGCAGTGATAGCGATGGCGTCACGCAGCTGATCATTGGCCTGAGGGAACAACTCCGCTGCCAGAAAATTGTGAATAAGCGCCTCCCGCGCCGGGAAAAAAGTAGGTGCCAAAGTCACCGCCTTCTCCAACTGCTGCCGCGCCGGCACCGCAGCTCGCCCTTCCACGCTTTCCCCCGCCATCGCCAGCGCATCGAGATACAGCGCCTGCGCGCTCTGGCTGTCCGACGCCGAAAGTGCAAATTTGTCGGACCGCTTACTCATCAATGGCCGCAGCACCTTGATGATCTCCTCATCGCGCGTTGGAACCCGCGCCAGCGCCCCCGCCGCAGCCCGCAGCGCCGCCCGATAATCCCCCGTCTTTTCCAGCCGCGTCATCAATACGCCCAGTGCCTCCAAATCATCCGGATCCTGCGCCAGTTGCGCATAGATGATCGCCGTCGCCTCCCCGCGCTTGCCCGACTGATCCAGCATCCAAATAAGCGTGCGCGTCGCCGACGCTTTATCCGCAGATGCCTCCAGTTGCTTGCGCACATCCGCCAGCAGCTGCGCCTCGTTGCCCGCCGCCCGGTACACCCACTGCGCCAACTTCACGGAATCAGCCGACCCCTCACTCTGCACCACCAGTTTCATCGCCCCCACCTGTGCCCTCGCCAATTCCTTCGTGAACACCTGCGCGGCAATGTGTCGCCCGGCCACAAACACATCTTGCGGACGACCTTCCGCCGCCATCGCATAGTGCGGTAACGCCCGCGCATAATCCTGTATCGCCGCAAAATTCTCGGCCGCCGAAAGATGCGCCGCCCACCGCTCCTCCATCAGGTAATTCAACTCCCGATCATACCGAAAGGACGCAATGGGCTGATTCACCAGCGTCACAAAGCCGCCAAACTCCTTCGCCGCCTCGCGATGATAACCCGCCGATTGCAACGCTCGGCCCAGGTAATAACGCGTCAGCGGAGCAAACGCGGATTTCCCATCGTGGTCGGGGCTGCTCTCTGCCAACGCCAAATGATGAACCGACCGCGGAAAATCCTTGACCTCCAAAAAGTAACGCCCCACCAGATAATTGACCTCCACATCCTCCGGCCGAAGCGCATGCGCCTTCTGCAGGTAATAGTTTCCCCGCGCCAGTTGATTGGCGGCAAAACACACCCGCCCCATCAATCGCAAAACCGTGAACGCTTCCGGATCAAGCTGCAACGCCTTGTCCAACTGTTCCATCGCATCTGTATTCATCCCCTCCATGAATCGCTCGCGACCATGAAGATAGTACTTCAACGCCAGCGGTGGAGGCTCTACCCCCAAGCCCTTCCCCCCCGCCCGACGCGCCGCCGGTTGCGTCCTCGCCGGTATGTCCCTCCGCACCACCGCCAGTATCGCCGCGCGATCCATCTTGGCTTTAAGCAGGCCCGCCGCATCCAATCCGCGCGGCACTGGCAGATACACCCCCGACGACACCGGCTCTGCCCCCACCGTCGGCGGCTGCCCCAGCGCCGACAGTTCCACCTTGTTGGCCGCCTGCTCAAGCTTCGCCGGGCACCCCGCCAGGATGCCGCAAGAAAGTGTCACCGCCGCAGCCAGCCCGATACGATGGGAATTAAACCAATACTTCATGCTCACGCTCCACGGGTAATGCAAGTCCTGATTTTACTGGGCACAAGGCCCCCGGGCGAATCTCCGGGCCAGTCCCCAAGCCCGTATTTGCGGCTGTTGCTATCCGCTGACGCAGTTTAGTATACGCAGTTCACCTGCAGGAGCCTTCCGTGACCGATAAACCAACCGAACCCCCAGTGAAGTATCCCCTCGGCCCCGTCCCCGCCGAAAAACGCTACCAGCTGCGTCTCTCCATCGCGCTCAATCGCATCCTCGAGTCCGCCAAGGAAGAGCCACTCACCCTCGGAATGATCATCAACACCACTCAGGAACGCGCTTTTGGCGTCCTCATGGCCTTCCTCTGCATCCCCTTCCTGCTCCCCGTTTCCATCCCCGGCACCTCCATTCCCTTTGGCCTCGCCCTCATGATCGTCGGCGTCCAACTCGCCGTCGGAAAAAACCGCCCCTGGCTCCCCGCCAAACTCCGCCAGTGGAAATTGCCCCAAAAATTCGCCACCCGCCTCATCGGCCTCCTCGCAAAATTCTTCCGCCCCCTCGAAAGAATCGTCCGACCACGCTTCCTCTTCATGCAAAATCCCGCCTCCATGGTCCTCATCGGCATCACCCTCGTCCTCGACGGCTTCTTCCTCAGCCTCCCCTGGCCCCCCTTCATCCCCTTGACCAACACCATCCCCGCCTGGGTCGCCCTCGTGAAAATCATCGGCATCACCGAAGAGGACGGCATATTCCTTATCGCCGGAATATCCCTCACCTTCATCGCAACACTTGCCTGCATTCTCGGCTTCGTCCTCGGGGGGGAAGCAATCCTCAGCCACGCCCACTCCCGGCCCGCCTCCCAACCCACCTCCATGTCCGCGTCAATGCCCTCCTCAATGCCCGCCACCACAATGCCCCGTTGAGCAGTCTTCTCAATCCTTCCAAGCCCCCGCCCTCAAAAAAAACGCCGCGGCATCATGCCACGGCGTCCCTTGTCCAACTCAACTCACAACATCAACTTCAGAACCCAAATGTCAGCGCAATCGTCAACCGCGTGTCATTATTCTTGCGACCCGCCGAAGGCTGCCCTTCATAGTCATCCACAAATGCCAGCTTCAAGCCCAGCCCCCGCTCAATATCCAGCTTCAGCTTAAGCGCCGTTTCCGAATTGATGTGCCAGATATCCAGATCGCTCACCGCCACCGTATACACCGTCTCATGCGTGGCCGATACGTGATCGTTGAACACGTATTCCGCCCGCACACCGGCCTGCATGGCGGCATTGATGTCCTCGTTGCCGTCAAAAGTCTGTTGATACGTAACACCAGGTCCGGCCCGCATATCCAGCAGAAACTTCTCGGTCCGCACCAGATAATAACCCAGGCCGACCGTCCCCGTCCCCTGGAAGGAGATGCCCTTGATGCCGTCATAACGCGCATCTTCATTGATGTACCCGTACCATTTTTGATTGTAATCGTGACGCCAGATCACCGATTGCGCAAAAAGCGCCGCATTGTTGGTGCCATTGTTGATTCCGTAAGCCCCCTCAAACTTGATCGTCAGTTGATCCGGCTTCTTCTTGTAATCAAAATTCAGCGCGCCCACAAAAGACGTCGTCTCATCATTCCCCGTCGTGTTGATCAATCCAATGGCCAGTTCGTTGGTCCAGTCCGGACCCAGAAAAAGATACTTCGTGTGCCGCACCGGCGCCGAAGTGGGATCGACCGGCGGCCGCGGAACAAACGCCGCCGTCTCCTGCCATCCCGTGCCCGACGCCGCCGGTGAAAGAAATTTTTGCTCGCTCGTCGTGTCCTGCCGCACAATCGCCACCGGCTTCTCCGAAAACAACGTCTTCACCGAAACGCGATCTATCGTCAGCTTGCCCGCATAAGGCGTGGCTATGGTGACATTCGCCGGCGTCACCTGTTCAATAGTCCCGCTGATTTTGTCCCCGTTCGACAACGTCACCGTGTCCGCGCTCACTGCCCCTACGCTCACCATCATCGCGCTCACTGCCAGCAAATGCCCAATCTTCATGCGCGACCCTTTAATAGCAAGTAACCGCGTCACCGCGAAGGACAGCCTCGCGAATGACTTTGTTGGCGTATTCTTAATGTACATATCGTCATAGCGTCAAGCGCCTGCGTTGACGAATTCCCACCTGAACCCGCTTGAACCCTCTTGGCTTACCCCCACCAGCACTTTCACCGATGCCCCTCCCGCCCCCTTCATGGTGCCTCGTCCGCCTGCTCAAAAACATCCAGTATCCTGTCGAACGCATTCAGCAACGCCGCATAGTCGTTCATGTTCACCGAAAATCGCCCCTGGGTGTTCGGCTGCGCTACCGCGTGACCATCCGAAAATAAAATGTCCGCATAACGCGTCTGGTGATGCGTCCGCGGCTTCACATTGAACACCGCCAGGCTCGGTGGACAGAAAAACAACGTGTCCACCACCAGCGCCTGCACCGGCCGCCCATTCCGATTCATCCCCAGCTTGTCGATGCGAATGTTGTCCAGCGTCAAATCCTCCGGCGCAATTGGCACCGAACTCCCAATCGACCCATGCCGATAGTAATAACTCCCCTGCGCCTGCCCCACCCCCACCTTCTTCAACTCCGCATCCGCGTCCACCACCTGATCCGCCCCCGGACAAAAAAGCACCTTCGGCTGCCTGGAAAGATGATCCCGCAACAACAGCCCCTGCCCCACCGGCGCACCGCTCAACAATGAAATCAGACTCGTCGGCGTTCCCGTGCACGGATAAAAATCCGTCGGCGTCATCAGCGGCGGCGCTATCGGCCCAAACGGTATCGTCGCATTGTTCTCATTGGCATACGCATGTATCGCCGTCCCAATCTGCCGTAAATTCGCCAGACACGCCGAACGCCTCCCCGCCTCCCGCGCATACCCCAGCGAAGGTATCAGCACCGCAATCAAAATCGCAATGATCGTCACCACCACCAGCAGCTCGATCAGCGTAAAAGCGCAGCGTCCAGTTCGGGAAGCGACTCGCATGCCGAGACTCCAAAGCCACATCACACAGCCAACCTACATCCGCCGACGCCGCAACAGCGCCAACGCACCAACTCCCAGAATCGCCAGCGACGCCGGCTCCGGCACCGCACCCGCCGTGAATGACAATTGCACGTTGCCCAGATCCCATACCCCGCCCGAGTTCGTTTCGTCCGACGATCGGGAAATGAACTGCACGCCGATATTCTTCTCCGCCCACGCATCGTTCACGTCCACCACCGGTATATCCAGAACAAATTCCGTCAAGTGCGTGCGATTCGCAATACTGCTCGAGTTCACCACCGTCTTCGTTCCCACCGCCACCCGATTGTTTAAATCATCCAGGTAATACAACACCGCATCGAATTCCGTCCCCAGCTTCACTGCTCCCGTGAACGGCGTCGCCGGCGTGCTCGAAAGCATCCCGAACGTCAGTTGATACGAATTGCCCACCTCAAACTTCGCGCCAATAACCTGAAACAACTCCACTTCCGGCTGCGCAAACAAGAACGCCGCTTGCGCGCTCACCAGGTTGTCAATAAATGTGTTCTCCAAGGTCGGATCTATCAACGTCGGATCAATATTGTAAAACA
Organism: Phycisphaerae bacterium; assembly: GCA_038248985.1. Classification (GTDB taxonomy): domain Bacteria; phylum Planctomycetota; class Phycisphaerae; order WQYP01; family WQYP01; genus JBBRWV01. The sequence continues at coordinate 39,289 of JBBRWV010000017.1, forward strand.
CCCCCGTCGTTTGATCCCACGCGCCATCGCCGTAAACCCACCAACCCGGCGTCGTCGCCTTCTGCCACACCGCAATATCCGGTCGCGCATAAAACCCCGAGTTCGCATCCGGCGACAAAAAATCCCCGTTCGGTATCGCAATCGGATCCGCATGCACCGCCAACACGCCGATAACCATCGCCGCTGCCGCCCACAATCCTGCAACATAGCTCTTCATTTTCTCTCTCTCCTTTACTGTTACCCTTGGGCCCGCACACGCCGCAAACCCTTCACCAAACAAAATTTAACCACGTTGCCCCGCCACCGCTGCACGTCACCGAAGAATGCCCGCTCATCGTAGCAACCGTATCGAAGTACATCAATAGTCATCTGCCCCTGCGCTCCCGCCTACCTCAGCTCCACCCCCAGCTTCACCGCCCCCGACTCCGCCCCGCCCGGCGACGATGCCACCAGCAACTTCGGCTGCAACCCCGTCCGCTTCTCATACTCCTCGCAAACTTCCCGCAAAATAACCAGCGTCTCCGGCTTGCTCTGCGCCAAAACCGCCACCGTTCCCCCTGATCCGCCCCCCGTAATCTTCGCCCCAAATATCCCCTGCTCCACCCCCCGCGCCATCAGCAATTGCACCAGCACATCCGTCTCCGTCGCCCCCATCTTCGCATTCTCCGAGTACGACCGATGCGATTCCAGCATCAACGCCCCCGCGCTCACCGCCGCGCTCCCATCCGTCCCCGCCCGCTCCAGCAACTTCACAAACTCCTGCACCCGCGCATTCTCCCACACATGATGCTCCGCCGCCGCCCGCGGATAATACACCACCGCCGGATCTATCGTCGTCACCCGGTCCACCGTCCCGCCAAAACCCTCCACAAAAGCCTTCCCGCTGATCGTCTCCGGCAGCATGTTCCGAAAATACCGCGTGTACAAATCCGTCGACACATTCGCCAAATAACCCCCCGTCGGATCCTTCTTTATCCCAAAATCCTTGTACATCCGCGCGATCATCGCGTGCGCCATAAATGCCGACACCCGCGTCGTCCGATACGCCGACCCGCCCACCGAATGCTTCACGTTGCTGTTGATTCCATAAAACGCCAGCCCCTTCGGTACCGCCACATACCCCTGCAATTCATGCGGCTGGCAATGCAATAGCAGCAACTGATCCTTCTTCCCCAGCATCGATGTCACCTGGTCCATCACCCCGCACGGTGCCCCCACGATAAAGTTCTCCACCTTCTGCGCCAGCACCGCCGTCTCCAGCGGATCCAATATCAAATGATACGCCGCCGTCAACGCGTTCAACGCCGCGCACTCCAACGCCGCCGACGACGATACCCCGCCGCCGATCGGCACATTCGAATAACACACAATGTTCGCCCCCGTCACCCGCCGCGTCAGCTTCTTATGCTTCGCCAGCACCGGAAACGCCCCCGCCACATACGCCGCCCAATGGTTCTCCGCCGTAAATACGTGCTGCAGTGAATCGATCGGCAACAACCCCGCCGTCCCGTAAAAATCATCCAGCGATATCTCCACCGTCTGTCCCCCCGCACCCGCCTGCGCCGCATCCACATTGTACGTCTTCAGCACCAGCTTCCGATCCTCACGCCGCTGCACCGCCACCGCCGCCGCCACATCCAGCGGCATCTCGCACACCAGCGAACCCGTGTAATCCGCAATTCCCCCCATCACATCCAACCGCCCCGGTGACCGCGCCACAAACACGTCCTTCCCGTCCTTCTCCAGAATCGAATGGACATCGTTTTTTATAAACTCCAGCATTTCAGGAATGGGGCTGGCTTGAACCGAGGAAGGAGCGGCTGGGGCCACAGTGCGTTCTCCATGCAGACTCAAAATCGCAGATGGAAAGTCTACACGAACGCCCAATGTTCGCCACCCCCCGCGACCTCCACCCCAAACCAACCCCAACCCCCCCCCCCCCCCCCCCCGCGCCCCCCGCGCCCCCAAAGCCCCCCCCCCC
>JBBRWV010000018.1:0-39580 GCA_038248985.1 Phycisphaerae bacterium
ACGCGGCTCGTATCGTCCTTGAAACTTATTCGCCATCCTAAGGCCTCCTTGCCCGCGTCGTAATTAGTCCTTTCAATGCATCGAACCACAGGCCCCTCTGACATGATATTATTTGACAGTTATTGATGCGCCGGCCCTAAAGGCGGCAATTCCTCCTTCATTGGTGAAGGATCGCATTTTATATCTGGATGCAGTGGGTATTGCCGCATCATTTACGAATCGATTGTTTCTCAAACAATCGTCGCCAACAGCGGGGCAAATTGCGTTTTGGGACAAGCGAATTGTGCCAGCTTCGCGGATACTGGACCCGCTTTTGTTTCGCAGCCTGGGTAAATCCATTGTGGGAATCTTGAAGAAATCCTAGAGTTGCGCCGCAGAACGCGATTGTTTGCGATGTTTATTAAGGAAACAACATGGCCCCGGTACGGGAACTAACGAAAAATACGGCGGCGCGCATTCTCGCGATTCTGCCGCTGGCCTTCCTGGTATTTGTCATATCCATGTTCGCGGTGGATTTGGCGCGGATGGATGAGTGGGACTTTGTTGATTATGTGCATGCGATGATGACGGGGAACTGGAGGTGGGGCCTGTTTTTTCAGCAAGCAAACGAGTCTCGTCCATTTTTTCCGCGCATGGTGTTATTGCTGACGGCGTGGCTGACCAACTGGGACACACGGAAGGAAGTGTTTGTACTGGCCGGGTTTGTGGCTTTGCAGACATTTATTCTCTACAAACTATGGTTAAAATTGCATGTGACGACACTTTTTACGCGGTGCTTGGGTCTGGGGGCCGCTTTTTTGCTGACCTGCTCCCCCTTTCAAATTGAGCTTCTGTGGGGCTATCAACTGCTGTTTCAAATGACGATGTTGGGCATTGTTCTTGGACTTTACCTCACGCAAACGGGGCTCCCCGCGTGGCTGATGACGCTGTTCATAATTGCATGCTGCATCTTCAGCACTTTTTGCTCGCCCAATGGTCTGGCGGCGTGGCCAGTGCTATTTGCAGGACTGATCTTTGCCAGACCCACTATTTTTCGCCGACAGTGGTGGCTGGGCGTCGTTTACGGCGTCTGCTTCGCGGGCACGGTCTGGTTCTATTTCAGGAATTACGTTCGACCGCCTACGCATCCGCCGATGTTGATTTGGCACCGGGATTTTGCAGGGGCGTTCCTGGCTTTGGTCGGGCAGCCAATGGGCGCCCTTTCTTCCTCCAATACGAGTTTCGTTTTGAGTTTCTGGGGAGGCGTGATCGCGTTGACCTGGTGCGTGCTGGGCACGATGTGGTGTATGCGACAAATCGGTTATCGGGCCACGTTGAAGGCTACGTTGCCACTTCTATTGGTGGTGGTGTTTGCAGTAATCAGTGCGTTGCTGGCCACGGCAGGCAGGCTTGCGGACGGCAGGGATTCGGTATGGCCATCCACGCGCTACGGTGCATACACGACGTATGGGTTCGCCGCAGTGATATTCCTTATGCCGATCTGGTGGAAAATTCTCGCGCGTGATCAACTGCCCCCCCCTACTCGCCAATCAGTGTGGCGATGGAAAGCAGTCAATGTCGGCCTCGCGGTGTTCTTCCTTGCCTGCCAGGCACGGTGCTATATTCTGGGATACAGATCGATGGAGGCGGCACACGGAATATGGATGGGATATCGCGCCGTTATTTCCATTTCTGACCAGGTGATGCCGCCCTTTTTTGAGCAGAATGTTTATCCGCGTGGTGTATTTTCGCATCGCTATTTTCGGATGACCCGCGAGTTGGACATGTTGAAGCCGCGACTTTCCGGCAACGGACTGGACAGTCAAAGCGCGGGAAATGAAGCATTTTGCGGCTTTACTGATAGCGTCGTAATGGATATGGATGGACGAATTAAACTTTCCGGATGGGCATATCTGACCTCCGTGCATCGCCCGGCCAATGCCGTGGTGGTGACCGCGAATATCGCAGGCGTGACACGTCCGATCGCAGTGGGATTCCTAACGGAAATTCGCGAGGATGTTGGCGATATTTATGGCAAGAATGCTCGGAGCAGCGGTTGGACCCTTGCCGCCCGCCTGCCCGAAGGCGCCACGGACATTCAAGCGTGGGCGGTGAATGGCGTTACAGGATCCATGTGGCCACTGGTCATGCCGGTGCAGCCGAGAGTTCGTCCCCCGACGAAGCAACAGGCTCCGTAACTCATGATTTTTGAACTATCGACTGCACGGAAATGACCTTGCGAAACGAGAATTCCGCGTAGGCTAACTTTCCGCGCCATTGATTGTGGCCATGGGCGGAAAGATAGAAGGTTTCGAGATCGTCTTTGGCCCGCCGAAGGATATCGTGCACTTGGCTATCGATATCCGAAGACGAAAGGTGCGTGCCGGCGAGATTTTCCTGCAGGGTCAGGATGCGTTTCAGCTGGGCAATGTGAAAATCCGTCGCCTGCCCCTCAATGACAATATCCGCACAGTGAATGGAGAAGCCACCGGGGCGCAAGGCTAATAGAGCTGCTTCAAAGAGTTGCAGGAGTGCAGGTTCGGGGACATGCTCCAGAACGGAGATGGAGAAGACGACGTCCAGCGGGTTGTTCTCGAACTGGCGGGCGACCTCGGGGTCGAAGTAGGAGCGGATATAGTTCACGTTGCGGTAGATCGAACGAAAATAGGCGAATTCCGTGGGGCCCCTACCGGAGCCATCGAAAGGATCGCAGACGGACACTTCATAGCCGAGATCGGCCAAGGCGGATGCGGAGAGAGGTTCGCCTGAACCGATTTCAATAAGTCGCGCCGGAGCTTTAATACTCGAAAGAATTGCTTTCACGGTCCAGGGGCGTTGCACATCTTTGAGATCGTTCTGAAAGGTGGCAAGCTTGGGAAAATGATCAGCGCTGTCGCAGTAGTCGCGAACGGTCGCATAAGAAAGCCGTGGATACGTGGGAAGTGTGTCTGCACTACTTTCAGCGCGGGTCACGGACATAATGATTCTCCAAAACAGGCAAGCGCAACAGCACCTGCATAGGTGGTCGCGTATTCTCAGGGCAGTCGCGAGGGTATACAAGGGCTGGCCCTTCAATCGGATCAAATGTCGGGATAATTTCTGCCGGTTCCACGAACTGCATCTTGCGCACCAAGATATTGCCCCAGCACGCCGACGGTCACCCGTCCAGGAATGCGGGCGTACAACGCGAGTTTTTTCAGCAAATCGGGCTCATTCTTGTGCACGTATTCGAAATCATGGAGCGCGGCCTGTGTGATTGCTCGCAGTAGCTGCCTTTTATGCGGCACGGTTTGCAGACCGAACAATTCATGCAGCTTACGGTGACAAATGCGGGTGCGCCGAAATTCATACGACAAGGGACGCTGATGCGAATGTATGACCATTGCCTGCGGCTCATAGACAATTTTCCAACCGGATTCCAAGGCACGCTTGGACCAGTCTAGATCCTCGGCGAAGGCATTGGTGCGAAAAGGTATCTGCCCCCAAGTCGTCCGACGCACCGAAGAACACACATTGTCAAACAGGCAGAACACATACAGTTCGTAAGGCTGCAAATGCCCGTGGGCCTCTTCCTCGGCGATAAACGATTCGCGGCGGCTGTCCTGGCCGGCGAACCAGTTTTGCACGTTGCGTCGTATCAGAACGTCATGTTCCGGTCGTGGAATTTGGCGAGCATAGCACCCCCCCACCGAGGGATCTTCATAGTTGCCGACAAGACTGGCGAGGAGGTGATCATTCGCCGGCACCGCATCTTGGGCGATAAGCACAATGATATCACCGCGAGATGAGGCGATAGCCCGATTGCGGGTAAGGCCATGGTTGAAATCCACATGGGGTATGGAGTCAATTTGAACGCAGTATTTGGCTGCGATTTTCAGCGTGGAATCGCTGGATTCCGAATCTATCACATGGATGTCGACAGGCCCACCGTAACGCTGCTGCCGAAGCTGCGATAGTACCTTTTCGAGCAGGTGCCCACCATTGAACGTGGGAATGACCACCGATACGGAGGGCAGCATCAGCTACCTCCCCCACTGCTCTTATTCAAACTCGTTGCGTGGTTCATGTCATGCAGAATCTTGCGCACGGTGCCATCGTCCTTCAGCAGGGCATCAAGATCTTCAGTATTTTCCAAGGTTCCGGCCACGAGTTGATCCATCCATATCTTTAAGTCGGGTCGCGAAGGATTCAGAATATCGGTCAACGAAGTATCGGATGGAAAATGCAGTCGGGGGTATGCCTCAAGTGTTGCCCGCCATTGCATGAACTGACCGTGTTGGAAGCCAACCTGGGCAATGATGCGATGAAAGGCCCGCGCGATCTCAAGGCGATGGCCCAAAGTGGCGAACAGATCGCGCATTGGGTGGGGGCTTTCCCGAGCGGTGGAAATGAATTCGGCGATATCGGGAGCGATCTCGGGGCCGACACACAGTACTCCCAACCCGGAACCGTGGGTAAAACTGAATGCGGGGAACTGTTCTGACAATTGCGCCCAAAACCGGTGTACGCCGAAGTCATCACCGAATTCTGATATGTCATGAAAGAGCACCACTGCCCGGCGCGATAATTTAGGACGCCATGATGAAAAGTCGTGGAAGACAGCTTCGTAGGTATGCTTCCCGTCGATATGAAGAAGGTCAATGGACTCATCCGCAAAGTGCGCGAGCGCCGCATCAAAAGCCATCGGCAGGAGTGTCGAAAATGAGCCGTAAATCGGATCATGATGGGACCGCAGATCTTCTAATACGGTTTGACTGTAGTAACCTGAGTGCGAGTCACCGGTCCATGCGTCAATCGCGAAGCAGCGAGCATCTATATCCAGCGTCTGAACCGCCTGACAGAATGCGCAATAGGAGTCCCCCTTGTGGGTACCCAGTTCCACAATGATCCGTGGCTGGAGCATTTGCGTGGCGGCAAAGGCGAATGGAATGTGTTGCACCCAAGCAGACACATCTGAAACCATCCGGGGTGAAGCAAATATCAGCGGGAAGTTGAGAGGATTAAAGGACATCGTGTGGTGAGTATGGGGGAGTCGCAGCGGAGAGGCAAGCTACAGCGAGGAAAGTACAATTGAACTCATGGGGATGCCAACCAGGCCCGTCGAATACGAAGGTGTGAGCGACTTAATGGCCAGTGCGTCGTGAATCCAATGCAAGATAGTGTGTTCTTCTTGTGTGCCTTCAGTGGCGGCCACACTGATGGTGTAATCTCCGGCGCGAAGAACCGGCATTCGAAACTGGAATATCGCGGAAAAGCATTTTCCTGCGGCGACGGAGATTGGTGATTGCGCGTATTTTTGGTGCGTATTTTCACCAAAGAGATCCTGCCCCAGCCGATCTCGGAGAAAAAAACCAACGAGCGCGCGGGTGATGGAAATATTTGCTCGGGAAATTACAGTCAAGGTGGCCAGTTCGCCCCCGCGTACCTGCTGCAGCGCTGCGCCCGTGTGGTCAGTCAACGAAACATGCGTAATAGTGGCGCCCATACTTCCGAAAGACTGCGCCACGGGATTGAAGGTCGGAGGACCGAGCGTTGTCGCCTCTATTTGCGATGGCTCGCTGCGGCCCTCTTCGGTAGGGGTACGGCTCGCGGAATTGCGGGTGCGGGAGTCCTCATGGAAGGCCGCAAGGTATCTTTCAACGACATCTTTGGCAGATCCAGAGGCGCAAGCTCGCCCTTCGTCAAGCCAGAGCACGTCGTGGCAAAGCGCAAGTACTGCGGCCGTGTCGTGTGAGACAAATATGATCGTTCCATGCTCACGAAAGCGGCGGAGAAATCGCATGCACTTCTGGGTAAAAAAAACATCGCCCACCGCCAGCGCTTCATCTATGACCAGAATGTCCGCATCCACGTTGGCGATTACAGCGAAAGCAAGTCGGACATACATGCCGCTGGAGTAGGTTTTCACCGGATGATTGATAAACTCGCCAATATCCGCGAACTCCTCGATGGCATTGAAACGAGCATCGGTTTCTGCTGTGGTGAGGCCATGCAGACGTGCATTGGCATACACGTTTTCGCGTCCGGTGAAGTCCGGATGAAATCCGGCGCCGAGTTCCAATAATGCCGCCACTCGACCCTGGGTGTGGATCGACCCGGTGGAAGGCGAAAGCGTGCCGCAGATTAATTGCAAGAGCGTGGATTTCCCGGAACCGTTGCGCCCGATGATGCCAAGGGTCGTGCCCTTGGCTACCTGCAGCGAGATGTCGCGCAGAGCCCAGAATTCCTTGTAGAAGGTTCTTTTCCCGCGAAACAGCGCCTGCTTGAGGCGGTCCTGCGGGCGTGCATACAACTGATAGCACTTTGACAATCCCTCCACCCGCAGCGCCGTCTCTGGTTCAGAGGACATCGGCAAAGCCTCGCTTGGTGCGTTGAAACCAGGCGAATCCTAGGCAGCAAATCAGCAAGGATATGGCTGAATGGATGCCCAACATGGACCATTCGGGCATCACACCTTCCAGAAGAATATGGCGGGCATTCTCAATGGGAATTGTCAGGGGATTCAGAAGGATGAGCGTCTTGATGGCCGGCTCCTTTATGTTCTCCGTGGCATAAAATACCGGCGACAAATAGGTCATGATCATAATGACGATGCTGATGGTTTGGGCCACGTCTCGAAGGTAAACACCGAGCGATGCGAGAAACCAGGAAAAACCTAGAATAAACAAGATATGGGGGATCAATATCAGGGGAAGCAAGAGAAAAGTGATGTGCAGCGTGTGCTGAATGAGTACAAATCCCAAGAGCAGAACTCCCACGCTGATGAGCGAATGAATGATCGCGGCACCCGTAAGCACAAAAGGGAACACCTCCAAGGGAAAAACGACTTTCGTGACGTAGTTGGGATGCTGCAAAATGATGGAAGGGGCACGGGCGACGACTTCCGCAAAGATCGTGAAAATGATCATCCCGGTGAAACAATAAAATGCAAAGTCGGTAGTGCTGTCGACTGTTCCGGTCACAAGAGGCCTGATGCGAATTTTGAAAATAAACGAGAATGCAAAAGTGTAAACCGCGAGCATGAGCAACGGATGAAAAAAGGACCAAAAAAGCCCCAGGATCGAGCCCTTGTAGCGGCCCACGACCTCGCGCTTGGTCATTTGCCAGATCAGATCCCAATTTCGGGCCAGGGATGCCAGTAGGGCGTACGGACTGATAGGGGCGCGACTGTCGGCGGAGGTGATATGGGAAGTGGTCATCTTTGGAGGCTTCCGTGAAAATAGATGGCGATCTATACTCTTCTGGGGCGAGCGGGTATTATACTGGTGAGTTGGGCGATGTGCATGATGGCATATTGTTAATGGAGACGAATCATGAAACCTATTTTCATACTGGCATTGCTGGCCTTAGGCATTGCGGGGATCACAAGTATCAATTCTAACGTCGCGGCTGATGCACCGACGACCACACAGGAGAAAACCGTGGCAGATGCCTTGAATTTCACCGTGAAAGACATTGATGGCAAAGACGTCCAACTCGGGGATTACCAAGGAAAAGTCATCTTGATCGTGAACGTCGCGAGCAAGTGCGGCAACACCAATCAGTACAAGGCCTTGCAGGAAATGTATGACAAATACCAGGAAAAAGGGTTTGTCATTCTGGGATTTCCCGCGAACAACTTCCGCGGGCAGGAGCCTGGATCGGATAAGGACATTAAGAAATTCTGCACGGAAATGTATCACGTAACGTTCCCGATGTTTTCGAAAGTGAGCGCGAAAGGTGATGACATCTGCGATTTCTATAAGTATCTGATTGCGCAAGACGTGAAGCCCAAGGGCAAGGGCGATGTGGATTGGAACTTCGAGAAGTTCCTGATTGGCAAGGATGGCGTGCTTATCGGGCGCTACTCTCCCAAAACTGTGCCGGATGACAAATCCATAGTGGATGCGGTGGAAGCGGCGATCGCGAAATAGGCCAGGCTGCACCCTGTAGAGGTTGACCGGAACGAGGCTCATCCCGGGAGCGTCGTCCATTTTGTTGCAGACACGGCAATCGTAAGATTTCGTGTCTGGCACGCTTCATCGGCGTGGTGTATCCTCTGGCATAATGACGCAACCGATGACCCAAACTACTTCCGCTCCGACGCCCGCTCCGACCAATCTGTTACGTGGATACGGACCCTCCGAGCTGGCGCTATTCCTCGCTGCAATCGCCTTGATCTTTGCGCTCCGGCGTTGGCGAAAGAACGTTGTCAAACGCCAACGAGGCGCAACGAACGATTCCGGCGGGGCCGCGCGTGCCTCGACCGAAACACAAGGGAAGAACGGACTTTCGATGCGGGATGTAACTCACCAGGTTCAAGCACTGCTGGTGGAGATGGAAGAAACCTCGCGTCGTGCTTCGGCCCAGATGGACAATCGCTATCGCAAACTGGAGCAGTTGCTTGCGGAAGTGGATGGCAAAATTGCGAAGCTGGAGTTGTTGCAAAGGCAGTTAATGGGATCGCCCGAACAGGATGCCGAAGGAACGTTTCGTCGCGAGTCGCCAGAAACGGTTCGCACAGACGCGCCTCGCAATACAGCAAACGAAGACGCAACCAGACCCGTCTATCAACTGGCGGATGCCGGCATGGGGGCCAAGGAAATCGCGCAGCGCCTGGGCAAGCAACCTGGAGAAATCGAGTTGATTCTTGCCTTGCGGACCGATTCACATCGCTAGACAAGGCAGAGAAATCGCGACAGAGATGGCTTTCACACCAAGGGTGCCGCCTCGGCGATCAATGCCGCAAACCCCGCCCCCACCAACTGCATCAGCCGCAGATTGGCTTCCGGAAATCGATAATTCAGAACATGATCAGGTGGAAGCCATTTGGCATCGGCAACGGCGAGGTGCTGGACGGTTCCACCAACATGTTCGCAGACAAATGGATGCAAGCGAACGCGGGCATAGGGATACTCATGTTCAATAGGGGTGAGCATGTGTGTCGGAAGTATCACAATACCGACTTCCTCGCGAATCTCACGCACCGCGCACGCGACGGGCGGTTCTCCGGGATCACATTTGCCGCCTGGAAACTCCCAGTAACCGGCGAGCACGGTGTCGAGCTTGCGCAGGCAAATCAATACACGTTCATGCGCAGCGTCAAAGACGATTGCGATGGCAACATCGATGTGGCTGGAATGGCTGGAAGATTTTGCGGGAGTGATCATTGAATCCTTACCGTACCAAGTTGCGATCTGCCTGGGGAAAATCAGCAGCTTCTTTGGCCTTCCGGGCGGTGCGTGAATCACTCGACGTGGTCTTGCCTTCCAGGTACTTCTGAATTCCCGCACGTTCATCGGCACCCGTGGTCCACTTGGCAAATCCCAAAAACATCAGGCCTTCGAGCTTCCATGCTGGGTCCTTGTCGTTCTGGGCCATATTGTGCAGATCCCCGGGCTTGGGTGCGGTCGAGCGCATGATCCGATCCTTCTGGCCGTAACGCCGTGAAACATCCAGATACGTTGCATACAGTTCCTTAACTCGCGCTTCCTTGTCCGGTTCGCTGTACCAGTTTTTGCTGGAACTGCTCTGCATATTGGCCAAGGATTCACCCATCACGGCCAAGCCGCCAAACTTGTAAGTGGAGTACGCCCCGTGATCCCACAGCCGTTTTCCGAAGAGGAACGCAGCGCGAAAATGCTGGTCTGCCAACTCACGCTTTTTATCTGCGCGCGCCGACATTCCCGCCTTGCAGGTCGCGCTACCCATCGCCGCCAGTACATCCCTCATCGCCCAGGCGTTCTTGGGGCCAATTGAGAAATCGCCTCCGTCAAAGTCCATCACCACATCGGTGCCCATTCCCATATCCCCGGCCTGCAGGATTTTTTCGATCACCGGTTTGAGCACCGGGTCCGTCTCTGGTGAACGACTTCTCTTGCAGATATCCAGAAATTTGTCGTCGCCCACTGTCCACGCCAACTTGAAGGCTTCTCCATAGGATTTCTCAGCCCCCCCACCGCCGACACCGGGTGTGGCGATCAGCCCTGCGGTGTCCAGACGCAGCTCGATCATATCCAGAGCGCCAGCGTCCGTGGTGGCCTTCGTTGGCGCGCTGATGGCGCGCCCACCCAGCATAAAATAGAGTGCCAAACCTACCACCACAATCACCATCAGCCCAGAGACGCACAGCCCAATAATTAGCCCAATTTTTGCCGAGTTTTTTGCCATTTATTGTCCTTCCAAAGTTTGATTCAGAACCGAAATCCAAATGCTATGTTCGCTACCTATTCAATAAATCGTTGCGTTATCTGCCCGTAGGCATCAATCCGTCGATCACGCAGAAATGGCCAGTTTCTCCGCGTTTCTTCCTGTAGTTTCGGATCTACCTCGGCAATCAGTATTTCTTCCTGATCTTGCGACGCCTTTTGCAGCAGGCGTCCAAACGGATCAGCAATGAATGAGCTGCCAAAAAATTCAATGCCATCTTTACCGCCACCGAGGATCTTTTCCAATCCCACCCGATTAGGGGAGGCTACGTACACCCCATTGGCGATCGCATGGCTTCTTTGCATGGTCTCCCATGCGGAACATTGAGCGGCGCCAAACGCGGCCTTTTCCTGCGGATGCCACCCGATCGCCGTGGGGAAAAAAAGCACGGAACAATCCTGCAACGCAGTCAGTCGAGCCCCTTCCGGGTACCACTGATCCCAGCAAATCAATACGCCGATGCGACCAAATTTTGTCGCCCAGACTCTGAATCCCAAGTCCCCCGGCGTAAAATAGTATTTTTCGTAGTACAGCGGATCATCCGGAATATGCATCTTGCGATAGACGCCCAGCAGCGTGCCATCGGCATCAATAATCGCCGCCGTATTGTGATACAACCCCGCGGCCCGTCTTTCAAACAATGACGCGACAATAACGACATTCAGTTCCTGGGCCAGTTTACCCAGTACCTCGGTACTCGGTCCCGGAATGGATTCGGCCAGGTCAAAAATCGCTGTATCCTCCAGTTGGCAAAAATACTGCGACTTGAACAACTCTTGGGTGCAGATGACTTGGGCTCCTCGGGAAGCTGCTTCGCGAATCTTGCCTATTATTTTCTCAAGATTCTCCGTGGGATCGGGCGAACAGGCCATCTGGATGATGCCTACTTGAAACTTCTGGCACTCGGGCATCGGTACTCCTCTGGAGAATCAGGACTTCAATGCACGCTGACTGATCGGCGTGGGGCAATGATTATAGATGCTGTCAAGGCGTGGGCAAAATGCGCCTGCGTGTTAAGATGAAGCAATGGCTGCTGTAAAACCATTTTGGAAGCGGAAACGCGTGCGAATACTTGCCGGCTTGGCGATCCTTGTCGCGGTCACGCTGACCTTGCCTTTCCTGTTTACCACGGCCATTGTCCGTCATTTCATTTCCTCGTCAGAATATGCGCCGTTTCAAATTACGATACGCAAGGCCAGCCTCAACCTGGGTGGAGTCCTCACTATATATGACCTATCGATACACGACGTCAACGACCATTCCGGAAAACCGTTGATTGAAGTCAATACCGCGCGCGTGGATTTTAACTGGTCTCAAGTGAGTTCTCGTCACTTGCGTGCATTGGATGTCGAAGGGCTTCGGGTGTACGCCCGCTCTGGAAGAGATTCGCAGTTCACGATCCTAAGGCTTCTGAATCCCGGCGACTATTCTGGAACAAAACTCCCTCTACCCCCCCCATCGACGGCACCGCCGCTGCGGGTGGACCAGATTGTTCTCACCGGGGACATTTTTGTCGAAAGCTACGATCCGTGGCTGCAACTGTTTCCGCCCGGCATCAACAGGGGCATACCGCTGCAATTGCACATTCGTACCACCGGGCCTTCCGATCGCGCCATCACGGAAATCGCCGTCGCCCTCGGTGAACGCAATAATGCCGCAGCTGAACTGCCCAGCATTGCGGGGCAGTTGCGCGTAGAGAAGACCAGCGGCGATAACACGGATGTGACAATCAGCAACTTTTTGTTAAGCAACGTTACGGCCGCCGCATCGAGCAACTTCATTGCCGCACTCTGGCCCGGTTTCGCGCAACTGCCTGCGGATCTTCAACGCGGCGTATCAGTGCATCTCGATTCGTTTTATCTCTCTGGCAAGGTCACTGCAGGTACGGATCCCCGATTTGTCGGAGAAATCAGCGCCCGCGGCATCCAGGGGAAGTTCGAGGGACCGGGCCTTCCCATGGCAATTGAAGATTTGTCTGGCACCGCTCAATTGGACGTGCCGCTGAATGCCAACGCCCTGGATGAGCTCATCATTCGCAAGGGCAACATCGCCGCCGCGTTGATCCAGTGTGGACCGTGGCGGCTCACCAAGCTAAATGCCGACGGCGAAGTGGAGGAAGGCGTCGCCAACCTCGCGCAAATGACTGCCACCTCGCTCGACGGCTCCATCGTGGTTTCGTGCGCGTGGCCGCTTCGGAGTACATTTCCGCAACGCGGGGTACTCACACTTCGCGATCTGGACGGTTTCAAACTGCGTTCGCGCCTGCCCGACGATCTCAAGAAACGCCTGCCCTATCAGATCCAGGGACTGCTCAGTGCCAAGCTCACGCTGAATGAGCACACTGAAGATACCTTGGCTGGGCGACTGGAAATCAACACGGGGGACGTCGTCGGGATCCAAGATCCAACCGGCTTCGTAGACCCCATCGTTCTGAATCGCGTAGGGATATCCAGCCAATGGGAGTGGTCGCCCCGAGTTCTCTCAGGAATAGACAGTCTGCCGGTATTGAGCAAGGGGCGGATCTGGGCGGAGAGTATTTCTAGTGCAACCTTGAACCTTAACAACCTCAAGGGCGATTTTTCGCTGGATGCAGAAGGATTCCTCAAGGTCGATGACCTCACGGCGTCAATGGCTGAGGACACATCGTTTCATGCGACGGCAGGGCTGAATATCGCTTCGCGCAGACTCGATAATGTGGCCGTTTATCTGAATAATTTTTCTCCAGAGTTGCTCAAAAAGTGGCTGCCGGAGCACGTTCGGACGGATACGCATGTTTCCGCATCTTTGTCGATCGTTCAGGCTCCGCTGGAAGAGGGATCCCTCATAAAGAGCTACTCTGCCCTTCTGAAAATAACACTACCAGAGTCCTCTTCGCTCACCTGGAACGATGCCAAGTTCACCCTCGCCGGCAATCCAACGATTGACGCGATGATACGCCTGCCGTCCGATCTGTCTGCAATTCGCGGATTTTCTATTACCGCGTCCGGTTTCACTAATTTGACACTGACAGATGATGCGTTGAAGAATATTTTTGGAAAATCAGAATCATTGACTCAAAACGGAATTCATGCCGGTATCGAAAAACTCACACTTGAAGCAGAGTTTATGGACAAGGGCGCCCGGATAGTCGGATCATTCGCAATCGACAAACTGAGCGCTGGCATGAAGCTTCAAAGCGAAACATCCATAGAGCTGACGCAGTTCACGGCGCAAGTGCCCTTCCAAGTCGCGTGGGACGCACACAGGAACCTTGAACAGTTCGTGAACCGCATTATCATTAACCGGGGCGTGTTCGGCATCGAGAAGGTCGCCTACGGTACAAACGTCGTTTCCAATCTTGCCGCCCAGTTTTCGCTCGACAAGGGCGTTGTCACACTCGATCCTGTAAGCAAAATGGCCTTTGCGGGAGGTACAATTCAGCCCAGTGGGTCGTACCGCGTGATGCAGAATCGTCTGAATTCCTCCAAAATTATCGTTTCCAAACTCCAGCAGGATGTATTGGTAAAAAATCTCCTCACCGAGAAGTTCGGTGCCCAAGGCACCGTGAGTGGCGAAATCACCTTGATCCGTAATTCCCGTGATCAACTCGTCGGAAATATTGAATTGGACACTGATGGTGAAGGGCGGCTTCGTTTCAGCGAAGAGGTGGCCAGTATACTGGCACCGGTCGCCAAACAGGCGATTGGCAATTCCGCCCCAATGCCCAGCAATTTCGACCAGATAATCTCCGCACAGTTGAAGGACTATCCGTATACCGTCGGCAGGATTGGTGCCGGCGATTCTTCTGGTGACCTGGAGGTCCAACTGAACTACACCCGGGTGCCACTATCGCCTGGCGAGCCCGGTTACGCGGTACCCGTGCAAATCGAGGGCAAGCCTGTCCTGATTAACTATCCATTGCAACTAAAAGGACTCAAATTGGTGATAGCACGTACCAGCGTGATGGATGTCATCGGACTTGGCACAGGGCTCGGCGAGTTTCTGCCCGGACTTCAAAAGCAGTCGGCCTCAAGTGGCCCCATTCAGCCGGCGGCAACTCTCCCGGCCTCCACCCGACCGGCTACTCAACCCGCTACCACGCGCCCCGCGGCAACCCAGCCCGCCACCACTCGGCCTGAATCTTAAATCGCGGTGCGGACGCCACGCGAGAAAAACACGTTACCTTGGCTATACTTACAATGGTACGAAGATGTGCATCCAACTTTGACGATTATCCTTTCCAGGAGATCCCATGAAAACGATTCTATCGCTTATCCCAACGCTCGCTCTATTCATGAATGGCTGCGAGACGCGGCACACGATCGTCGTTGACCAACCCAAGCCGATGGAAGTGAACATTAACTTCACCGGCCGCTTGGATCTGGTCATCCACGAAGCGCGGCAGGATATGGAAAAAATTACTGGCGAAAAGGCCAAACGGGTCGTTCGTCCGGAAGATATCGGTCTTCCTCCGGGCCCAACTTCTGCGCTTCCCTCCGAATTCAATCGTGTGGCCACGCTGGTGGATTTCGGGAATCCTCGCGGCACACTGGTTGCCTCGGAAGCGGACCTCAAGAAAGCCATGGCCGATCGCAATCCTCAAATCCGCGCATTGCTTGATACTCACCTCGCGGGTGAGTCTCACACCGGTTTGCTCGCCAAACGCGGTGAACTCAGTGCGGAACAAGCGGCCCTCCTTACTACCGAAAACGCCGATCGCGATTCTCTTTACACGCAGGAAGCCGCGCGCAGGTCAGTCAAGAAGGAGGACGTGGCGCTCTCGTATTATCTCGCGCGTCTGGGCCATGCCAAGAAAGGTGACTGGTACGAAAAATATGACAAATCCAAAGCCGCCTGGGTTTGGGCCCAGTTTGAAGAATAAGGGCGGCTACTTCTGCAGAAACTTCGCCACCCGACTGGCCACTTCCCCCGCTAGCTTGTCGCGTGCGATACGCACCACCCCCTGATCGTCGATGAAATAAGCCCCCGGATTTTCCCCCTTCACCATCTCCAACGTGTTGGCAATGATCATATCCGCGCTGCTCGCTTTGCGGCTATTTTCCGCCACCGCGATGAGCTGCTCCTCCGCAATCCCCACTTCCAGTTTGAACTTGATCAACAGTCCTTCGTAACCCCATGCGGATCGAAACTGATCCACCAGTTTCATGGTCGCCAGACCACGCACAGCTATCTCCCCGTAAAGGCTCTTCACCTTGGGGGCATCCACATTTTCCACCACCCATGTCTCTGTGCCGTTGGCTCCCGCTTCGCGAGAATGTATTCGAAACGATCCCGCGGGCGCGTAGTCCGACACTGCTGCGGACATTGCCACGCCCTCCACATGATCGCCACTGGTCATCCGTTCAGTCAGCAATTCCAGAAGATCAGCATGCGTGCGAAATGATTCTGCACCCAGCATGCCGCGTTTTCCCGAATAACCGTTGTACTGGGTCACATGGATCGAATTGGACGTCAGGAGTGTCACATCGCCCAAGTCCAGCAGCGCCAGCGCGATATCCAAACCCGTTTGTCCAGTGAAGATATTGCCCCATCCACGCACCTGATCAATGGGTTCATATGTGGAACCAGCGGTTACGATGAAATGCGGTGGCGTTGGGGACACATTGGCCATCGTGTTGCCTTCCATTATTCAACATTAAAAAGTCGACAAACTTGAGTATGTGGCGACCTCTCTCCACATGCAACCATCGCCGACTTTCCGCACGTTGAACTGCACAACCATCAACAAAAAAGACTCGCGACGCTACTCGCAAGTCTTTCTGTTTTTGAACGTCAAAACTGTTCACTCTTCGTGATGTGCCTCCGCGCCATTCTGCTCATCGTGAGATTCATCGCTGTCGCCAATGTCCTCAAGCGTAGACAAATCTCCCGCCGGCATCTGGCCCAGCGTCGCATAAATCGAGCCATCCAGAAAACCTTCGAGTTTGCGGGCCCGCACCGGGTGCTGCAACTTGCGAATGGCTTTCGCCTCCACCTGTCGCACGCGTTCGCGCGTCACCTTGAAGATGCGGCCGACTTCCTCAAGCGTGTAGGTGTAGCCGTCGCCAATACCATATCGCAGCTTGATAATTTCTCGTTCCCGGTAGGTCAACGTTTTCAGTACCAGATCAATGCGCTCTTTCAACATTTCCTGGGTCGCCGTTTCAACCGGATTCTCCGCAGCCTCATCTTCGATGAAGTCACCGAAATAGCTGTCCTCGGATTCGCCGACCGGACGATCCAGCGAAATCGGGTGCCGGCTGATCTTCAATACGCGGCGACACTCCCCCACCGGCATCTTCGCTTCGCGGGCGATCTCTTCAATCGTCGGTTCGCGTCCAAGCTCCTGCAGCAACTTCTTGCTGATGTTCCGGAGCTTGCTCATCGTCTCGATCATGTGGACGGGAATTCGAATCGTCCGGGCGTGATCGGCAATCGCCCGCGTGATCGCTTGGCGAATCCACCATGTGGCATACGTGCTGAACTTGTAGCCGCGGCGATATTCATACTTATCCACCGCCCGCATCAGGCCAGTGTTACCTTCTTGAATGATATCCAGGAACGACAACCCGCGGTTGCGATACTTCTTGGCAATCGACACCACCAGCCGCAAATTTCCGCCGGATAGCTTGCGCTTGGCGTCTTCATATTCGTTGAATACCAGGTGAATCTGATGGCATCGGCGTGTCAGGCTGTCCGGCTCTTCCAGCACCAACTCCTGCAGACCTTCATACTCCTCCTGCATCGCCAGGCGGTCGTCTTCGGTCAGCTTCGCCCGCAGGTCACTCAAGAACTTCTTCAGTTCGTTTAACTTGTTGCTGATGCCCTGCAACTTCTTCATCAGCGGAATGACCTTGCTCGTCCGCAGGCTCAACTCTTCCAGCAGAGTCACGGCCTTGCGCCGGCGATTTCGCATGCGCCGGCCGATTTCTTCCTTTTGCCCCTCACTTGTCCCTGACTCCCGACCCCGTGACCAGTCATTGCGATTCTGTTCCAGCAGCTTGCGCACCGTTCCGATATTTTCAGGAATGCGCTTGGAAATGGTGCCCTTGGCGTCCACCTCGGCCGTGCTGATGCGCATCGTGCGATCAAAGGGCAGTTCGCCGCTCTCGACCAGCGCCAGAATATCTACCGCCGACTGCAAACAGTAATCCGATTCCAACACCTTGCGTCGAAACGCCATGCGCGTCAGTTCGATTTTCTTTGCCAGCCGGATTTCTTCGTCACGAGTCAGCAGCGGGATTTCGCCCATCTGCGTCAGGTACATGCGAACCGGATCGTCAATGCGCTTCGAGCCGACTTCCACGTCGACTTCGTCCATCTTTTCAATTTCTTCTTCCGCCGCCTGCATCATCGCCAAGTCCGGCTCATCCGGCGCCGGCGCGGCAACCTGCTTATTCCCCTCGGCTTCATCCAGAAGCTCAATACCTAACTCGTCAAACTGCTGCATCAACGCATCAAGGCGATCGGGCGCTATGGCATCGTCAGGCAACAGCTCATTGAGCTCTTCATACGTGAGGTAACCATTCTGCTTGCCTTTTTCGACCAGCAATTTCAGATTGGAGTGGGCTTTGGCCAGCGGAACGGTATTCACCGTCGCCGGTGGTTGAACTTGGGTGCCTGTACTACTCACGGTTCCTCCAAAGGGGCTGGCGTCGGGCTTGCCGGTGTCGGCTTGCGGACGCCTATCAACTGCCGGTGACAATTTATACGGGGCCAGAGGTGATGATGCGCTGGGATCGACAGAGCGAATCCAACAGGCCTGTCGTCGCGTGACGACTCCTCGGGCGGGCGTAAGACTGTGCCGGAATTGAAAAATCAAGTAATCGGGATTGCCTACACCCGATCGATTTTTATCGAATTCTAATCCTCATGAAACACTTGTTGCGCGCAACAAGTGAAGTTATGCCTGCAAAAAAAAATTAAGGTGAACAAAATCACGCAGCGAACCCAGTATTATATACACCAAAACCCCATATTGCCAAGTACTTTATGAAAAGCACACCCCCTGAAGTAGCCATTTTAGTTATTAATCCACAACTTATAGGGTATGCCCCCCAAACAGGTAGGCCTTTTTCGAAGGCAGCGAAGGGGTTCGGCTAGCGATTAGCCCACTGGATTGCGCGGGCTCCTCGATACACAGTGATTTCGTACCACAAAATTCCTCCTATATGCGCGATTGCAAACGATCCCACGGTGATTCCCTGGACGAGGCTGCTGGATATGTACCCTTTGCTGACGCTGCTGTAATGGAACCACGCGGCGAGGGCCAGAAGCTGAATTCCGCCGAGTAATACCCATAAAAACATGAGGAAAGAAGCGTAGCAGGTGGTCTTGGCGGCGGCAGCTAACTCTATGGGGCGACGGTGGATACGTCCGTATGTGACCAAGCCGAGAGTCTCAATTCCTACCATCATCATCGCCATTCCTGCCCAGAGGGTCCCCATGGCGATCCCACCGGCGACAAAGGCCCAGGACCAGTCTTCGAAGAGGCCGATGAGCCAGAAGGCGGGGACGATGAGGGAGGCGAGGAGGCCGACGAGGGTGGCGGAGAGGAGGAGCCAGTACTGGGCGGCCCAGTGGCCGGTGCGGATCGGCATGGCGTAAAACAAGGTGCGAGGGGAGGTTATGAGCATTTTGGCGTGGGCAAAAATGACCTTGGGATGGGCCAGGGAGGGGTGCTTTTCCCAAGGGGAAAGGGGGCGGGAGAGGGGGTCAAGGGAGTCTAAAACAGGGGTTCCGCACTCAGAACAACGGCCCTGGAGGGGGGTCATACGTAGGTCATAGCCACATTTTTCGCACGTTGGAGGCCGGGGAGAGGGGTGTTCGAGGGGGGGCCGGTAGTCAAAACGGGTGGTGATGATGCCAATAGCGAGGGTAAAGAGGCATAAACCAGCGAAGAGGAAGAGGAGGGGTGGGGCGACGTTCTCCGGACCGGATAAGTTTTTCTGCCAGATGAGAATAAGGAGCGTCAGGGAGGCCAGGGAGCCCCAGAGGTGGACGGCACCAGTCAGAAGGAGGGTGGAGCGGGCGGTGTGACGGAGGGCGGCCCGGGTGGAGCCGGGGCGGGCGGCGAAGGGAAGGAGGATAAAGAAGGCGATGGTGAGGACGGAGACGACCGCGAGGGCGACGGAGGCGATGGTGCCGATTCGCGAAAGTGTATCAAGTTCGGAGAGGACTTTGGTAATCTGGGGTGTGATGCCGGTGAAGGCTTTGGAGAAGGCGGCGACCGGATCGGCCACCCACGGGCCGCGGTAGGCGGTGCGTAGGAGGGAGCGGTCGAGAGAGATGTAGGAGGCGATGACGAAGTAGGCCCAGGGGATTATCAAGAGGACGTTGACGAGGGCGATGGGGATGGCGGCGCGGAGGGAGACGTAGGTCCATTGTGGGGCGACTTGGCGCGGGTGAAAGAAGACCGTGATGGTGCTGGACCAGAGAAAGAAGGGGTTGAGGCGCGAAGCAACGGGGGCAGGAGATGGGGGAATGGCGCGGGGGTTCATGACAAGAATCTCGGTCATCGGCGGCCTCCAATCCGGAGAGCCGCGGGGAACGAATAAGCGGCTCTCTGATTGTACTACTTGCCGGCGGAGTATTTGTTCACGAGTTGCTGAATTACGGGTTGTTGGGGTTGGATTTTGAGGGAGCGATCCCAGTAGCCGAGGGCTTCCTTGGCAAGGTCGATGCTTGGCGGATCGGTGGAGAGGGATTGGGACATGGCAATGACGCCGAGACCGTTGAGGGCCTGGAAATAATCGGGATGGAGTTGGAGGGCCTGCCTGTAGGCTTCCCTGGCGTCAGCAAATCGTTTGAGCTTGTAGCAGACAAGGCCGAGGCGCTCGTAGATGGCTGTTGTGGGGGCGATGTCGCGGGCGGTTTCGAGGACCTGGCGGGCCTGTTCGAATTTGGACGCCTTGATGTATTCCTGGGCGAGGTTGAGGTAGACCTCGGGCTGCTTGCTGTTGAGCTCGATGGAGCTTTTGAGGGACTGGACGGCGAGCTCGGAATAGCCGAGTTGGGCGTAGAGGATTCCGAGATTGGCATGGGTGTTGGGATCATCGGGCGCGCCGGTGACGGCGCGTTGGGCGTAGCTGACCCCGCGGAGAGGTTCTCCATTCTGGACGAAGACGGTGGCGAGGTTCATGTTGGCTTCGGGATCGAGGGGGCGGATTTCGACGGCTTTCTGGTAAGCGCGAACGGATTCGGCATATTTTTTGAGATACTGATACATGAGGCCGAGCTGATAGTTGGCGTTGAAGTTGAAGGGTTCGATGCGGGTGGCTTCTTCGAAGTCTTGGGCGGCTTTGGCGTAGTCACCTTTTTGTTTGTAGACATCGCCACGGGCGACGAAGGCGAGGCCGAGCTGGGGGTTTTTTTCGATGGCTTTGTTGAGGCTGTTGAGGGCTTCATCGAGTTGGCCGCGTTCGGCGGAGAGGGCACCTTTGAGATAATTGTCGAGGGCGGGGTTGGGCGGGGAGTACCAGCAGCCAGTAAGGGCGGTGGAGAGGATGGCGGCGGCGAGTGCCGCGCCGATGGTGTGGGTGCCGCGTGGGGGCTTGCAGTTGAGCATAGGGACTGAACCTCGTGGGGTTGAGAAAGCGTGCCAAGGGGGCGTTACGGATTATACGCACCAGGGGGTAGGATGGATTATCGGCAAAAATGGGTGAAATGGCGAGTTGAATAAGGGGGAGATTTTTTGATGACGGCTGGCGCGAGGGCGGAGGCGTGTACGGTTTCAGTGACTCGGGCCAAGCCCTATGCACCCGGCATCATGCCTCGGTTTCCCATGATTTCTGCGCAGCGTCAACGCCTCCGCATGTGGACATGCAGGACGCCCCGTGTCTCATGGGGCGTTCTTTTTCGCGTCCGCAGGCGCGTGCCGCGCGCGATCCTCTTCAATCTCCCGTTGCACTTCCGTCAGCGTCGCCCACCCGCGCAGATAGTCGTTCAGCGTCAACAACAGCGGGTTGGTAGGCATTATCCTGCGGCGTGACCTTCGGCGGCACCGCCGCCGACGGTGCCTGAAGTATGCGACGTCGGAGAAGGCGCGGGAGCTGGGCAAATTCCGGAGGCGCGGGATCGGGTGTGGGGATATGCTTGGCCATGATGCCACCATGGCACAACCTGCGCGTGGGCGCAATCGCTTATTTTCGAATATTGTAGATATGTGCACTCATTGTGCGGAAGGATTTTGGCTGCGTCGCCGTTTCCGGTCGCATAAAAATGCGGTAGGCGCGCGACGGAAGAACCGCGCCGCCAATTAAATGCAATTCACTTCCATTAGATATTCACTTGCATTATAATCCATCGGGCGCGCCGATAAACGTCGCCGTGGCGCACCGGTCGCAGCGCGTGCTGATATACGTTCTCCGCCCCATGCGGGGTGCCTGGGCGCGACTCACAGGCGTCCCGCTGGCAGGGCGGTCGAAATTTTTCCCCTCGCCTCATGGAGTTCAGAAATGGCCAGTTTGGATACCCGTATCCCCGTCACCGTCCTCACCGGATTTCTCGGATCAGGAAAAACCACCCTACTCAACCGCATTCTTTCGGAACATCACGGCAAACGTATCGCGGTCATTGAAAATGAGTTCGGCGAGGTGGGGGTTGACCAGGAGTTGGTCATCACCGCCGACGAGGAGATTTTTGAAATGAATAACGGCTGTATCTGCTGCACGGTGCGCGGCGACTTGATCCGCATCCTGGGCAATCTGGTGAAACGCCGGGATAAATTTGATTACGTGCTGATTGAAACAACGGGCCTGGCCGATCCGGGTCCGGTGGCGCAGACGTTCTTCATGGATGACGACATGAAGGAGAATTTCAGACTCGATGGAATCGTGACGCTGGTCGACATGAAGCACATTTGGCAGCACATTGAGGAAAGTGATGAGGCCAAGGAGCAGATCGCCTTCGCTGACGTGCTCATTTTGAACAAGACTGATTTGGTTCCGGAGGAGGTGATTGATCGCCTTGAAGATCGCATTCACACCATGAATGCGGTCGCCAAGGTATATCGCGCCCAGGATGCGAAAATCGATCTGGCCAAGGTTCTGGATGTGGGCGGATTTCACTTTGATCGCGCCATTGAACTGGATCCCAAGTTTCTCGAACCGGAATATCCCTTTGAGTGGGGCGGGGTCTTCCAGTTGGAGGCGGGCCACCATGAAATCAGGACCGATGCAGGGCCCGACCTAACAATGGACATTCAAGTGGTGCAAGTGGCGGGGCCCGTGGATGCGGCGCTTACCACAGGCGCGGACCGGGCATCCATCACCTTCAGCGGCGACCCACGATCAGTCTCCTCCGGTGGTCAGGCAATCCAACCAGACAGTTTGCCGCGGCAAATGCAACTGGAAGGCGAAGGACCATTCCTTTTTGACGTTGAGATTGCCGAGGCTGGCGCATATGTGATTTTCACTGAACATCATCCGGAAGAATTCGGGATGGTGGTGCAGAATTTCAGCGGCCCGGTGTCACCCTTCGCCACACGAGCGTTCAAACCCGACCACGAACATGACGACGCGGTTACCTCAGTTGGGATTGAGACGCCGGGCGACCTTGATGGTCGTCGCTTTGACACAT
The DNA here is from genome assembly GCA_038248985.1 of Phycisphaerae bacterium. Lineage (GTDB taxonomy): Bacteria > Planctomycetota > Phycisphaerae > WQYP01 > WQYP01 > JBBRWV01. Next base: position 22,726 of record JBBRWV010000018.1, read on the forward strand.
GGCTGCGCGAGCTCTTGGTTTCGCAGGGCCAGGATATTTTTCGTTCGAAGGGTGTATTGAGCATCAAAGGACAGGATAAGCGATTTGTGTTCCAGGGAGTTCATATGTTGTGCCAGGGCGGACCGGATCGACCGTGGGGTGAGGAGGCGCGGCACAATCGGCTGATATTCATTGGTCGCAATCTGGATCGGAAGGCTCTTCAAGAAGGGTTTAGCGCATGCTTGGCTTGAAACGAGGAACAGAACTTTTGCGTGAACGATGGAAGACGGAACTTCCCGACCACGTTCTGAATGTAGGGTACCAGTCGAACGGGACGTTGCTGGCGGCAGTGTCGGCCAGCGGCCCCATTCATGTGCTGCGCTCGCGCGATGGAACCGCCGAATGCACTTTTGAGGGGTGTAGCAGTGGAACGACGGGCATCGCGTGGTCGCCGGAAAGCGATTTGCTCGCCAGTATCGGCAAGGATGCAGTTTTGAGGGTGTGGAATGTTGCCTCCAAGAAATTGGCCTGGTCAGGCGAAGCAACTGCCCCATGGGCGGAGCGCGTCGCGTGGAGTGGGGATGGGCAGATATTGGCGGTGGCAGCGGGCAAATTTGTTCGTTTGTGGGATCGACAAGGCAATGAGCTAAAGATATTTGGTCCGCATTCCAGCACGGTGTTGGACATCGCCTGGAAGCCAGAGTCTCATCAGATCGCGGCGACCTCGTACGGATGCGTGACTTTATGGAATGCGGATTTGCCTGAGCCGACGCGTACTTATCGCTGGCGGGGATCTTCACTCGTGCTTGCCTGGAGTCCGGACGGCCGCTTCCTGGCAACCGGGGACCAGGATGCGACGGTGCATTTCTGGGTGACAGAGACAGGCCATGACTACCAGATGTCGGGCTTTCCGCGGAAGGTGAAGGAACTCTCCTGGGATTCTTCAAGCCGGTGGCTGGCGAATGGCGGCGGCTCTCAAGCGTGCATCTGGGATTGCTCGCCGCCGGGCCCCAGCGATCGCGAACCTATGATTTTGGAAGCTCATGAACGCTCGCTGACAACCTTGGCATTTCAACATCGCCGGAAGCTGCTGGCCACGGGTGGTGAAGAGGGGCGAGTCATGATCTGGCGGCCGTTGCGCGGGAATTCTGCCGTATCGGCGTCTTTGGAAGGACCGGCGATAACGCAAGTGATATGGTCGCCCGATGACACTGCGGTGCTGGCGGGTGACGAATCGGGAGGGGTGAGGCTCTTTCAAGTGATCGAATAACAATGCTCTCCAACATATTTTCCATGGAGTTTTGGGATCGCTTGGTGCCGACTTCCGTATCGAGGCTCGCGATCCCGTCGATGCTCTCGCGTGAACGCCGGCAAGTGGAGCGAGGACCGAGAAACAGAGATACGGCCAAACCGTTCGGCACGCCGGTTGTGGTGGGGATGCGGATAACGGTTTCTTCCGGCAAGGGCGTATACGGTTTCAGTGGCTCGGGCCAAGCCCTATGCACCCGGCATCATGCCTCGGTTTCCCATGATTTCTGCGCAGCGTCAACGCCTCCGCATGTGGACATGCAGGACGCCCCGTGTCTCATGGGGCGTTCTTTTTCGCCTGCGCATGCGCCTGCCGCGCACGATCCTCTTCAATCTCACGTTGCACTTCCGCCAGCGTCGCCCACCCGCGCAGATAGTCGTTCAGCGTCAACAACAGCGGGTTGGTGAAATGAACGGAGCACACTGCAAAACAATGTACGATCCAAAACAAAAAAAAGCCGGAGCAATCGCCCCGGCTTCTTCTGTATTCAGAATAGGCCACGTATCAAACAACCTTCACACGCCGCCGCATCAGCAACCCTGCCGCACCAAACCCCAGCAATCCCAGCGTCGATGGCTCCGGCACGCCTGCGCCGTTGTCCTGTAATACAAATTCACCGCAAGCCACCGGAAGCAGCCCATCGTAAATAATATTCGTCGGATCGCCGCCGACCGTGTCCACGCTCTCCGGCGCAAACGCGCCGTGAAGTACAATATGCTGATTGTCAATATCCTGAAGTTGCGCAAACGCCGCGGCATCCGCAGAATTATTCAAATTGAACGTAATTAATTCGTGATAATTAATCGTCCCGTCCGGTGCAGTCGGAAACTTCGTCAGGTCCGGAGTGCCCGCATACGAGGCGAACAACACAGGATCCGGGCTCGGACCAAACGGCGTCGGCGGAGACGTCAAATTCAATTTGATCGGCCCGTAATTCACCGCACCCTCCAGCACCGAAAGAAAACCGTCCTTATTCGCATCCTGTGCCATCGTCGGGCAAGTCGCAAAACCATTGTTCAAAAGGCCGTGAATGTGTTGTGCATGTACTTGATTCGGCAAGAGCCCCAGGGCATTCACCGTCACATCCAACGTCTTCGCATCCGTATCCACAACAATCGTGGCCGACCCTGACACGCCTGAATTATTCAACGCATCTATCACCGACGTATACGTCCGTGTATCCGCATTCACGACGCTCGCAATAAGCATCGTCGGCACCGCCACGGCAAGTGCTATCCCAAAAGAAGACTTCATGAAAAACCTCTCTCTCTAAAAATCTTTCAAGCAGAAACACCGTCCGAACAAAAGTTCAGCGGGGCTGAAAGTATTCCGTTATCCAGAATGCTGTGGCAAACGTTTTAGATGGAATCCCGTATGTTTCTTCTCGTCTCTCTCTGACGCCTTGTCGCATCTTGAAGCAATAAAACATCAACCTTGCAATCCCCATACCTATAGAAACACTCACGGGCCCAATCGTCTATATACTTTCCCCATTCTCCCACATTGAAAATCTCCCGCCTTTATGTTTTAGAACTCGCCATTTTCAAGGCCCCTCAACGCTCTCGGCGCAACTGCTGCGTATAGATGTCCTTCAGTGTCGCTACATAGGATTCGGACGAAATGTCTTGCGGGGGGTGGGTGTTTTGGCGTGTCGGGGGGATTTAGAGGAAGGAATATTCATGTTTACTGCGTGGCATTGGGTTTGCATTGTGAGGTGCGTGCCTGGGTACTGATAGGTGCTTGTGGGCATTTGACACTTTTTTCCCAAGTTGCAAGGAGAATGATCATGTCGGAGACGGTAACGAAAGCAGCCAATCAGATGGCGGACAAGATGAAGGTCACGGATCACTCGGAGGGCGGGTTGGCTCGGCCGATTGAGAAAGTCACGGCCCAGTTGCCTTCGGACACATTTTTGTGGATGGCGATGGGTTCGATCGCGGCGTCATTGGCGCTGAAAGTGTCGGGCAAGGAACATGCGTCGTTGTTTGTTGGGCAGTGGGCGCCGACGTTTTTGATTTTGGGCTTGTACAACAAGCTGGTGAAGCAGCTTGGTCATGACAAGTATGACACAGGTGCTTGAGGGCTCTGGTTGAATTGCAACCGCTGCCGTTCGATTGCCGCACGATTTGGCAAGACATCGTATGGGTCGGTGGCGTGCGCTTCCACTCGTAATGACGTCTGACCCGTGCATAGCTCCCGCGGCACAATAAACCCGTGGATTTCGCTGGGCAAAATTTTTCTGATATTCCCTGCCTGGCGAACGTTTGGAGCTACCGTATCAACGTCAGTAGTGTAAAGCACTCCTCGTATGGGAGTGCAACGACTTGAAATAACTACATATTTACGGGAGAACGGTCATGTTCCACCACGTTAAAGAACTACAGTTCAACGCGCGCGTTTCTCGACCTGACCTGCGGTTTGCTCGGCTTCTGCTGGAGCAGTTCGGTGGCGGCAATGGGGAACTGAAGGCTGCGATGCAGTACTTCGTTCAGAGCTTTGGCTGTCGGCGAAGTCATCCGGACAAGTACGACCTTCTCATGGACATCGCGACGGAATAGTTTAGCCACCTAGAGATTGTGGGAGCGACCATCACGATGTTGCTCGAGGGGGTTAGCGGGGAGCTCAAAGATGCGGCGGAGGTGAATCCCATCACCGGTTTGATGAAGGGCAGTTCCAAACATGAGCAGGTTATTGCTGAGGCTCTGTATAATCCGGCATTTTGCGTGCAGTCGGCGGGCGGACCGACCGTCACGGATTGCAACGGCGTGCCGTGGAGCGGTTCATTCGTCAACGCTAACGGCGACCTGACGGTGGACATGCGGTCGAATATTGCGGCTGAGTCTCGCGCGAAGATTGTTTATGAATACCTGCTCAAGTTCACAGACGATGAGTATGTGCGGCAGACGCTGCGTTTCCTTATGACCCGCGAAGTGACGCACTTTCAGCAGTTCTCGGCGGCGCTGGCGACAATCGAGCCGAACTTCCCGCCAGGCGTTTTGCAGGCTGATCCGCGATACGTGCATACGACGTTCAACATGTCCCGAGGTGAGGACGCCCGGGGGCCGTGGAACCAAGGGCAGGGCCCCTGGCCTGAGGGTGAGTCTTGGGAGCATGTCGAAGATCCCGTCAAACAGGTTCACGAGACGCAAGAGCAGGATACAAAGGGCATACCCGATTTTGGTCGCGATCCTTCGGAAAGTGAGCAGATCGAGCGGGCACTGAGTGAGATTCGGCGAGCCGAGATGGCGGTGCCGGGACTGCGGGTAATAATCAGTGGTCGGCGTACGCGGGACAGGACAAGGCGGCGACTTCGAGCGACAACTCACAGCACCGGGAGGATGGGATTGAAGGCGGGCAGAACCGCCAGCCCGCAGCCGCGCCCCCGCGAGCGGCCCGTGCGACGAAGTCGAATAAGACAAATAATACGACGCGAAGTAAGAGGTAGCGGGAAAAGCGGTAACGAATGAAACGGGCGCAGCATCAACGCCTCCGCATGTGGACATGCAGGGCTCCCCGCGTCTCATGGGATGTTCTGTTTTGCCTGCGCACGCGGCCTGCCGCGAGCGCTCGTCTTCAATCTCACGTTGCACCTCGTGCACCTTCGCCCATCTGTGCAGATAGCCGTTCAGCGTCAACAGCAGCCGGTTGGTGGGCTTTATCCTACGGTGTTACCTTCATCGGCACCGCCGACGACGATGCCGGTGCGGGCAAGGATGCCCGCATCACGGACGGCGTGAAGGGGTGGGAAGCGGGCTGGTGGGGTGTGGATTGGTTACAGGCGGTGAGGAGGGTGGCGGCGAGGAGGACGAGCAGGAGATGGGGCATGGTCAGGCCCCTTGTCATGTGCGAGATCCGATTTGATTGGACACGCGGCGAGGGGAAAGGTTCCAGACAGCGAAGCGTTTTTGGAGACTGGCGTTGCATGAAAAAAATAACCGCGGACGAGCCGCGGTTATGGGGGGGATTGAAGTTATGTGAGGGGCGATGGGATTCTACTGATTGTCGCGGAAGTAGTACGGGGTGCCTTTGGGGTAGACCTTGGAGGGATCGAAGGGTTTATTGGGCACGGGTTTTTCGGTGAGCCAGGTGGCGCGATCGTAGAGGAGGATGTAGGCGACATCGTCACCGATTTGTTTGCCGCTGGTATCGGCGGAATTAATCGCCATGTTGCCGTACTCGGACGGGGTCTGGGTGAGAGTTTCACAGCCGGTGAGGGGGACGATGCAGGCCGCGAGAGCCAGGAGAGCGATCCGGAACTTCATAAAAACCTCCGCGAGAAATGAGACCACACCATATATGGAGTGGTTTACCCTGCGGGGCAGAAGATGTCAATGATGGGCAGGGGTGGAGAAGAGGGCTGCGGCGACGTTCCATTGCGAGGAGGACGGGGCAGTATAAGATGGATTGCTACAGAAGGAGTGTTTATGAATTGGCGCGTTGGCAGGGCGGTTTGGGCGATGGGAATTGGCGGCGTGGAGACGGGGAATGGGGTGGAGGTGGCGAAGATGACGGAGGCGGAGTTGCTGACGAAGGCACCGGAACGGATCGAGCAGAATCGCAAGGGGGATTTGGTGGTGACGGTGGTGGAGGGGACGGGGAAGGCGGTGGCGAATGCGCAGGTGAACATGGAGCAGACGAGCTATGCGTTTTTATTCGGGTGCAATATTTTCAGTTGGGGCGAGGAGAGCGATCGGTATCGGAAGGGGTTGCCGGAAGGATTGCAGAAGGCGTATCTGCGTATGTTGTATCTTGACAGGAGTAGTGGAGGGGAGTATTTGAACAGGACTTTTCGTAAAGAAATGGTTGGAGGAACTGCATGAGTCATGCTGCCGATATCGTGGTTTCGGGTCTGAAGAAATATTATGGATCGTTTGCGGCGGTCGGGGGGATCTCGTTTGAGGTGCCGAAGGGAACGATCGTGGGATTTTTGGGACCGAACGGTGCGGGGAAGACGACGACGATTCGGATGTTGACGTGTTACATGCCGCCGACGAGTGGGACGGCGCAGGTGGCGGGTTTTGATGTGTTTAGAGAGTCCTTGCAGGTGCGGCAGCGGATAGGGTATCTGCCGGAATCGACGCCGCTGTATCACGAGATGCGGGTGGAGGAATATTTGCAGTTTAAGGGGAAATTGCGGGGGATGGACCGGGCAGCGCGACGGAAGCGGATCGCGGAGGTGGCGGCGCGATGCTGGTTGACGGATCGGTTAAAGAGCGTGATCGGGACGCTGTCGAAAGGGTATCGGCAACGGGTGGGGATTGCGGATGCGTTGCTGCACAACCCGCCGGTGCTGGTGCTGGATGAGCCGACGGTGGGGTTGGATCCGTCGCAGATACGGGAGGCGCGGCGGCTGATTTCGGATTTGGCGGGGGATCATACGGTGCTGCTGAGCACGCACATTTTGCAGGAAGTGGAGGCGGTGTGTCAGCGGGTGATTATTATTGCGCGCGGGGTGATTGTGGCGCAAGGCACGCCGGAGGAGTTGAAGAATCGTTCGGGCAGTGGCGTGCGGGTGGAGTTGCGTGGGCCGGCGGACCAGGCGCAGTCGGCGTTTATGGCGATCGTGGGAGTGGCGGGCGTGGACGTGCTGCAGAGCGGCCCGGTGTGCCGTTTGAATATTCGCGGCAAGGCGTCGGTGGAGATGCGGGAGCAGGTGGCGTCGATTGTGGCGCAGCGGGGCTGGGGGCTGCGGGAGATGCGGACGGAGGGCACGAGCCTGGAGGAATTCTTTGTACGGATCACGGATCCGGGGACGGCGGCGGCGTAGGGATTGTGGAAATTGCGGGTTGAAAGAACGACAGCGTTTTTAGGACAGACGGAAGAGGATTTATGCAACGGATTTCGGTAATAGCGCGGCGCGAGGTGGCGAGTTTATTTTTCTCGCCGATCGCGTACCTGGTGATGTTTTTGTTTTTGCTGGTGGAGGGGTTTCTGTTTGGGATGATGGTTTTTGTGCCGGGGAACTTGACTGAGTTGCGGATGGTGGTGAGCTTTTCGCAGTTTGGATTATTTTTCATTATTCCGCTGATGACGATGAGTTTGTTTTCGGAGGAGTATCGTTCGGGGCGGATTGAGATGCTGCGGACGAGCCCGATCACGGAGTTGGACTTGGTGTTGGGGAAGTTTGCGGGGGCGATGATATTTTACATTGTGCTGCTGGGGCTGACGTTTATATATTTGGGATTGCTGGTGATTTTTGGACGGCCGGACTGGGGGCAGACGTTTTCGTCGTACCTGGGGTTGCTGCTGCTGGGGACGATGTATGTGAGCGTGGGGTTGTTTTTTTCGGCGTGTACGCAGGCGCAGATTGTGGCGGCGATGGCGTCTTTTCTGACGCTGGGGTTTTTCACGTTCGCCCAACCGCTGAGCGGATTTTTGCCGCAGAACTGGGGTGTTTTCGGCCAGGTGAAAGTGCCGGTGCGGGCGATTTTTCGTTACCTGGGATCGGGGAGCCACGTGGAGGATTTTGCGAAGGGGGTTTTTGATACGCAGCACCTGGTGTACTTCGGCGGGTTTACGGTGTTGTTTTTGTTTATGACATACCTGGTGATTGAGAGCAAAAAGTGGCGGTAGAGCCGCTGGAAATTGCTACGTTTCAGGCATTGATTTCATTGGTCAAGATTCGTTGAATCTGGTTGAGGACTTTGGACATGATACAGCAGAATGAGGCGTGGAAGACAGCGGCGCAACGACACTGGATATATGGGTTTAACGTGGTGGCTTTGATGCTGGCGGGGCTGGCGATTTTGGGAATCCTGTTCTATCTCAGCAGCCAGAAAGAGTATTCGTACCGGCGGGATTTGACTTCAGGCGGAGTGTATTCGCTTTCGGAATCCTCGAAGAAGCTGCTAGCGCAACTAGACACCAAGGCGGAGAAGTATGAATTGATCAACCTGAAGGGTTCGCAGGAGGTGAGCGATCTGCTGACGGAGTACCAGCGGGCAAGCAAGAACATCACGGCGAAGAATTTTTCGCTGATGGCGGAGGAAGACCTGGAGAATCAAATCAAGACGCGCTATACGGAGGAGCTGAAACCTTACGTGGCGACGGTGGGTGAATTTCCGCAGTTGGCGAAGGAGATCGAAGCGTTTATGACGCGGGAAAGCGCCGACCTGGGGGCGTTGTTGCAGCAGAAGGGATTGTCCGCGGAGGATAAGGCGCGGACGTCGGAGATCATCGGACTTTTTTCGGGAACATTTCCGGCGACGCTCAAACAGGGGCAGAAGTTTGTCGACAATGAAATCAACAGCACATCGCCGCGGTGGACGTTGGCGGTCGGGACAATCAGCGCGTTGTTTGAATCCACGGATTTTGCGCCGCTGTTGGAGGTGCTGGCAGATGCGCAAAAAGTGAAGGAGTTGTTTGGTGGACCGACGCGGGAGCACCTGCTGGCGAACACGAAACGTTTTGAGGATTTGAACGCGAAGGTAAAGAGCTACACGCAGCGGCTGGCGAAGTTGGCACCGTTGAAAGTTCAGGAGGTGCTCAATAGTCTGAAGACGGGGAGCGTGGTGGTGTTGTCGTCGAGTTCGGCGAAGGTCATTGGGCGCGGGGAGATGTTCAAGGTTCAAGGCAGCGCCAAGGCGGGCAGTGATGAGCCGACGGAGAGTTTTGAGGGGGAACAGGCGATCAGCTCTGTATTGTTGAGCTTGCATGAGCCGGTGAAGAAGAAGGTGGTATTCGTGACGGCGGCGGCGCAGCAGGTGCTGGCGGGGCAGTTCAGTGCGATAGCGGGGCGACTGCGCGACGCGAATTTTGAGGCGTTGGAATGGAGCGCGGGCGGGGGCATGAACCCGATGACGGGCGAGCCGGAGGCGGGCGGTCCGCCGCCGGGGATTGGTGCGGGCGTGGTGTGGGTGGTGATGCCGCCGGAGCAGGCGAATCCGCAAATGGCGGCGATGGGGATTCCCGCGGGGCCGCCGCCGCCGGCCTTGATGGAGGCGTTGAAGGCCCATGTGGCGATGGGTGGGGATGTGATGTTTTTGGCGGAGGCGACGCCGGCGAGCCGGTTTTCGCCGGGCCCGTCGGGGTTTCCGTATGAGGAGATCACGAAGCCGTGGGGCATCAATGTGGCGTCAAAGTACACGGTGGTACACAGCTATCCCTCGGAGGACTCCACGGTGGCGGTGCCGCAGTTGGAATTAAAGCGGTTTCCGAAGCATCCGATCACGCAACCGCAGCAGGGGCTGATGACGGTGTTTGTAGCGCGCATGATCCCGCGGATGGGATACACGGCGTCGCCGACGGTGGTGCGGATCGATGCGACGAGCAAGCCATCGGACGTGACGGCCGAGGTCATCGTGGACACAGGAGACGATCCGGAGGCGTGGGGTGAAAGTGCGTTGACGGAGGACGCGAAGTTTGAAGAGGGGTTGGATGTGAAGGGGCCGGTGCCGATGGGGGTGGCGGCGTGGCGCACGCGGGCCATCAACGGGAAGAACGTGACGCAACGGATGGTGGTCATTGGGTCGAAGACGTTTGCGTTTACCGAACTCGTAGAGCGTGCGGCGCGCGTGCGGTACAACGATCGGCTTTATGAGATCGCGGCCTTTCCGGGAAATGCGGAGCTGTTTGTGAACAGCACCCGGTGGCTCGCGGGCTATGAAAACATGATCGCGGTGAGCAGCAAATCATCGGTGGCGCTGCGGATTCGGGATATTTCTCCTGGGGCGTTGGCGTGGATTCGATGGGGTGTTTTGTTTGCGGGCGCACCGACGGCGGCGTTGATCGCCGGGTTGGTTGTGTGGGCTTTCCGGCGGCGGTGAGAAGGCTGGTCTGGGAATTGGCACGGGCGAATTAGGTTAAATGCAGAAGAGGTTGGACATGAATTTTCGATTGACATTGATCCTGGTCATCGTGCTGGTGCTGCTGGGCAGCGCGTTCATTTACACGCAACGGCGCGGGACGCCCGCAGAGAACACTCAGGAGACAGTGAAGAATGCGCTGCTTTCGCCGCTGCCGAAGGAAATTCGCGCGGTAAGCTATTCACGGGACGGGGCAGTGCAGTTGTCTTTTACGAAGGACGGGAGCGGCGAAGGCAGCCAGTGGAAATTGTCAGCACCAATCGCAGCGATCGCGGAACGGTACATGGTTGAGGAGGTCGCGGGGGAGTTGCAGGGGCTGACCTATCAGGAGAAGTTTGATCCGGAGGCGGAAGGGCCGAAGTCCGAGGCGGCCACGGGGGTGAACGCAGCGAAGCATGTGATTGAGTTTGCGGATGATGCGGGCAAGAAGCACAAGTTGAGTCTGGGCAAGCGCACCATCGGAGGGATTTATGCGCGGCTGGATGGTGGAAAGACTATTTACCTGTTGAGCACGAATCCCGTGGCGTCACTGGATAGAGAGCCGGCGGAGTTCCGCGCCAAGTTGATGGCAGAGCATCCGAAGGAACAGATTCAGCGAATGGACATTACAATCGCGGGACAAACGGTGAGGTTGACAAAGCAGGCCGGACGTATGGGCGAAGGAGCGTGGGTAATTTCTGCGCCGATACCGGGCAGGGCGAATGCGGCAGTTGTGGAAGAGGTGCTTTCGAGTTTGTCGCGGGTGACGGCCACGGGATTTACGCCGCTGCTGGCGGATATGCCGGCCGTGGGGATGACGCCCAGCGTGGTGACGGTGACAGCGTATGAAGAAACAGAGATATCGGTGACGAGCGGACCGGCGGCCAGCGGCCCGGCCTCTGCGCCTGCAAAAATGTTCAAACCATTCATGACGTTGAACCTGGGTTATTACGTCGAACCCATGAACAAGAAGAACGTCTATGCGGCGCTGGGCGGAAGCAAGGAAGTATTCATGCTTTCCGCAGAGACGCTGAAGAAACTGCAAAAGACGCTGAATGATTTGCGCGATCCGGCGGTCATTCCGGTGGCGGTTGAGCAGGCGACGCGCATCCAGATTCAGGAAGCGGCCAGCGGATCGGGTGGAACTGCCACCCCGGATGGATCCATCCACCTGCTGAGGCAGAATGGCCATTGGCAAGTAACCACCAACGCACACGACAGCGCCTCGTTGCCCAGCGGAATGATTGAAGTTCAGGATTTTCTACAGGTGTTTCAAACCCTGCGGGCGATCAAGTTCGTGGATGGAGCGGGGGATTTGAAGGCAATTGGTCTGGATCCGCCCCTGAGAAAAATAACGCTCACGTTGCCAAACCAGGTGCAACAGGAAGTGCTGCTGATCGGCAAGCCGGAGACTGCGGACAAGGTGACGCCGATGATGCGCCAGGGCGAATCGACGGTGTATCTGGTGCGGACGGAAGATGCCGAGAAATTGCATCCGACGCTGCTCAGCTTGCGCGACAAGACGGTTGAGCGCCTCGATGCGAATCGAATTCGCACGCTGGAGATCAGCGGTGAGGCGGCGAAGGCCCAGACCCTGACGCGGGAGGGAACGAAGTGGACGGTGAAGGCCGGCGCGAAGGTCGTAGATGCTGAGGAACTGAAGATTACGCCGATCCTGGCGAGTTTTACGCCTATCGCGGCAACGAAGTGGACGGCCACGTCACGACAGGGTCTGAACGCGGCGCCAGACGTACAATTGAAAGTAACACTGCTGGAAGATGCGGTCGCGACGCAGCCGACGACGACTCCCGGGTCGGAAGCGATTGGGCCAATGAACGCGCAGTTGGTGACACGCACCTTTTCCTTTTGGAAAAAGACGTCGGGCGGCGCGGCAACCTGGCAGGCACTCTATGATGGCGGAGCGACTCCGGGTTGGGTGTTTGAACCGAGCGCGGCATTGATTGATCTGGTAACGAAGGGGGATGTGGCGGTTACCGTCGCGCCAACCACTGGGCCAGCGGCCGCAACGCAATCCGACACGCAGCCGGTGGATCCGGCGCTCGTCCCGCCCGCAGACGAGACGAGAAAGTAGCCATTCGTTCGCAGGGAACAGCTACCATCACGGCAACGGAGCAGCATCGTAAATGGATGTTTCGCCGGTACGCCGGTTCACTTGCACGACGAGGCGCTGTTGCCCATACCTGAGCGTAATAAGCAGGTCACTGGTGATGATGGGCTTTCCATACGGATCAAAGGTGAGCAAGGCCATGGCGGAGTTGCCCATGGTAACGCTGTCGAGCGTAATGCCGCTGAGTTGAGCATTGCGGTCGGTGGAAAAGTTATTGATGAACGGCTGGCCATCCATGGGGTGGTTGATGGCGGTGCCTCCACTGACGGCGTTAACGGTGTAGCGATTTTGCGCCGGCTCGAAAAAGATTACGCGCGGATCGTCGGGACGGTTGATGCATTCACTCAGCGTGTATTCGATGTCGGCGGCGAGGATGTTGGCGGCCGTGCGAAGTCGTGAGGAAGTGAGATTGCCGGTGGCAAGGGGAACGACGATGAGTCCGGCGATGCCGATGATCGCCACGACCATGATGAGTTCAAAGTAGGTGTAGCCAAGCCTGCGGCGGGCAGCGCGAATTTTTGCAGAATTATTTTTCAACGCGAGGCACCTCATTCACACACGAGACGCTGCAACGTGACAAGGGGACGTCCATCGCGCGTGACATTGACGGTGACCAGCAGGGCGGTGACCGATTTACTCCAGCCGGTAGGGTTATACGTGACGACGCTGAAGGTGACGGCGCGTTTGAAGGGCTGAAACTCCGCATCCAGGAGATTGCCGGCAATGTCCTGAATGTCGTTGGGACCATCTGTGTAGTTGTAGTAGTCATCTGCGTCGTTGTAGAGTCCGCGCGAGGTTTCACTGTAGGAATGGCCGAAGCTGCTGAAGGTGCCATCGAGCGGGAGGCGCGTGACTTCATCCATGAGTGCGCGGGCGAGGAGCGAGGCATAGAGCGTGTCTTGAGCGGTACGCGCCTGCTGGCGACCGGCCATGAGTGCGCCGCTGACCGCTGCGGTGAGGATGGCGAGAATTGCTGCGGCAATGAGCGCTTCGATGGCGGTGAAGGCGCGAAGTCTTTTGTGCGGCCCCCGGGAACGATGAGTTTTGAATTGCTGCATGGCTGCTCCGGACGACACTGCTCCACATGATTCATCGGCTGAAAAGCAGCGGGGGTTGATGCGGGTGAAGTCCGGAAATAGGGTGTTTACAAGGGGGTCGGGCGGTACCGGGAAGGCGTTGCGCGAAAAACAAGATGGACATCGGGGCCGCTCGTGCGGTTTTCGACGAGGTGAAAAGACGAAGCATCGGCAAGGCGTAAAAGATCGGGGCCGGCGATGGCGTGTCGGGCGTGAGGTCCGCCGATGAGAAGAGGCGCGATGAACACGTGCGCTTCATCCAGAAGTTGGGCATGAAGAAAGGCGGCCAAGAGTGTCGGGCCACCTTCGACCAGGATATTGGCGTAGTCTTCTGTGGCCAGATGCGTGAGTAACGCATCCACGCGGACGTGGCCGTCCGGCCCCACCGGCATCGGGAGCATCATCGCCCCATGATCGGCAAGGATTTGGCGGCGTTTGTTTGCAGCGCTGTCGAGCGTGGTGCCATGCACGATCATCAGCGGGGCGAAAGGAATCGTGCGACGAAGTTGACTGGTGAGCGGAAGGCGACAGTGCGTATCAATCACAATGCGTGTGGCGATGCGTCGAATATCGGCACCGCGCGATGGGCGGGCCATGAGGAGTGGATCATCAGTAAGAGCGGTGCCGATGCCGACAACTATGGCGTCGACGCGGCCGCGGATTTTTTGCACGAATTCGCGGGATATTTCTGAGCTAATCCAGCGCGATTCACCGGTGGCGGTGGCGCTACAGCCGTCGATGGATTGGGCCCATTTGGCGATCACGAAGGGGCGTTTTTTGGAGAGTCGCGTGATGAACGGGGCGTTGAGAAAACGGGCTTCTTCCTCGAGCAGGCCGACGTCGACGCGCAGGCCGGCTTTGCGGAGCGTGGCGAGGCCTTTGCCACGGACTTTGCTGAACGGGTCGATCATGGCGACGACCACGCGGGAAATTCCTGCGGCGAGAATAGCAGCGGTGCAGGGGGGCGTTTTGCCCCAGTGGCAGCAGGGCTCGAGTGTGACGTAAAGTGTTGCGCCACGGGCACTTCGGCCGGCGGCTTGCAGGGCGTTGACCTCCGCATGGGGGCCTCCGAAGCGGAGGTGAGCGGCCTGGCTGATAAGTTTTTCGTGGCGCACGATCACGGCGCCGACGAGGGGATTGGGCTCTACGCGGCCCTGGGCGCGTTTGGCGAGGGTGAGGGCTTGGCGCATGAAGCGGGCGTCAGCATCGGTAAAGGGGGTTGCCATGGGGTGGATTGTAACGTGGATGAGGCTGCGGGGGGATTCGCGAGGGGTAGGTATTAAGAATGCGGCTGGCGCGACTCGAACGCGCGACCTGTGGTTTAGGAAACCACCGCTCTATCCAACTGAGCTACAACCGCTTATGACATCCACTGTAACCCAACGACTGTGCGCACACCAACACTCGGAAATATTTTTGGGGGGCCAAAAAACGGCGATTTTACGCTAGAAAGGGCAAAGTTTTGAAGCCGGTGCCGAGAATTTTTCCGGCATCGGCTTTGAGCCATTTTTCCAGAATGGAGGCGTAGACGCAGCGAAAGTCGGTGTGGAATTTCAGGTCGCCTTTGTCAAGGTTGGAGGCGGCGAGCGAGGGGTGGGCACCGTAAATGCCGGCCTTTACGGGGGTTCCGAACACGAACAGGGGGGCGCCGGTGCCGTGGTCGGTGCCTTTGGAGGCGTTTTCGGAGACGCGACGGCCGAATTCGGAGAAGGTCATGCCGAAGCTGTTGGCGGGGTAAGTCACGCCGGGGCGGTACTTTGTGGTAACGGCGCGGATTTCGTCGGAGGAAAGCTGGGCGTCGAGGGCGGTGCGTTCGAGGAAATCGAGGGTGGGGTTGCCGGTGGAACGGGATTCATCTTTGGGGGAATCGAGGTCGTTGAGGTCGGAAAAGGCCTTTTTCATGCGTTTATCGACGTTTTTGTTGCCGGCGAACCATTGATAGGCTTCGGGTCTTTGGAAGGAGACGGCGGCGGGCTGGTCGAAAATGATGTTGATGATGTCGGCACCGTCGAAGTTGCCGCGGTGGCCGAGGAAGTTTTTGACGCCGTCATCGTGTTCTTGGGGGTTGAAGAGGAAGCGGTTTCCGGCGTTGGTCCAACCGGTGAAGGCGCGGGCGGATTCCTTGATGTCCTGTTCGGTGTAGTTGCCGATGCCGAGGGTGAAGAGTTCCATGAGTTCGCGGGCGTAGTTTTCGTTGGATCGGGCTTTTTTGTTCTGGTTGTTGTTGAGGTATTCGAGCATGGCGGGGTCTTGGGAGATTTCGAGGGTGAGGGTTTTGAAGTTGCCGAGGGCGTGTTTGCGGAGGAGGAGATTTTGCTGGTAGAGGAGGTGTGATTCTTTGATGGAGACGGCGGAGGAGACGAAGAGGCCGTGCCAGAAGAGGGTCATTTTTTCTTCGAGCGGGCGCGGGGTGCGGACCATGCGGTCGAGCCACCAGAGTTTCATTTCTTCGAGTTTGCCGCGGGAGGCGACCTGGCGGAGATTGACGAGGGCGCGTTTTTGTTCGGGGGAGAGTTCGCGGAGCATTTCGCCGCGGTCGCGGAGATCCTGGAGTTTCTTAGCCCCCCCACCGCCGCCGCGAGGGATGATGGGTCCGGAGAGTTCACCGAATTCGAGGGCGGGGAGGAGGTCTTTGGTGGCGGAGAAGTTGAGGAGGGATTCGACGGCTTTTTGGGGGCCGAGGGCGACGAGGGTTTGGATGTCCTGGGAGTTGCCGCCGAAGCCGGCGCGATTGAGGAGGTGTGTGGCAGTGGAGTAGTCCCAGCGTTTGGGCTGGGATTTCCAAAGGGGGTAGAGAGGGTGAGCGAAAGGGGGCATGGGGGTCTCGCGAGAGGGTGGGGGTGTTGATTCGGAGAGTATAACGAGCGAGAAGGGCGAAGTTTCAAGGTTCGGCACAAGTGCCGAAAATGGTGTTGTGAGAATACCGCGGATGCCAACCGCAAGGAGTGCTGATGCCACGATCAGGAGTATAGCTCGGGGACGCTCTCTGGGCCTCTGACAGACCCGGGTGACGTGCTGAAGGTCTGCCTTTGACGGCAGCCAAGGTCCTCTTGGAACGCCCAGAGGAGAACCAAAAATTTCCCAGCTCCCCAAACTCCTCACCCCCGGCCCACTGCACCACGCTCATCCGGAAGCAAAATTCCTATCGGTTCGATCCTGTGGCACGATCCCCTTTCGCTCTGGTATCCGCAACGGTAAACTATGCCCGAGCTTAAACGAGCCTCAAACCGGAGAACCGAACATGATGAAGACTTTTGCCGTGGCGCTGCTGGTGGTTGGAATGTTGGTGGTCGCTTTTGCCTGCGACAAGAAAGACTCACCGGCCCAGGCCCAGGCGCAGCCGGCGGGGGCTGGCGGCGCTGCTAAGCCCAAGGAGCTGGTCCTGGACCTCGGCAACAAGGTCACACTGAAACTGCTGCAGATCCCGGCGGGCAAGTTCCTCATGGGTAGCCCGAAGGATGAGAAGGACCGCCAGGACGACGAGGGTCTGCCGCCCGGCAAATGGGTGAACGGCAGTCCTCAGTTCGAAGTGACCATCAGCAAGCCGTTCTACCTGGGCGTGTATGAGGTGACGGTGGCC